>NZ_JBMQQZ010000083.1:0-290830 GCF_057362025.1 Bordetella sp. | reverse complement strand
CTAGGGCCTGTTAACGCTAGAAGGAGCCTCGCATGAGTACGCAAACCGGTGGATGGCAAGGCACGAAGCGCAGTCGTGGTGATGCCACGGCGAGCATTCGTAACGCGGCCAGGCGCCGGTTTGCGTACTCACCCTTCGGGCTGGCCGAGTCCGGGGCGGCATACGTCGTTACGGACTCCTCACGTGGATTAACCACGCCGCGTCATCCGCGCCTAGTCTGCCGCCCCGGACTCGGCCAGTGCGAGGCTCCTTCTAGCGTTAACAGGCCCTAGTCACGGTCTTCAATCTTTTCAGGAACTGCCATGGAGTTCACCAATACTTTTCACGTGCCGCTGCCGTTGGAGGAAGCCTGGCCGTTGATGCTCGACGTGCCGCGCATCCTTCCCTGCCTCCCGGGCGCGCGCTTGACCGAAGTCCTGGGCAACGACTGCTACAAGGGATCGGTGTCGGTTCGGTTGGGACCCATCCGGTTGACGTTCGACGGACAGGCAGCGATGGTGCGAAGGGATGACGACAACCATGTCGCCTGGCTCGAGGGTTCCGGTAGCGACCCAAAAGGACGCGGATCGGCGAAATCCGAATTCAGTTTCGCGTTGACGCCCGCGGCCGATGGGGGCACAAGGGTGACCGTGACGACCCGACTCGCCTTGGCTGGCTCGGTCGCGCAATACGGGCGTGGCAGCGGCATGATTGCCGAGGTTGCGTCTCAGATTCTGGGGCAGTTTGAAGACAACCTGGCCAGATCCCTGGCGCCGGACGCCGAAGCTGTGGGGACGGACGGCTTCGCTTCCCAGACGCAGGAAGGGCTTCCGGGCACGACGCATGGGGCGGCATACGGTGGGCCGGACGGGGTAGCGCTCGCTGCCTCGGTGCCTGGTGCGGCAGGCGCCATGGGCGGGGGCGCAACGGCATCCCGCTTCCCGCCCGATGGCGGACCGGCGCCCGGCCAGGCCATCGACGCGCAAACCGTCCTCTTGCAGGCGCAGGCCGTCCTTGGCCAGGCCCAGGCCATTCTGGCGCTGGCGCAATCGCGCATGATCCAGTCCAGGCGCGGGGCCTCGCCCGGCGCGGCCTCCGCAGGCGAAATCAATATGCTCAGGATCGGCCTGAAGGCCATATGGGCTCGCATCCGCTACAGCGTGGGCGGATTCTTCGGGCGCCGGACATAGCGCCATCGATAGCCGTCCGGGAAAGCCACGCGCGAGCGTGGCTTTCCTGTTTTTGGCGCCGCACGCCGACCGATTGCGGCCAAGGTCTTATATAATATACAAGACATCCATTCGTCCGGCCCTGCCGGATGCTTCTTTCCTTCGCATGGACATGCCGCCATGAACGCCGCCCCGGATTCCACAGTACACGCGCGAGAACCCCTGGCGGATCCGCCCACGCTCTCGCAGCTTTTCCTGGGGTTCTTCTGGCTGGGGATGACGGCCTTCGGCGGCGCCTTGCCGCTGGCGCGCCGGATGACGGTGGAAAAGCACCGCTGGATATCCAGCGAGGAATTCACCACCTTGCTCGGACTGTGCCAGTTCCTGCCGGGCGGCAACATCATCAACCTGTCCGTTGCGCTGGGGATGCGCTTTCGCGGCGTGGCTGGCGCGATAGCCGCCATGCTGGGCTTCGTGCTCATGCCGACGGTCGTGGTCATCCTGCTTGGCGTGGTCTACGAACGCTACCAGGACGATCCGCACGTGCGCCACCTGTTTGCCGGCCTGGCTGCCGCGGCGGCCGGGCTGCTGATTTCGCTCACGTTGAAGATCGGCGCGCCCTTGCTGAAGAATCACCGGGGCATGGTGGTCGCGGCGCTGTGCTTCGTCGCCATCGCCGTGTTGCGGCTGCCCTTGCTGCCGACGATGGTGGTGCTGACGCCGATCAGCATCCTCGCTTACTGGAGGATGCGTCGATGATCGACACTCTGATCCAACTGGGCGTCCTGTTCACGCAACTGTCGCTGTTGGCCTTTGGCGGTGGCAATACCATCCTGCCGGAAATGCAGCGCCAGGTCGTCGACGTGCATCATTGGATGACCGCGGAAAACTTCACGGCGCTGTTCGCGTTGGCCCAGGCTGCGCCCGGGCCGAACCTGATGATCGTTCCCATGGTGGGCTGGCACATCGCGGGGCTGCCGGGCATGCTGGTCAGCAGCTTCGCGAAGTTCGTGCCGTCCTCTGTCGTGGTCATCCTCGTCATGCGCTTGTGGGAGCGCTTCAAGGACAAGCCGTGGCGCGCGGTGGCGCAAGCGGGCATTTTCCCCGTCACGGTAGGACTGCTGGCGGCCAGCGCCGCCTTGATTACCGAAGCGTCGGTGGACAGCTGGCTGTTGGGCGCCATCGCCGCCGCGGTGGCCGTGCTGGGATGGCGCACACGCCTGCATCCCTTGTGGCTGCTGCTGGGCGGCGCCCTGGTAGGGCTTGCCACGCTGGGCGGGCCGGGTCTCTCGTAGGGCGATCGCGCGGCGCCGGCGGGCCGCGCCTTGCGTGCACGGTCGCGCGCGGCAGGCGCGGACGTTGGCGTAAAATTCCCCACGTGCATCAGCACGCCGCGCATCGATACCAGTTGCGTCGGATCGCTTTCGGAAAACTCGATGTCTTCGCCGCTGACAACAGTGCAGCTCGACACCTTGCGGGAGCAAGGTTTCGTTGTTGCCCGTGATTTCGTGCCCGACGCCCAGCGCGACCGCTTGCTCGCCCTGGCCCGGGCCCAGTTGGACCAGGCGGTCGCGCCGGTCGAATACGAGGCGGACCTGGCCTATCCCGGCGCGCCCGCCTCGCGGCACGCCGAAGGCGGCGGGACGGTCCGGCGCCTGCTGGATGCCTATGCGCGCGATCCGCTGTTCGCCGCGTGGGCCACCGATTCCGCCGTGGCGGCGTCCCTTCATCGCTATTTCGGCCAGGGCGCGGTGTTGTCACGTGCCCATCACAATTGCGTGATGACCAAGCATCCGCGCTTCGGCAGCCTGACGGGCTGGCACCGCGACATCCGCTACTGGTCGTTCGACCGGGAGGATCTGGTCTCGACCTGGCTGGCGCTGGGAGAAGAAACCGCGCACAACGGCGGCCTCTGGCTGGTGCCGGGCTCGCACACCATGACGCTGGCGGCGGATCGCTTCGACGCGGCGCAATTCCTGCGCGAAGATCTGCCGGAGAATGCCGCGCTGATCGCCTCCGCCGTATCGCCCGAACTGGCGCCGGGCGACGTTTTGTTTTTTCACTGCCGCACCCTGCACGCGGCCGGCCGCAATCAAAGCGACCGGGTCAAGTTTTCGGTCGTCCATACCTTTCACGCCGTGGATACCCACCCGGTGCCGGGTACCCGGTCGGCCGGAAAGCCGGAAGTTCCGCTCGACTCGCCCTAGCGGCTGCCCATCGCCGGGCCGAAGCAATTGAAACCTTCTCGCCGGCGGCATGTCTGTTATCTATAGCGCAACGCGCCGGGGGGTGCTTCGTTCCGAAACCGCGCGGCGCTTCGGGACGGATCACCTTGGGCAGTCATACCGTCATGAGTCCATATCATGGTTTCAAATAGCGAAAAGCAGGATGGCAGTTCGATGCATGGCAAGGCGGGGTCTCCGGGGGCCGCCCAGTCGGCGGATAGCCTGGATAGCGGCGGCAAAATATCGCCGGCCTCCCTGGCAGCCATGTTCCCCTCGGACGGGGCACGCAAAATTTCCGCCTGGCGGCTGATCAAGCCTTACTGGATTTCCGAGGACCGCCACCGTGCCCGCGGCCTGCTGGCGTTGGTGGTGGCGTTGAACCTGGGGATCGTCTACATCAACCTGCGCATCAACACCTGGTACGCCACGTTCTATGATGCGTTGGACAAGCGCGATCTACCCGCATTCACGCATTTGATCCTGGTTTTCACCCTGCTTGCCTTCATTTTCATCGCGTTGAGCACCGTGCAGATCTATTTCCGGCAGATGCTGGAATTCCGCTGGCGGCAGTGGTTGACGGACGTTTACCTGCGCCAATGGCTGGTGAGCCGATCGTATTACCGCATGGAGCGCGATCATGTGGTCGACAACCCCGACCAGCGGATCGCGGAAGACTTGCGCAGCATGGCGACCAATACCTTGGCGCTTTCGATCGATCTGATATCCACCATTGCCACGTTTTCGGTATTCGTCTCGCTGCTCTGGATGTTGTCCGGCGCGCTCGCTTTCGCCGTGTTCGGGCACCCCGTGCGGATTCCCGGCTATCTGGTCTGGGCGGCGATCGGCTACGGCATCCTGGGATCTTTCGTGGTTCACAAGATCGCCCGGCGCCTCGTCGATGTGGGCTATCGCCAGCAGAAAGTGGAAGCCGATTTCCGCGTGCTGCTGGTGCGGGTGCGCGAGAACGCCGAGCAGATCGCCTTCTACGATGGCGGTCCGGAAGAGGGCCGGCGCGCGCGCGCCGCATTCGGCGCGGTGCGCAACAACTGGCGCGAGATCATGCGATATACCAAGCGCCTGGTTTTCGCCAGTTCCATCTACGGCCAGATCGCCATAATCTTTCCGCTTGTCGCCGCCGCGCCGCGATACTTCGCCGGTGCCTTCACGATAGGGGTACTGATGCAGCTGAATAACGCCTTCGGCCAGGTCAGCGGCGCGTGTTCCTGGTTTATCAACAGTTATGCCACGCTGGCGGACTGGCGCGCCACCATCAACCGTCTGCGCGAATTCAGCAAGCGCATGGGGCAGGGCGATCCGGACCGCCTGTCGCGCGAACAGGGCGACGAGGTCTCGGCGGATGGGCTGCATATCTTCCGTCCCGACGGGCATGCCCTGGGTGTTCCGTCGACCTTCCGCGTGGCGCCCGGCGAACGCTGGCTGGTGCGCGGGCCGTCGGGCGCCGGCAAAAGTACCCTGCTGCGTACTCTGGCCGGATTGTGGCCGCACGCATCCGGCGACCTGGTTACACCCACCGGTCGCCATACGGGAAAGGGCGGCGAAGGCCGGGCCGCCTTGTTCCTGCCGCAGTCGACCTATGTTCCGGACGGTACCTTGAAGCAAGCCATCTGCTATCCCGACACGACCGACTCGCATAGCGACGCGGAGTGCGTCGAGGCACTGCGGCTATGCCGGCTGGAGGCCTATGCGGATCAACTGTACGTGACCGATGCTTGGGCGCGCCGCTTGTCGCCGGGCGAGAAGCAGCGCCTGTCCTTCGCGCGCGCGCTGCTGCTCAAGCCGCGGTTCCTCTTCATGGACGAATCCACGTCGTCGCTTGATACCGATACCGAAAGGCATTTGTACGAAACGCTGCTGCAACGCCTGCCTCACGCGGCCATCATCAGCGTGGCCCACCGCGATACCTTGACGCGGTTCCATACGCACGAGATGCGTGTCGGGCCGCAAGCCGACGTTCGTCCGCTGGCGTTGGCGCCCGCCGGGACTTGAATGGGCCAGGATTTCGTCATCGGGCCGGGGATGTTCTGGCGGGAGATTTTCCCGGGCCTGGTGCTGCTCGTCGCCACCGCCATCGGTGTGTCGCTGGGATATTGGCAATTGCGCCGGGAAGTGATGCGCCGGCGCGCTGTCGAGGCCCAGTTGCAGGCCGCGCGCGACCTGGCCGATAGCGCCACGCTGGCGAAGTCCACCTTCCTGGCGACGATGAGCCATGAAATCCGCACGCCGCTGAGCGGCATCATCGGCATGCTGGATCTTCTCATGCGATCTGCCATGGGCCAGGAGCAGCGGCAGATGCTGCTGGCCGTCAATTCGGCGGCCAATTCGCTCTTGCAGATCCTGGACCAGGTGATGGACTTCTCCAAGATGGAGGCGAACCGCATGAGCCTGGAGTCGGTGCCGGTGGACCTGCGCGCCATGGTGCAGAGCGTGGTCATGGTCATGGGCGAACCGGCGCGCCGCCGTGGCGTGCAGACCCGTTGTGAAGTCGACGACGCGGTCGGTGGCGCCGTGCTGGGCGATCCGCTGCGCATCCGGCAGATCCTGACCAACCTGATCAGCAATGCGGCCAAATTCACGGCACAAGGCGAAGTGTGCCTGACGCTGACCGTGGATGCCGCCGATGCCGGACACCAGTCCTTGCGCTTCGTCGTGGCGGATACCGGCATTGGCATCCCCAGGGAAAAGCTCGCGCAGGTCATGACGCCGTTCCGGCAGGCCGACACGTCGATCTCGCGCCATTATGGCGGCAGCGGCCTGGGCCTATCGGTGTCCAGCCGGCTGGCCGCGCTGATGGGAGGCAAGCTCGTGCTGGACAGCGATCCGGGCAAGGGGACACGCGCAACGTTCCTGTGCCGGCTGCCGATCGCGAGCTCGGAGCGATTGCCGGCGACGCCCAAGATGCGGCAATTGGCGCTGCCGGCGCCGTCCGCGCCTTGCCTGGACGGATCCTGTCCCAGCCCGCGGGCCGACTATCGCGGTCCGCTCGTGCCGCCACGGCCCGTGGACGAATCGATGCTTTCCGCCGACATCGCAGCCGACGCGCCGCGCCTGCTGGTGGTGGACGATCACGCGATCAACCGCGATCTGATTCGCAGGCAACTCGCCACGCTGGGTTATGCCTGCGATGTGCGAGGCGACGGGGCGGCCGCTCTGGAAGCCTTGAAAGCGGGCCGCTACGCCATGCTGCTGACGGATGGCCAGATGCCGGGAATGGGCGGCGCCGAACTGGTTACGGCCTGGCGGGAGCACGAGCGCCACGCCGCCGTCATGACGCGCCTGCCCATTGCCATGGTGACCGCCAGGATCGATGGGCATCCGGACGACGGGCCGGATGTCGACGCGCGCGTGCGCAAGCCGGTAACCCTGGACCGCCTGCGTGCCGTGCTGCTGGATTGCCTGCCGCCCGATGCGGTAACCGCGGCGCTGGGCACCGGATCGGGGCAGGTGCCGCGGCCGGCTGCCCACGCAGGGCTGGCGCTGCCGGCGCTGCGGGAACATTTCGGACGGGACGACGCGGCGCTGCGCGACTTCCTGCAGGCGTCGCTGGCGGCCTTGCGGGCCGACCTGGTCCATGCCTTGTCCGATCTCTGTCCACAGTGTTGCGAGCGCTACGCGGATTGGCTGCATCGGGCGCTGGGTGCGCTCAGCATGCTGGGACACTGGCCCGTGGTGGACGAAGGCAACGCGCTGGAGGAAGCGTTGCGCGGCGCCCCCAGCCTGAACCTTTTGCATGAGATGCTGCAGTTCCTGGAGCATTTCGCCCAGACCGTCGAGGATATCGACCAGGAAGTGCGCGAACTCTGATGGCGTCGCAGGGCGGCAACGGGGCCGGATGGATGGCGGCCGGGATCGCCGGCGCTGCCTCGACCAGCCTGCCCCCCGGGAGACGGCTCAGTAAGGGGCGTCGTCGGCGGCCGCGCCGGCCAGTCCCGTCATCCTGTCCGGGACCTGACTGATCGCCGACCCTGTCATCTCGATGACATGGAAGCCGCCATCCGGGCCTTGGATCCGGACGCGCAGCCGGCGCTGCGCATACGAATCCGCGCCGGTATGCAGCCAGGCGCGGGCCTTGTCCCGGTCATCCTCGTGCAGGTTGGACAGCCAGTCGGTCAGTGCCATCGATGCATCGGACACAGGGATGCCCTGGGGAAGTTGCCCCAGCCAGTGCAGGCGCTGTTCCGCGCGGCGGTACTCCCACGCGACCTGGCCGCTGACGCGCAGGGCCGCTTCCAACTGGCGGGTCAGGGCAGCGGTGCGTTTCAGGGCCTGTTCGCGATCGGCGGACAGTGCCGAGGTCACCAGGCTCAACAGCGCGGCGCAGCCCAGGAACCCCTGCACGGCCAATAGCGGTTCGCCGTCGAAATGCGCGATATTGGCGTAAGGGCCCATGCCGCTCAGCGTGTAGGAACCGGCGACCAGCGCCAGTCCGGCCACGATCAGCGTACTGCCGAGGGCGCCCCAGGCCAGCGCGACGATGGCCACGAAAAGCAGCGGGCCATAGCTCATGCCGAAGCCGTCATGCCAGACGATGCGCGTGCCGCCCGGTGGATTATCGAAAACGATCGTCGTGCCGGCCAGCAGGGCGAAGGCCGCGACCAATCCTATCCACAAGTGCAGCACATTCTGTTCGGCCAGCGCGCGCGGGCGGAAGTGCGCCCACGCCACGATCATCGGCGTGGTGATCAGGCAACCGACGAAACCGGCGAGGCTCCACACATACCAGTGCTCGGCGGAAGCCGATGGATCGGCCGCGCGCAGGCCCAGGACGGCCAGTACGCCGCCGGCCACGCTGCCGGCGGAAAGCAGCACGATGAACCAGAGCGTGGCGGGCAGGGTGTTCAGCGAGGCAACCCCGCGCGTGCGCCACCGCCAGAGCGCCGCGACCGTGGCGCAGAACACCAGGTCAGTCAGTGCGAAGACCAGCGCCACGGGCAGCGTGCGCTGGCCGATAAGCATGCCGGTGGCGATGTGCAGCAGCGCGGCCAGCGTCATCCATCCGGCCCAACGCCGCGCCGGATTCAGCATGAGGGCTGCCATGAGTACGCCGGCCGGCGGCCAGAACAGGGTGGAAAGCGTCGCTGCGTCGCGTTCGCGCATGCTGATGGCGGCCAGGCATACATATCCCAGCGAGAAGATCAGCAAACACAACACGCGGCGATGTGTCATGGCACCAGGGTAGGAAGGACTTCGAAACATCGGACGCATCTTACAATGGCCGCCGGGTAGTCAGACATCGATTGCAAGGGGATGGAATGATGGCAATTCAGCGTTTTCGACACATCGCGGCCTGCGTGGCGACCGCCGTGCTATGGGCCGGATTGCTGCCGGCCGGCATGGCTGCATCGCGCCCGGCGGTCGAGGCGCGCAATGGGATGGTCGTGACATCGCAATACCTCGCCTCGCAGGTGGGCGTCGATATTTTGAAAAATGGCGGCAACGCCATCGACGCGGCTGTCGCGGTGGGCTATGCCCAGGCCGTGGTCAATCCCTGTTGCGGCAATATCGGTGGCGGCGGCTTCATGACGATCCATCTGGCCGACGGACGCGATACCTTCATCAACTTTCGCGAAACCGCGCCGGCGGGGGCATCGCGCAATATGTACCTGGACGCGAAGGGCGACCTGATCGAGGGAGCCAGCCTGTATGGCTATCGGGCGGTTGCCACGCCCGGCACCGTCCTGGGCATGGATACCGCGCTGCGCAAGTACGGCCGTTTGTCCCGCCAGGCCGTCATGGCGCCGGCCATCGCGCTGGCGCGCGACGGCTTCGTCCTGACGCGCGCGGACACCGATATCCTCGACACCAGCATCGCCATGTTTCGCCGCGACCCGGAAGCAGCCAAGGTCTTCCTGCGGCCGGACGGCACGCCCTTGCAGCCGGGCGACCGGCTGGTGCAGACGGACTTGGCGCGGACGCTGCAGGCGATCGCCGACCGCGGGCCGGATGCCTTCTACAAAGGGCGGATTCCCGCCGCCGTGGAGAAGGCCTCAACCCAAGGGGGCGGCGTAATCCGGGCGGCCGATTTCGCGGCCTACAGGATCACCGAAACCGCCCCCATCACCTGCAACTACCGGGGTTATGTGTTCGTGTCGGCGCCGCCACCCAGTTCGGGCGGTACGACCTTGTGCGAAATCCTCAACATCCTGTCCGGCTACGATCTGCGCGCCATGGGGTATGGATCGGCGCAATCCGTTCATGTGATGGTCGAAGCCATGCGGCACGCCTACATGGATCGCAATACCTACCTCGGCGATCCCGCCTTCGTGGACAATCCGCTGGGGCGCCTGTTGAGCAAGTCGTACGCCGCCGCGGTACGCGAGAAAATCGCGGGCGACCGCGCGACGCCGTCGGCGCAAGTCCAGCCCGGCATGGCGCCGCACGAAAAAACGGAGACCACGCATTACTCCATTGTCGACAAGGACGGCAATGCCGTCTCCACGACATATACGGTGAACGGCCGCTTTGGCGCCGGCGTGATCGCTCCCGGTACCGGCTTCTTCCTGAACGACGAGATGGACGACTTCACCACCAAGATCGGCGCACAGAACCTGTTCGGGCTGGTACAGGGCGCCACCAATGCCATCGAGCCGGGCAAGCGGCCTCTGTCGTCCATGGCCCCGACGCTGGTGACGCGGGGCGGTAAGACCTACATGGTGCTGGGATCGCCGGGCGGATCGCGCATCATCACGATCACGCTGGAAACGGCGCTCAACGTCATCGACCACGGCATGGCCCCGCAGGAAGCCGTCGACGCGGCGCGCGTTCATCACCAATGGCTTCCGGACGAGGTCTATTACGAGAAATACGGGTTGTCGCCCGACACGCTGAACATTCTGCGCGGTATGGGCTACAAAATGGTTGAACAGACGCCCTGGGGCGCGGCCGAACTGGTGCTGGTGGGCTTGCCCGACGGGTCGCGCGGCCAGGGCGCTGCCAGCTCCGGCAACGATGCGTCGGTGTCGGGCGCGGTGCGCCCGGGCTATCTGTACGGCGCCAACGACGAACGCCGCCCGGCCGGGGCGGCACTGGGGTACTGATGGACACGGAAGACACGCGCGAGGATCTGGCGCGCCGCGTCAAGGAACTGGAGATCAAGGCGGGTTTCGCCGAGGATTTGCTGGAACAGCTGAACCAGGTCGTGCACAGGCAGCAGGCGCAGATCGAAAAGCTGGCGCAGCGCCTCGGCCAGCTACGCCAGCAGCTCGCGGACACGGACGAGGCCAAGGGGGCGTTCCGCAGCCTGCGGGATGAAGTGCCGCCGCATTACTGACATTGCTTTGATGGAAGTTCCACGAGGGGCGGGGCGGTTTGTACGAATTTGCGGGCCGGCGTGCCGCGTTTCCACGGCACGGCCCGTGCGCCCGCGGCCCCATGTGGAACGAGATGGCCCGAGAAAGTCCTAATGGCGCCGGAATGGTTATGCCCATTCCTGTCGTTATTGATCGGGCCCATGGCAGAAATCCTCCTTCCTTTCTACTCTTCCGGAAGCCGCGTGCGTGCGGATTCCGATACCGGCACAGTACGCCTGGCCGTGCTGCTCGCCATCCACACCGCCGTCTGGACCGTCGCATCCAGTCTCTATCGGTCCAATCTCGATTGGGCCGGGGATATGCTGGAGAACTACAGCTGGGGCATTGCGTGGCAGGCCGGCTACCACAAGCACCCGCCGCTGTTCGCATGGATCGCGGCCGCCTGGTTCAGCGTGTTCCCGCATACCGACGCGGCGTACTTCGCGCTTTCTGTGGTGAATGCGGTGCTGGGTGTCTGCGGCGTCGTGGCCCTGGCGCGCCGTTTCCTGCCCGCGCGCGAGGCCGCGGTGGCAGGGCTGGCGATGGCGGTTTCGCCCGTCTACACCACGTTGGCGATCAAATTCAACGCGAACACCGTGCTGCTGTCGCTATGGCCGTGGACGGCCTATTTCTTCGTGCGCTACGTGCAGACCGGCACGCGCAAGGCAGCGCTGGCGATGGGCGTTGCCGCCGGTATCGCCATGCTGGGCAAGTACTTTTCCGTCGCGCTGCTGGCCGGGCTGGCGCTGGCGGGCCTGGCGCGGCCCGGATGGCGCGCCAGGCTGATGCAGCCGCAAGTGCTGCTGGCCGTGATGGCTGGCATTGTGGTGCTGTGGCCGCACCTGCGCTGGCTGGTCGAAAACGGCATGCCCACGTTCGGCTATGCGCACGAACGCATGGGCGAAATCGCCCGGCCCCTGACGGCCGTTGCGGGCGATATGGTGCTGTATGGCCTGGTGCAGGTGGCCTATCTGCTGCCCGGCATGGTCTTCGTGCTCTTGCTGGCGCGGCATTCGCGCGACCGTGCGGCCAAGCTGATGCTGCACGGCTATGTGCGCCGCTCGCTGAATCGCGACCTGTGGTGGCTGTCCATGGGGACGTTCCTGGCGATATGCGCGCTGGCCATGGCGACCCGGACGCATCTTTCCTCTTTGTGGGGCAATACCCAGTGGTTCGCGATCACGGTCTTCTGGCTGGCAGTGCTCGGCAATGCGGGTATCCGGGTGGATGCGCGGCGCATTCCGGCCGTGATGGCGGTGTACTGGGCGATGGTCCTGGCGCTGTCGGCGGCGGGCGGCTATCTGAAGGCCGTGCATCGCGACAAGCTGGCGATGGAGCCGCGTCTGGCGCTGGCGCGCGCCGCGCACGAGGTATGGGATCGTCGCACGGGACAGCCCTTGCGCATGGTTGCCGGCGACGATAAGGAAGCTCGGGCGGTGGCGTTCTATGCCCGCGAGCGCATCCACTACTGGAACATCTTCGACGCCTCCACCACGCCCTGGGTCACGGAAGCGGACGTGCGGCGCGAAGGTGCCCTGTTCGTCTGCCGCGACGACGACAGGACTTGCCGCGACACGGCGGCCGCCTTCAGCGGCGCGCCCCCCCTGACGGTGTCGGTCGCCAAGACGTCATGGGGCATCCGGATGCCCGAACGCCATTACATCCTGTTTGTCATGCCACCCGGCAAGGAGGGCGGGGCAGGTGTGGCGGCGGGATAAATCTTTCGCTTGCCGTCGCGGCGGCGGGCATTCAGCGCGGTCATCCAGGGATGCGCCCGTCCGCCGCGCGCGGATGCGATGCCCCATCAGCGCCGTTGCGCCATGCGGGCGCGCAGCGCATGAAAGCCGGCCAGGAAGACGTCCTCTCCGACGAATCGCTTCAGTTCGTCCTCCCGGTCCGGCGGCGCGGTGAATTCGGCGCTCCATTCACCGAAACAGCGATCGCCGTCCGTGACGGGTGTCAGCTTCAAGGTCGCGACATAGTCGGACACCCCCATCGGGCTTTCGAGGATCGCGTACGTGAACGTGTAGTCATAGTCGGACAAGGCGAGCAGTTGCTCGCGGATCAGGCCGCCGTCGCGGGTATGGATGTACCGCACGCAGCCGATGCGGTCCGGGGTAAGGCCGTTCTCTATCAGGGAGTCCGTGATCAGCGGGTGCCACTGCGGCATGCCGTTGAAGTCGCGGACGACCGCCCACACATCGGCGGCGGGCGCATCGATGACACTGGAGATGAATATCGTCGTCATGGTTTCTTTTCTCCTGCCGGCGCGGCCAGGGTGCCCGCGGCGGCCATGCGGCCGATATCGGCGCTGTCCAAACCGATTTCCTTCAGTAGCTGGTCGACGATGGGCGCCTGCGCGCGAAAGCGCAGCGCCGAGTTGACCACCGCGTCGGAGAAATTCCCGCCCTGGTCGTGGCCACCCGTACCGGGTGCCAGCCCGTCGACATGCATGATGCGTATGCTGTCGATCTTCTCCATCGGTTTGACCGATTCGCGGATGATCCCCTCTACCTTGTCCAACAGCCGCATGCGCAGCGCCGATGCGCGCGCTTCCGGCGTCAGGATGTTGGAGGATTCATTCATCATGCGCAGGCCTTCGCCCTCCACTTCATGCCGGATGCGCGCGGCGGCGAGGCGTATGCGTTCCGCATCGGCCTGTGCTTCCGCTTCGGCACGCATGGCGTAGCCGCGATCCTCGCTGGCTGCGCGTTCCGCCTCGGCGGCCACGCGCAGGCCCAGGGCTTCGCGTTCGGCCGTCTGCGCCGCGGCAACCAGCTCGATGCGCTTGCGCCTTTCGGCCATTTCCAGCTCGCGCGCGGTGAATATTTTCTCTTCCGCGGCCACCGCCAGCGCGCGCGCCGCGTCCGCCGCGGCCTGCGCCTCCGACTGCGACTTGGACTGCATGGCCACGGCGATGGAGCGCTGCTGCTCGGCCAATTCGATGGCCTTGCGGCGCTCGATCTCGGCCGCCTGCAGCTCGCGGTCCTTGTTGATGCGATTGGATTCGACGATCTGTTCCGCGCGCAGCCGGGCCTCTTCCACGGCCTGCTGGGCGGCGATTTGCGCGCGCTGGCCTTCCTTGTCGCGCTCGGCGCGTTCGCGTGCCAGGGTGGCGCGCTGTTCGGCACGGGCGATTTCCAGTTCGCGTTCCTGTGCCAGGCGGGCGCCTTCGGATTCGCGGTCGATATCCAGCGAAAGCTTCTCGGCCTCCAGATTCTTGTTGCGGATGGCGATCAGGGTGTCCTGTTCGATATCGTTGCGCTGTTTCTTGCGTCGTTCGATCTGTTCGGTCAGTCGTGTCAGCCCCTCGGCGTCGAAGGCATTGCTGGGGTTGAAGAACTCCATGGGGGTCTGGTCCAGCTGGGTCAGCGAGGCGGCTTCCAGTTCCAGGCCGTTCTTGGTCAGGTTATCGGCGACCGCCTCGCGCACGCGGCGCACGTAGTCGCCGCGCCGCTCGTGCAGTTCCTCCATCGTCAGTTCGGCGGCGACGGTGCGCAGCGCATCGACGAACTTGCCCTCCAGCAGCTCCTTCAGCTGTTCGGGCGCCATGGTGCGCTGGCCCAGCGTCTGCGCCGCATCGGAAACGGCCTGCGCGCTGGCCTGCACCCGCACATAGAACTCCGCGATGACGTCCACCCGCATGCGGTCCTTGGTGATCAGCGCCTTGTCCCGCCCGCGCGAGACTTCCAGTCGAAGTGTGTTCATATTGACGGGGATGACGTCGTGGACGATGGGCAGCACCAGCGCGCCGCCGTCCAGCACCACGCGCTGGCCGCCCAGCCCGGTACGGACGAAGGCGCGTTCCTTGGATGCCCGCAGGTACAGCCAGTGCAGCAGCCCGATGACGATGGCGGCAACGATGGCGATCGCGAGCACGATCAGCAGGAAGGTGCCGAATTGTGAGCCTGACATGATGAGCCTCTTTTATCGGGTGATTTGCTTGAAGCGCCGCGCCGTGTCGGTCAGCGCGGTTTCGGCCGGCAGACGCTCCATGCTGGACGCGCCGAAAAAACCGTGGCACTGCGGGCATTGCGACAGGATGTAGGCGGCGTCGGCGGGCGTGGAGATCGGTCCGCCATGGCACAGCACGATCACGTCGCCGCGCACCGCGCGCGCCGCCTCGGCCCAGGCCTGGATGCGCGGAACGCATTCGGCAAGGGTGGGCGCCGTGCGCGCGCCGATATCGCCGCCTGTGGTCAATCCCAGGTGGCATACCACCACGTCGGCGCCGGCGCGGGCCATATCGGCCGCGTTGGCGGCACTGAACACATAGGGCGTGGTCAGCATATCCATCGCGCGGGCCCGCGCGATCAGATCGACCTCCATGGCGTAGCTCATGCCGGTTTCTTCCAGGTTGGCGCGGAAGACGCCGTCGATCAGGCCTACCGTCGGGAAGTTCTGCACGCCGGAAAATCCCAGCGCCTGCAGCCGCGGCAGCAGGACGTCGGCGATCATGAAAGGGTCGGTGCCGTTGACGCCGGCCAGCACCGGCGTATGACGGACCACGGGCAGGACCTCGTGCGCCATTTCCAGTACGACCTCGTTGGCGTTGCCGTAGGCCATCAGCCCGGCCAGCGATCCGCGTCCCGCCATGCGGTAGCGTCCCGAGTTATAGATCACGATCAGGTCGACGCCGCCGGCTTCTTCGCAGCGCGCCGACAGGCCCGTGCCGGCGCCCGCGCCGATAACGGGCTCGCCGCGGGCAATCATGCCGCGCAGGCGTTCGAGGATGGTTTCACGCGCGATGCGCGGCATGATGGGTCTCCTGGCTTGGGGAGGAGGAAACGGACCGGGTGTCCGGCTGAATCTCACGGAAGGCCTGGACCAGCGCCTGCGCGAAGCGCGGGTCGTTGATGTGATAAGGCAGGCGGCGCAGCTGGCGCCCCGGCGTCGGGCGGAATCCCTGTTCGATGGCCGCGTATAGCGCGCGGTCGGCCTCCGGGTCCCAAAAAGGCTGGTCCGGCATGTCCACCGCCGAGACGCCGCCTTCGGGCAGCAGGAAGCGCACCGGGCCCGTCATGCGGTTCAGCTTGTCGGCCAGGAAGGCACCGATGCGGCGGTTTTCCTCCGGCGTGGTGCGCATCAGCGTGATGTTGTCGTTGTGCCGATACAGGTTGCGCCCGCGGAAGCGTTCCGGCACGGTGTCCATCGCCATGAAGTTCACCATGTCCAGCGCGCCGCAGGAACCGACGTAGGGAATCCCGGTTTCGATCACGGCATCCAGGCGTCCCGGCCCGGCAGAGAACACGCCGCCCACGACTTCGTCGGCGATCTCCGTGGTGGACACGTCGATCACGCCTTGCAGCAGGCGCGATTCGACCAGTTTCTCCATGGAGTTGCCGCCGATGCCGGTGGCGTGGAACACCATGCAGTCGTAGTCGGCGCCCAGCTCGGCGGCGACCGCCTGCACGCAGGGCGTGGTGACGCCGAACATCGTCAGGCCCACGGCGGCGCGGCCGGGGTGCGGCGGCGCGCGGTGGAGGATCATCCCGGCCAGGGCATGCGCGGCATTGGAAAGCACCTGGCGGCTGATGGGATGCAGGCCCGCGACATCGGTGACGGAATACATCATGCAGATGTCGCTGGGGCCCACGTAGCCGCGCACGTCGCCGGAGGCGACCGTGGACACCAGTACCTTCGGCACGCCTATGGGCAGGGCACGCATGCCTGCGCTGGCCAGCGCGGTGCCGCCCGATCCGCCCGCGCCGATGACACCGCCCAGGTCGCGGCGGGAGGGCAGGAAGCGCGCGAGCGCCTTCGCCATCGCGGAGACGGCGGACCCGCGGTCTCCGCTGAATACCGCGCGCTCGCCGTCGGGGTGGTGCCGGGCCACTTCGCGCGGGTGCACGCTGGCGGGCGAAGGCTGGCCGGACGTCGAGACGTCGACGGTGACGGTTCTCAGTCCCTGGCGCTGCAGGCAATCGCGCAGCAGGAACAGCTCGCGAGCCTTGGTATCGAACGTGCCAACCACGTAGGCGGCACGGTTCACGGCATCGCTCACTGGCGGATGCGCCGAGGGAATGGGCGGCAACGGCGATCCGGCATCGGCCCCGACGGCCCGATCCGCATCGTCGGGCGATACCGGCGGCGCGCTATCCCGCCAACGGCTGAAGCCGCCCATCGCGACGGGCTGGGCCGCGGCGTCGTCCGCATGCTCGCGTCGTATCGTCAGGACTTCCACCATGCCGGCTGCGGGCGGAGCCGCCGGCGGGGCGGTATCGACCGGACCGGCTTCGGACGCGGAGGCGACGCCCAGCAGTCGCTGTTGCAGGTCGCGGTCGGCGGCCAGCTGTCCGGCGGGCATCACCCGCGCCACGTGGCCATTGACCATGACGGCGACGGTATCGGCCACGTCGATGGCTACCCCGAGGTTCTGTTCGATCAGCAGGACCGCGATCTGGCCTTCGCCGGCCAGTTGCTTGAGCATGGCGGCGACCTGCTCGACGATGACAGGCGCCAAACCTTCGGTGGGCTCGTCCATCACCAGCAGCGTCGGATTGAAGAGCAGCGCCCGGCCGATGGCCAGCATCTGCTGCTCGCCGCCGGATAACTGCGCACCGCCGTTGTGGCGCCGCTCCGCCAGCCGGGGAAAGGTGGCATACACGCGGTCCGTCGTCCATTCGCCGCGGCGCGCGCTGCGGGATGCCAGGCGGAAATGCTCGTCCACGGTCAGGGATGGCCAAACATGTCGCCCTTGCGGCACGTAGCCGATCCCCATTTCGGCGATCGCGTGAGGCGGCTTGCCCAGGATGTCGCGGCCGTGCAGCCGTACGGCGCCGCGCGCGGGGACCAGTCCCGTGATGGCATTGCATAGCGTGGTCTTGCCCATGCCGTTGCGGCCCACCACGGCGAGCACGCCGCGCGGCAGAGTCAGCGAGACATCGTGCAGCGCGTGTGCGCTGCCGTAATGGACATTCAGGCGGGCGACCTCCAGTACGGGTGCACCGCCGCCGGGCGAGGCCGGCGATCCCGCCGCCGTATTGCGTGCGTCAGTGACCATGCTGGCGTTCTCCCATGTAGATGGCCTGCACGTCCGGGTCGCTTTCGATTTCGCGCGGCGTACCGTGCCGCAGCACGCGGCCGTTGTGCATCACGGTGACGCGCGTGGCGACCGATAGCGCGATCTCCAGGTCGTGTTCGATGATGACGTAGCCGATGTGCCCCGGCAGGGTCTTGAGCAGTGCCACCAGTTCGCGCCTCTCTGCGGGAGACAGCCCCGCGGCCGGCTCGTCGAACAGGATCAGTCGCGGGGCGCCGGCCAAGGCCATGCCGATCTCGACCTGACGCTGCTGGCCATGCGACAACAGCGCGACCGGCGTGTCGGCCCGGTGCGTGAGTCCCGCATGGGCCAGCAGCTCCTCGGTAGCCTGGTCCGATGCGGAAGTCCGCGCCGTGCGCCGCAGGCTGAATCGTCCGCGCGATACACCGCATACCGCCAGATACAGGTTGTCCCGTACGCTGAGGTCGCGGAACAGCAGCGAGGACTGGTAGGTACGGCGCAGCCCGCGCCGGACGCGCTCCCAGGGCGGCAGCGCCGTCACGTCCTCGCCGAAGAGCAGCACGCGGCCCGCGGTCACCGGAAAATCGCCCGTGATCATGTTGAACAGGGTGGTCTTGCCGGCGCCGTTCGATCCCAGTACGGCGTAGCGCTGGCTGGCCTCGACATTGAACGACACACCGTCGATAGCCTTGAGCGCGCCGAACGCGCGGGTGATTCCATGCAGTTCCAGCGCATGGGAATGGCCGGCGCGCCGCGTCGGAGAACCGGCTTGCGGCCCACCGGCGTTGTCGTCCCGCTGACGGGCGCCGGCGGAGGAACCGGTGGCCGCGTGCATGCCGTTCATTTGCATTCGGGATTGGTGCGCGAGCCCAGTCCCATCTTGTCGAATTCGGCCTTGGACAGCCCCAGGCGCTGGTTCACGTCGGGGATGACCTTGACGAATTTGTTGTACAGCGTGCCATCGCTGTTCTTCGCGACTTCGGTCAGGAAGATATTGGCGATCGCGTTGCGATTCTCGTCCAGCGTGACGTTGCCGGTGGGCGTGGACACGGTCATGGTCGACAAGGTCTGGCGCAGCTTGGCCTGGTTGTTCGACAGGTCGGCCTTTTCCTGTTCCAGCGCGTCCAGCACCGCCTTGGTGTTGACGTAATACGCGTGCGCGAACAGGCTGGGGCTGGGCAAGCCGTCCTTGTAGGCGGCGCGGTAATCGGTCACGAACTTCTTCCAGGCGGGGTCGCCGTAGTTGTCGGCGATGGGGCCCGCCGAGGGCGTACCGATCAGCGCATCGCGGCGCTTGCCCTTGTAGCCGAGCACGGATTGGTCGATGGTGATGGACCCGGCGATCAGCGGCTTGTCGCCGCCGGCCTGCTCGTACTGGGAAAAGAAATTCACCGCGTCGGAACCGCCCAGCGCCACGTAGATGGCATCGATATTGTCGGGCAGGCGCGCGATCACCGAGGAATAATCCTTGGTGCCCAGCGGCACCCAATGCTTGTCCACCACCTTGCCGCCCGCCTTGCAGAACTCGATCATGAAGCCCTGCAGCAGCGAGTAGGGAAAGGAATAGTCTTCCGCCACGGAGACGACCCGCTTGTAGCCCTTGTCCTTGTAGGCATAGGTGCCCAGGCCCGCCTGCCACTGCGCGCCATCGGTCGAGAAGCGGAAGAAGTTCGGCGCCGGTTCCTGCAGTGTCGTGCCCTGCGCCGCCGACGATCCGTTGACGAAGGTCACTTCGGGATGCGTCTTGGCGTAGTTCTTCACCGCGATGCCTTCGGAGCCCGATAGCGGTCCGATCAGGATCTGCACGCCGTCCTGTTCCACCAGTTTGCGTGCCGCGTTGACGGCGGTATCCGGATTGCCGTTGGATGAAGCCTTGATGATCTCGATCTTCTTGCCGGCAACCATGCCCTGGTGCTGCGCCACGGCCAGGTCCACGCCGCGCATGCCGTCCTGGCCGGGAACGGCGAACGGCCCCTCCAGCGTGGCCAGGGCGCCGATCCTGATGACCTCCTGCGCCTTGGCGGGATGGGCAGCCAGCAAGGCGCCGAGGGCCAGCGCCAGCGTGCCGGCGGCCAGCGCGGCACGCCGCCGTGGGTACGGGAGTGATGCGGTGTGGGCGTATCTCATGGATGTCTCCTGGTTTTCGTGGTTATCCCAGCGGGGGAGGGCCCCGTGCCGGCGTCCTTCGCATGAGCCTGCACGGCGGGGCGAGCCTGCCCGCGCAAGCGCCGCCGGAGGCCCAGCAGGCCATCCGGCGAAACCATTAAAACCAGGAGGAACACGCCGCCGATCACCAGGTTGAACCGTTCGCGGTCCACCAGATCGATGGCGAAGTTCTGCAGCAATACGAACAGCAGCGCGCCCAGGAAGGCGCCCGCGGGATGCCGCATGCCGCCCAGCACGGCGATGATCAGGATATTGATCATGGACGTGGTATTGACCGAGCCGGGGGAAATCTGCGAGTTGTACCAGACCAGCAGCACGCCGCCGACGCTGGCGATCAGGCCGGCGAGCGCGTGCGCGGCGACGCGGTGCGCCGTCACGTCGAAGCCCAGGGCGCGCATGCGGCGCGGATTGTCGCGGATACCCTGCAGGGCCATGCCGAAGGGCGCCCGCGCCACATAGGCGACCGCCGCATAACCCAGCGTGGCGCACGCGAGGCTGATGTAATAGAACGGTATCGGCGCGCGCAGGTCGGCGCTCCCCGGCGCGGGCGGCAGGATGCGCGCCAATCCCTGGAAGCCGTTGAAGACGGTGTAGTTCTGCTGCACCAGGTAGAAGAAGGCCACGCCGATGGCCAGCGTGATCATGATGGTATGGATGCCCTCGGTGCGTACCGCCAGCATGCCGATCAGGGTCGCCGATAAGGTGCCGATGACCAGCGCGGCCACGACGGCCAGCCACCATGGCCATCCCAGGCTGTGCGCGGCGTCGGCATTGGTGCCCAGCAGCGCCACCGCATAGCCCGCAATGCCGGCGACGGTCATCTGCGATAGGGTGACCATGCCGCCGTATCCGGCCAACAGGGCCAGCGAGAGCGCGATCAGGCCCAGTACCAGGGATTGCGCCCCTACCTGGAACGTGAAGAAAGGCGTGGCCACGACGGGGTACAGCAGCAGCGCCAGCGCCACGCAGGCGTGCAGGATCGCGGCGCGGGGCGATCCGCCCGCCAGCGCGCGTACCGTGCCGCCGGCACCCGGCTGCCCGGCGGGCGCAGCCGCCGCGCCCTCGGCAGCGCGTGCGCCCTCGGCCGCCGGCAAGGACGCCGTGCCGATGGGGGAATACGCAGCCGCCCCGTGGGACATCACCCGCCGCCATTTCGCCGCACTCATATCGCGCTTCCCGCTCCCGTTCGCGCGGTCAGGCGCGCTTGCCCATCAGCCCCTGGGGGCGGAAGGCGAGCACGGCGACCATGATAAGAAAGGTGAACACCACGCCATAGGTCGGCGCATAGGCCAGGCCGAAGGTCTCGGCCAGGCCGATCAGCAAGGCACCCACGGCGGGGCCGGCGATGCTGCCCATGCCGCCGACGATCACCACGATCAATGAGGCCAGGAGATAGCGCACGTCCTCGCCCGGCGCGATCGACAGCGCGGTGCCGCCCATGACGCCCGCAAAGCCGGCCAGGCCCGCACCGACGGCGAAGGTGATGGCGAAGACCTTCTGCACATTGACGCCGCTGGCCGACAGCATGCGTTTGTTGTCCACGCCCGCGCGTATCATCATGCCGACGCGTGTCCGGTTCAGGAATAGCCACAGGGCAATGCCGATTGCGATCGCCGACAGCAGCACGACCAGGCGGAAGCCGGAGTACTTGCCCACGCCCGGCACGCTTACCACGCCCAGCAGCCAGCGCGGAGGATCGAACTGATAGGCTTCGCCGCCCCAGATCCACAGGTAGATATCTGCCATTACGATGGACAGCCCCAGCGTGACCAGCGTTTGCCGCAGGTCCTGTCCCTCCATATGCTGGAAGACCAGCAGTTGCAGAAGCAGGCCGGCCAGCGCGGCGGACAGGAAGCCGGCTGCCAGTGCCAGGAACCACGATCCGGTCGCATCGCCGACGGTGTAGCCGATGTAGCCGCCCAGCAGGAAAAGCGAGCCATGCGCCAGGTTGACGTTGCGCATCAGTCCGAATACCAGCGTGAAGCCGCTGGCCACCAGGAAATACAGCGCGGCCAGGGTCAGGCCGTTCAGCAGCGACAGGCCGAATAGCCGGGCGTTATCGGCGATGGCCGCGGCCGCCAGGCCGAGCAGCATGGCGAGCAGGGCGCCCGCCAGGGTCCAGGACGTGTAGCGCTTCACGTCGTGCCTCAGGCCGCCCAGCGCGTGCTGCGGGCGCTGACGATCTGCGGGGCGCGATGGAACTCGCCGTCCTTCATCACCGCCAGGATGCGCTTGCGGTCCTGCAGGATACGGATATCGGCCAGGGGATCGCCGTCGATCAGCAGCAAGTCGGCGAGGTAGCCATCGCGGATCTGGCCCAGCTCGCCGCCCTGCATCATGATCTGCCCGCCCAGGGTGGTGGCGGACAGCAAGGCTTCCTGCGGCGACATGCCGACGTACTTGACGAAATATTCGAGATCGGTGGCGTTGGTCCCGTGGGGCGTCCAGGCGAACCCGTAATCGCCGCCGGGCAGGATGCGTATGCCGCGACGGTGCATCTTCTTCATCGATTCCACCGCCACTTCCAGCTCGCGGTGGTAACCCATCTTCGCCGTGATCTCGGGGGTCAGGCCCCACTCGCTGGCGTGATACGAGGTATTCACCAGCCAGGCCAGGCCCGGCGCGACGAATATGCGGTCTTTCTTCGCTTCCAGCATGTCCAGCGCCTCTTCGTCGGTGAAGCTGGCGTGGTAGATGATGTCGATACCATGGCGTATGCACTGCTTGATCGACTCGCAGGATCGCGCGTGCGCCGCCACGCGCTTGCCGAAGCGCCTGGCCTCGGCGACACACATGGCCACTTCCTCTTCGGAGAACTGCGTCATTTCGGCGGGCAGTCCCGCGATGTACTCGCCCGACAGGTTGATCTTCAATTGGTCGACGCCGTACTTCACGAACTGCCGCACCATTTTGCGCATTTCTTCCGGGCCGTTGACGATGGCGCCGAAACTCAGTTCCGGATAGGGCATGTGCGGCGGCGTCGAATCGCCAAGGCCGCCCGTGGTGGTGATTTCCTGGCTGGCCGCCAGGTAGCGTGGTCCCGGAACCCGCCCGTCGCGGATGGCGTTGCGCGTGACCACGTCCAGCCGCGGCTTGGCCGTCGCCGCGCCCACACAGGAGGTCCACCCCATGTCCAGATAGCGGCGCGCCACGTCGATACACCAGATGACGTGCTCTTCCACCGGCATACGCTGGATGGCGTCCAGCGAAGGCTGGTCGTTCCACGAGAAATGCGTGTGCGCCTCGGTCATCCCGGGCATCAGGAACGCTCCCGCGCCGTCGACCACGGTGACCCCGCCCATGGTGAGCGAGCGCGTGGATCGCGACACGCGCGCGATGCGGTTGCCCTGCACCAGCACCTCGCCCGTGTAGGGCAGCGCGCCGGTTCCGTCGAATACGCGAACGTTGGTAAACAGCACCTCTGCCATGGCGGTCTCCTGGCGATTGGGTGTGCGAAAAACGGCACGCTTCAGCGCGCGTGCGCGGAATAGAAATCCTTCAGTTCGCGCAGGCAGGCATCGGGACGTTCGAACGTCGTCCAGTGCCCGCAGCGCGGATAAATCGCGACGCGGCTGTCGCGTATCCGTTCGCCGATCGCGCGCACGGCCTGCGGCGGTGCGACACCATCCTCGTCTCCGGTGACCAGCAGCGTGGGGCACGCGATGCTCTCCACCGGCACGGCCTGCGCGTCGGCCAGGGCGGCGCAGCTGCGCGCGTAGCCCTCCGGGTCCTGGCGCATTACGCTTTCGCGCACCAGCGCAACGGCCGTGGGCTGGTGCTGCCGTGTGTCGGCCGAGGTGGCGCCCGCCACGATGGCATCGGCGATGGCCTGCATGCCGGCCACCCCTTCGTCCCGGGCGCGCTGGCCGCGCGCCCGGATGTTGGGGCGCGCGCCGTCGGGCGGACAGAGCAGGGGGCCGAACAAGGCCAGGCTGCGGACCAGTTCCGGCGACGCGGTGGCAAGCTTGAAGCAAACGATGGTGCCGAGCGAATGGCCGACCAGATGGGCCCGCTCCACGCCCAGGCGGGCACAGACATCGCGCACGGCCTGCGCCAGGCTATCGATGTCGATGGGCCCCGGTACGGCGTGCGAGCGCGCGCTGCCGGGAAGGTCGATGCGCAGGGTGCGGAAGCGGCTGAAGGCGCCCATGACGGGCGTCCAGTTGTTCGATGATCCACCCAGCCCATGGATGCACACCACCGCATCGCCCTGGCCATCGATCTCCACCGCGATGCGATTGACGAATTCGGTACTCATGGCGCCGGATGTCCGGCGGCGATAGGGCGGGCGTAAAAGGCGCGCACCGGCATTCCGTCAGCCGGACAAGTGCCGGCTGCGCGAACGATGGCGATCGACACGGTTTGTCTCCTCGACGAGGAATCTATTTTTTTGGAATTGACAGTATTGCCGCTGATTGAGACACAAGATCCGATTTAAGATACGTGTCTCGTTTTCTGAATCATGCTAGAAGACGGTTTTTCGGCTGTCAATAAAAATCTGGACACACGAGCATGGGATATTCCCCTAACGCAATGACCGCCGTGCCCGAGGCACCGACTCGCGGCCCGCGCGCGCGCACATGGAAGCTGCTGATGGAAGCGGCCAGCAGCCTCATCGAAGAGGGGCATACCCCGACCGTGGCGGAAGTGGCCAAGCGCGCGCAGGTATCGCGCGCCACCGCCTACCGGTACTTTCCCACCCGCAGCCGCCTGATCACGGCGATGGTCGACACGGCCCTGGGCCCGGTGCGGTCGTGGTCATCGTCGCAGGCCGACGGCCGCGCCCGCATCATGGAGCTATTCGAGTCGACCTTCATCCGGTTTAAGGAATTCGAACCTCACATGCGCGCCGCTGCGCAATTGGCCCTGGAGCACCAGGCGCTGGAGCGCGCCGGCATTCTGGAGGAAGAACCCTATCGACGGGGCCACCGCATCCGCATCCTTGCGCACGCCGTGGAGCCCTTCCGCAAGCAGGTGCCGGCCAAGGCAATAGACCGCCTTCAGATGGCTTTGTCCATCATCTATGGGATCGAGCCGCATATCATCCTTAAGGATATATGGGGCGCGAAGAACAAAGAGGTCGAGGCCATCGTTTTCTGGATGGTGGGGGCGCTGATCGATGCCACCTTGAAAGAGACCAGGGATGGCAAGGCCGCGGCGCCTGCACGGCGCGGCGCCAATGGCCGGGGCAAGGCCGCCGCGCAGGGGTCATGAGCGGGGTGCGCCCGCGGTGGGTAGGCGGGTCGGAGGTCAGCGGGCCGGCGGTACGGCGGGCTGCGGCGTGTCCGGCGCGGGCATGGGCGCCAGGCCCGACGCAGCCAGTACGGCGTTGGCGTAAGGCAGCCAGGCGTTGTAGCGGATCTCCCTGCCGACGCGCACCCCCATCTCGCGGCGCACATCGTCGTCCGCCCCGGGGTTGCCCGTCAGCAGGCCGCCGTCGCGCAGATGCGTGGCCACGTGTTCGTCGAGCATATCGAGGCCGGCGTAGATGGCATTCTCGACTTCCTGACACCTGTCCGGCCCAATCTGGCGCTGCACTTCCGCCAGGAAGGGACTGAAGTCCAGCATCAGGTAGTTATAGAAAGAGTCCAACTCCACCTGCCTGATGACGTCCCGGGCAGTGCGCATGTCGTCCTCGACCAGGGCGCTGAACGAGGGGAAGACCATTTCCGTCACGCTGAGCGGCAACTGCAATTCCTCTCGCAGATGAACCTGGTAATCCAACATGATCTCCACGGGATCGACGTTTATCATCGGAACGCCGTTGTCCCGTCGCATTTTGTTCTCGTTGTGCAGTGCCAGGATCTTCGCCTGGCCGATCGACTCCAGCGTTTCCCAGCGCAGCATGCGCAGCGCGAGTTGGCAGAGTTCGCCCAGCCTGCCCGCGTAGCGTCCGCCAAGGGCATCGTCCTTGTACATGAGCATTTTCAGGCGGTTCCACGTCAGCAAGGTGTTGTCTCTGCACATCGCAGTCGCTTCATCGCAAATGCGCAGGGCTTC
The DNA here is from genome assembly GCF_057362025.1 of Bordetella sp. Classification (NCBI taxonomy): domain Bacteria; kingdom Pseudomonadati; phylum Pseudomonadota; class Betaproteobacteria; order Burkholderiales; family Alcaligenaceae; genus Bordetella; species Bordetella sp. Next base: position 264,981 of record NZ_JBMQQZ010000083.1, on the reverse strand, counting down.
GGCGCGCAGCGATTCGCGTTCCGGCGTGGCGGCCGAGATCAGCCATCGCGAGACTTCGTCGCGCGCGCTTTCCAGGCGGTAGACGTGCGTGTATGTCAGGCCCAGCAGGAATTTCTTGAATGCCAGCGCGGGAGATGCCGCGCTCCGAACGCGCATCCCCGCGTCGATGTCGTTCCAGCGCGATGCCAGTTCGCCGTCCTGCCGGCCCAGCCATTGCTCCACGATGCCGCCCAGGGGGCGATCGGCCTGCTGTTGCGTCGCCAGGTAGGACTGCACCTGTCCATGTAGGGCGCCGACGGCCTCCAGCCGCGGCGTGTAGCGGACGAGGCCGCCCGCGACAGCCGGCGTGGCCGGTACTGCGCATGTCTCCGTCGGCAGGGGATAGGCAGCCTGCGCGATCGTGCCCGCGAGCAGGGAAATGTACCTATGCGCAACCAGGCGCAGCTGCAGGCGGGAGACCTCGGCCACCGCCGTCCGCAGCGTCTCGTATGCGTCGGACATGGCGACGGCGGGCGCCGACGGCGCGGTGATCAGCGGAATGGCTACGGAATCCGCGCAGAACGCCAACGTTGGATAGCAACCGTGCTGGGTGCAGACGGCGCGCAGTTGGCGCAGCGCGGTCGCGCCTTCCTCCATGCGCGCGAGATCGCGGAAGTGCGTCTCGACCGACAGCAGTTGCATCGGATTGGGCTCGCCCGTCACCGTCGCATAGACCAGGTCGGCAAATGAGACCGGCAGCGCCGTCGGGTTCGCGGTGGGGGAGAGGTTTCCCGGATGCGGCTGCAGGTTGCCGGTGAATGGGCTGATGGCCGCGCCGAAGGGCCGGCCACCAGTGTTGGTGGTGTGCATGGCGGATTCCACGGGAGGAGGGCTGTGGGAAATACGGCGCGGGGCGCAAATGGAGGCGTGCGATAGCCGGCGTTGAGTAGCAGCCCCGCCGGGAAAGTTCTCCGGGCTTGGCGCCCGATGCGGCGCGGTTGCGTGCCATGGCAAGCGCGTCCGTCGCCGCCATGTCCGCTATCGCGCGTGCGCCGGTAATGCCCGTGGAACGGCCGCCGCTGTCGCCCGCGGCGTGCCAGCTTATTTCTGTCGCGGTCTGTGCGTGCCGATCCCCGCCAGTAGTCCCAGCTGCGCTCGCTGAAGATATGCGTCGACCGACTCGATCAACCCGGCGATGGTCGTTTCTTCCACGGCCCGCTCGGTGCCGTGCGACGGCGCCCGGGATCGCGGTCCGGCCGCCTTGCCCGGGCGGTCGGTCAGCTGCGGCGTCAGCCTGACAGGGCGGTGGTCATGCCCGCGACGGAACACCATGGTGGGGTATCGGCCGCACCGTTCCGTCACGAGTCGCAGTAAGCGCAATGCATGGCTGCCGTCAGGAATCGCATTGATCGTCCGGAAATGGGTTTCCAACTGGCCCAATTGGTGCGGAGTGGGATTGCCGCTGACCATGACGTCGATCAGGTCCGCGACGTTGACGAGCCGGCCCGTGGGCGAGGAGGCATGGACGGTCGATTCCGCGTGCCCGGATCCAACGACAGGCCTGTCGCCGCAGCTGCCGGGATCGTTCGCGCGGTTCGTCCGCGCGGACGGCAAAGCGCCGGCGGATGTCCTGGCGAGGGGTATTGTGTCGGAAATGTGCATGGGATGTCCTCTGAAGTTGACAGGGGGCGGTCAGTAACGGCCATGCCCGTCGCGTTTCCCGGGTTGTCGCAGCGGGACGGCGCCCGCCTCGGTAATCGTGCATGGACCCGGCTGCGCGAATCGACGAAAATACCGGACGCCGGCCGCGTCGGACTTGTCCGATGGCGATGGGGCCGACCCGCACGATTCCTCACCCGGATTTATCGCCGCCGTGATTCCACTCCACGACCTGCTTTTGTTCTCCGGCGCCTGCCTGCTGCTGGTGCTGACCCCTGGCCCGAACATGATCTACCTGATCTCGCGATCCCTGTGCCAGGGGCGGATGGCGGGCGTCATCTCCCTGTTCGGCGTGGTCGCCGGTTTCCTGGTTCACATGCTGGCTGCGGCGGCCGGGCTGTCGGCGATCTTCAAGACCGTGCCGCTGGCTTACGAGATCTTGAAGTGGGTGGGCGCCGTTTATCTGCTGTGGCTGGCATGGCAGGCGGTCCAGCCTGGCGCGCGTTCGCCTTTCGAGCCGCGCGCCTTGCCCGCCGATTCGGCGCGCAAACTGTTTGCCATGGGGTTTCTGACGAATCTGCTCAATCCCAAGGTGGCGATATTCTATGTTTCGTTTTTCCCACAGTTCATCGTGCCCGAACACGGCTCGGTTTTCGCGCAGAGCGTCATGCTGGGCCTGACGCAGACGGCGGTCAGCTTTACCGTCAATCTGATGATCGCGCTCTCGGCGGCCCACATCGCGGCGTGGTTTGCGCGCAATCCGACCTGGATGGCGACCCAGCGGTACCTGATGGGGGGCGTGCTGGGCGGCCTGGCCGTGCGCATGATGATGGACCAGCAGAAATAGTTCTATCGGGCGCCACGGGCCGACACCGTTATCCCGGCACGCCTTTTTTTGGAGGTTTCGAGCGATGGATCTCGGTTTGAAAGGCAAGACCGCCATGATCACCGGCGGCAGCAAGGGTATCGGCCTGGCCGTGGCCAAGGCCCTGCTGGCTGAAGGCGTGCGTGTCGGTATCGTGGCGCGCGGGCAAGCCGCGCTGGACGGCGCCATGGCGCAGCTGGGCGGGGCGGGCGGCGGCCAGGCCTTTGCGGTTTCGGCGGATCTGGCGGATGCCGCTCAGGCGGCGCGCGCCGTGGCGGCCATCGAAAGTGCCCTGGGGCCCATCGATATCCTGGTCAACAGCGCCGGCGCGGCACGCCGCCACGATCCGGAATCCCTGACGTCGGACAAATGGCGCGCTGCCATGGACGCCAAGTTCTTCACTTACATCCACACCCAGGACGAAGTGCTCAAGCGCCTGCGCGCGCGCAATGCCAAGGGTGCGATCGTCAACATCATCGGTTCGGGCGGCAAGACGCCCACCATTACGCATCTGGCGGGCGGGTCCGCCAACGCCGCCTTGATGCTGGCGACCGTAGGCTCCGCCCACTATTACGCGCAGTTCGGTATCCGCATCAACGCGATCAACCCGGGCGCCACGGTGACCGAGCGGGTACAGGAAGGGCTGGCCGTAGAGGCAAAGACCCATGGCGTCAGCATCGATGAAGCGCGCAAGAAGGGGGAAGCCAGTATTCCGCTCGGGCGCTATGCCGAGCCGGAGGAGGTCGCCGATGTCGCGGTCTTCCTGGCGAGCGACCGCGCCAGTTATGTCATAGGCGCGGTGGTCCCGATGACGGGCGGCCTGGCGCCCACGATCTGAATGGTCGCCTCGAGCGCTTAAACCATCAGCGCATCGGCGGGCAGCACCGTGGTGGGGCGTCTTTCGTCTTTATCCGGTTCAGGCAAGGCGGGCAGGCCCGCGTGCGCAAGCGCCTGGTTGGCATGCGGCAGCCAGGCCGCGTACTGGATCTCCCGCGATAATCGGGCACTCATCTTCAGCCGTTCGATGTCGTTGTCCGGCAGGCCCAGGGCATGCAGTCTGTCCGGAACGCGGTATTTTGCAGTTGCCTCATACCGCTCGATGGCGGCGTCGACGATTTTTGCCGACGCCTGCGGCCCCAGCTGCTGCCGGACTTCCTCCAGGAATGGGTCGAAGTCCAGCAGGAGCCAGGCCGGGAAGCGTTCCTTCTCGGCTCGCCCTATGGCTTCCAATGCCTGGTCGATGTCTTCCGCGGTGATCAGCGCCATATCGGAAAAGTTCATACGGGTGACGGGGATGGGAAGATTCAGGGCTTCCCGCAGTCCAACCTGATACCCCAGATAGGTTTCCAGCGGGTCGACGATGTCGTCGGAGCCCAGTTGGTCCTCTTCGGGAAGCCGCCGCTCCGCTTCGGCGCGCCGCTGTTCTGCGGCGTACAGTTGCTCGACCTTCGCGCCAGCGACTTTTTCGAGTTCGTTCATCCTGAAGATGGACAGCGCGACACCATGCAAGTCGGCAAGCCGTCCCCGGTAGCGCCCTTCGCGCACATCGGCCTCGATCGCCAGCATGGAAAGCTTGTTCCAGGTGGACAAGGCGCCGTCCTGGCAACTACCCGCACCTTCGAAGCAGGCTTCGAAGGCGTCGGCACGCAACTGCGCGCTTGCAGGCAGCGCGGCCCGACGCAGCCAGTTGGCGACCTCGATACGTTGCGCGCGATGCCGTTGCGCGTCTGTGACCGCCAGCAGCACAAGGAAATCCTTGAACGCCCCGATACCTTCGCGATCCCGCTCGGTGCGGGCGGCCCGCTCGATGGTAAGCCATTCGTCGGCGACCGCATTGTCCTCCGCGCCTAGCCATGGCAAGAGCGCTGTTTGCCAGGAATGGCGCGTCATGGCCTGCGTTCGCCGATCCACATGGAGGACGGAAGGCCTCTCCGGAAGCGGCAAGGGGGAGGGGCTGCGTGCCGGGCCGCAGGTACTGGGCATGCAAGGCGTCTCGCGATGCGCTACGGCCTGGGCGGCAGGCGTCGCTTCATCCGTGGCAAGGCTAAGGTGCCCCGACGCCGGCAGTATGTCGAGCAGCCCGGCGTTGGTCTTTTGTGCTTGCTGGACGCGCAGCAGCTCGTCGGCGAGGGACGCGATCACGCCGATTATTTCGGGGGTTTCGTCGAGCCTGCCTGCTGAACTTGCGCCTGGCTCGGTGCGCGGATCGATGCGCGCGCCCGGCCGAGCGGTGCGGTCGCGTTCCAGCGTGACAGGCTGGTCACGGGCCTCTGCGCGAAAGACGATCACGGGGTAGCTGCCGTGCTGTTCGGTCAGCCGGCACAGGTCTCGCAGTAGACTGCCGCAGGTCTGTAGGCAGTAGAGGCCCCGGATATGGTGTTCCAGCTGGCCGAGCTCCTGTTCGGTGGGGTTCCCGACCACCACGATGTCGATCACGTTGGCGAAATTGACGAGTCGGCCCCTTTCGCCGCTGGCGTCCGCAGGCAAAGGTCCCGCGGCAGGTTCCACGCTGCTGCCAGTGGCATGGGACGCGAAAGAGGGATATGCCGTGGGTTCTAGGGTCACTCTTCTCATGGATGTACGGCCGAAGTTGATCTGGCCGCTTTCGTAACTACGGGCACGCATATGTTCACGCCGGTGGCGGGGCGGCGGATGCCCGAAGGCGTCGGCGCCACCCCGCGAGCCTCTCTTCCGCCGGCGCGGGGGCCCTGGATCAACCCGCGATATCCACGCACAGATACTTCAATTCCACATATTCATCCAGCCCGTGGCGCGAGCCTTCGCGGCCCAGGCCGGATTGCTTGACGCCGCCGAACGGCCCCACCTCGTTGGAGATCAGGCCGGTGTTGATACCGACGATGCCGTACTCCAGGCCTTCCGACACCCGCCACACGCGGGCGTTGTCGCGGGTATAGAAGTAGGCCGCCAGACCGAAGATGGTGTCGTTGGCCAGTTTCAGGGCTTCCTCTTCCGTGTCGAATTTGAACAGCGGCGCCACCGGACCGAAGGTTTCCTCCCGTGCAAACAGCATGGACTGCGTGACATCCCGCACGACCGTCGGTTGGAAGAAGGTGCCGCCCAGCGCATGGGTCGTTCCGCCGACCACCACTTTTGCGCCCGCGCGCGTGGCATCCTCGATATGTTCGCGAACTTTCTTGACGGCGTTTTCGTCGATCAGCGGCCCTTGCGTGACTCCCTGTTCGAAGCCGTCGCCCACTTTCATCGCGGTCACTTTTTCGGACAGGCGTTGGGCGATCTTGTCGTAGATGCCCGACTGCACGTAGATGCGGTTGGCGCAGACGCAGGTCTGGCCGGCGTTGCGGAATTTGGATGCGAGGATGCCATCGACCGCCTTTTCGGGGTCCGCATCGTCGAACACGATGAACGGCGCGTTGCCGCCCAGCTCGAGCGATAGTTTTTTGATCGTGGGCGCGCACTGGGCCATCAGTTTGCGGCCGACTTCGGTCGAGCCGGTGAAGCTGAGCTTGCGCACGGTCTCGCTTTCGCACAAGGCAGCGCCGATATCGCTGGAGCTGCCTGTGATGACGTGCATGACGCCGGCCGGCACGCCGGCTTCTTCGGCCAGGACGGCCAGGGCCAGGGCCGTCAGGGGCGTCTGCTGGGCGGGTTTGACGATCATCGTGCAGCCCGCGGCCAGCGCCGGGCCCAGCTTGCGCGTGATCATGGCGGCCGGAAAATTCCACGGCGTGATGGCGGCCGTGACGCCCACCGGCTGCTTCAGCACCATCATGCGCTGGCCGGCCTTGGGGCTTTGCAGCACTTCGCCGTCCATGCGCTTGGCTTCCTCCGCGAACCATTCCAGGAAGGAAGCGGCGTAGCCAATCTCGCCGGCGGCTTCCGTGACGGGCTTGCCCTGTTCCGCGGTCATGATGGCGGCGAGGTCCTTCTGGTGTTGCATCATCAGTTGGGCCCAGCGCTGCAGGACGACGGCCCGTTCCTTGGCGGGCCGGGCCGACCAGGCGGGCAGGGCGGCGGCGGCGCGTTCGATGGCATGCTCGGTCTCGGCGCGGCCGAGCCGGGGAACCGAGACGATGATCTCGCCGGTGGACGGATTGTTCACGGGGATGGTGGGCCCCTTGCCGGCGCCATGCCATTTGCCGTCGATGTAGCAGGCATCGCGAAGCAGGTCGGGTCGTTCCAGTCGTTGGGTCAGGGAGGTCACTGCATTCTCCTGAAGAAGGCGGCGGCGCCTGGGCGCGGTGCACCGTCGCGTAGCGGTTAGGGTCTTGCGCAGGCCGTGGGTGATCAGTCCTATGGTAAGCCCAGTGCGAGCCCGGCCCCGGTTTCATCTTGCATCGGAATTTTTTGTATGCAAAGATATGCATAAGACCGAAAAAGGGGCGGCCCGATCGCTCCGCGTCCTTCCATGGAGACACCCAACGTGTTCAAACCCCGGTTTCTTTCTCTGCGCCGATGGCTCCTCGCCGTCGCGGCGCTGTTGCCGGCGCTGGCCGGCGCACAGGGTTTCCCGGACAAGCCGATCCGCCTGATCGTGCCGTTCGCGCCCGGGGGCGGTACCGACAGCATCGCGCGCGACATGGCGCGTACGCTGGGTGAGAAACTGGGGCAGGCCATCGTGGTGGAAAACCGCGGCGGGGGCGGCGGCTCGATCGGCGCCAACGTGGTGGCGCATGCCGCCCCGGACGGCTACACGCTGCTATTCGCCACGTCCACCTTCGTGACCAATGCCGCGGCGGAAGGCACGACGCTCTATGACGTGGAGACATCCTTCCAACCCATCGCCTTGATCGGCCGCGGCCCGCTGCTGGTGGTGGCCAACAAGGATGTTCCCGTGGACAGCATCGCGCAGCTGCGCGATCTGGCGCTGAAGAAGCCCAACACCATCAACTTCTGCTCCGCCGGCAACGGCAGTATCAACCATATGTCCGGCGAACTGTTCAAGCAACGGGCCGGGGTGCAGATGACCCACGTGCCGTACAAGGGCAGCGGGCCGGCCACGCTGGATCTGCTGGCCGGACGCGTGCAGGTGTTCTTCGCCACCGTGCCGACCATCCTGCCGCAGGTGAAGGACCATCGCGTGACGCTGCTGGCCGTCACCAGCAAGACACGGTCGCCCCTGTTCCCGGATACGCCCACCATGGCGGAGGCGGGCGTCGCGGACTTCGACGTCAGCACCTGGTGGGGCGTGCTCGCCCCCGCCGGCACGCCGGCGGACGTAGTGAACAAGCTGAACACCGCCGTAAACGACGCCGCGGCGGCCACCCTGGTCCATCAACGCCTGACCGATGAAGGCGCGCAATCGTTCAAGGGCACGCCGGCCGACTTCGCCGGCGTGCTGCGTAGCGAACTGGCGCTGTGGAAGGGCGTGGTCAAGCAATCGGGCATGAAGCTGGATTGAGCATCGCGCTCGCTTTCGCGGCATCGCGCCCGTCTCCAATCGAGGAAAACATATGAAAATCGTAGTCCTGCCCGGCGACGGGATCGGTCCTGAAACCATGGCGGTGGCTGTGGACGTGCTGCAAGCCGTCGACCGCCGCTTCAAGCTGGGCCTGCAGCTGGATTTCGACATCGCCGGCCACGAAAGCCTGACGCGCCACGGTGCCACCGTCACGCCGGCGCTGCTCGAGAAGGTGCGGGCGGCCGACGGCCTGATGCTGGGCCCGATGTCCACCTACGACTTCAAGGACGAAGCCAAGGGCGAAATCAATCCGTCGATGTACTTCCGCAAGAAGCTGGATCTGTATGCCAACATTCGGCCGGCACGTACCTACAAGGGCGTTCCGGTGCGGCTGGGCGAGTTCGACCTGGTGGTGGTGCGTGAGAACACCGAAGGCTTCTACGCCGACCGCAACATCGAATCGGGCGGCAGCGAAATGCTGATCACGCCGGACGTGGTCGTGTCGCTGCGGCGGATCACGCGGTTGTGCTGCGAGCGCATCGCGCGTTCCGCCTTCGAACTGGCGATGACGCGCAAGAAACACGTCACCATCGTGCACAAGGCCAACGTCCTGAAGATCGGCGACGGCATGTTCATCGAGGAATGCCATAAGGTGGGCAAGGAATTCCCGGAAGTTCGGGTCGACGACGTGATCGTGGACGCGATGATGGCCCATGTGGTGCGCGCGCCGGATCGCTACGACGTGGTGGTCACGACGAATATGTTCGGCGACATCCTGTCGGACCTGACGGCGGAAATGTCGGGCAGCCTGGGTTTGGGCGGTTCGCTGAACGCCGGCCGCGATCATGCGATGGGACAGGCCGCGCACGGCTCCGCGCCCGACATCGCGGGACAGAACATCGCCAACCCGGCCTCGCAGGTGCTATCGGCCGCCATGCTGCTGAACTGGTACGGGCAGCGCAAGGGCACGCAGGCCTTCACGGACGCCGCTGCCGCGATCGAAGGCGCGCTGGCGGAGGCCGGGGCGGCACGCGAGTGCACCCAGGACGTGGGCGGCACGCTGGGCACCCGCGAGACGGGCGCCGCGTGGGTCAAGCGCCTGGGGTGATCGGCCGTCGCCGCCGGGGCGATTGTTATAGATGAATACGCTTCATCGATGTGTGGACGCGGCTCGCGATTGACCTCGCGCCGCCAGCTGACTAGACTGCAACGGCCGCGCCGCGCGGGCGCCATCCCGCGCCGGCGCGCGTGGCGGGCCGCCACGGCCCTGCAATCAACGCGTATACGAGACATCATCATGAGCGAAACAACGAAACAGCGCCTGCGCCGCCGGGTGGAGCAGCGCAACGGCCTGCTCGTTCCCGGAGCCTTCAATGCCATGAGCGCCCGGGTCGTGGCCGACCAGGGCTTCGAGGCGGTCTACCTGACCGGGGCCGGGCTGACCAATATGCACTACGGTGTGCCCGATCTGGGCATCATCGGCCTGCGCGACGTGGCCGATGCCACATCGCGCCTGCGTGAAGCGGTGGACCTGCCCATCATCGTCGACGGCGACACCGGTTTCGGCAATGCCGTCAACGTCTGGCACACCGTGCGCGCGCTGGAACACGCCGGCGCGGACGCCATCCAGCTGGAAGACCAGTTGTTTCCCAAGCGCTGCGGTCACTTTTCCGGGAAGGAAGTCGCGCCGCTGCCCGAGATGCTTTCAAAGATCCGCGCCGCGGCCGACGCGCGCCGGGATCCGGATTTCCTGATCATCGCGCGCACGGACTCGCGCGCGGTGCTGGGGTTCGACGCGGCGGTGGAACGCGCGCAGGCCTTCGCCGATGCCGGTGCGGACATCCTGTTCGTCGAAGCGACGGAAAGCCTGGACGAAGTGCGTGCCTTGCCCAAGCTGCTGAACAAGCCACAACTGATCAACATCGTGATCGGGGGTAAGACGCCCGCGCTGACGGCCGAAGAACTGGGTCAGATGGGCTACGGGATCATCCTGTACGCCAACGCCGCCTTGCAGAGCGCCGTGGCGGGCATGCAGCGCGCGCTGGGCATGCTCAAGCGCGATGGCCTGCTGAAGGAAGATCCCGCGCTGGTCGCGCCATTCCTCGAGCGCCAGCGGCTGGTTCAAAAGCCGCTGTATGACGAGCTGGAGAAGAAATACACGGACAAGTAGCCCGGCGCCACCGCGCGCCCGGGCCGGAAGGCGCCGTCCCGCAGGGACCGGCGCCTTTTTTCTTCATTGGCGCTTCCAATCTCCGCCCAGCGCCTTGACCAGGAACACGGACACCAACAACTGCTGGCCCTTCAACTGCGCGGCCTGCCGTTCCGTGTTCAGGACCGCCTGTTGCGCGGTGATCACGTCCAGGTAGGTCGTGGCGCCGCCGCTGTAGCGGTCGGCGGCCATGTCCAGGACCTTGCGGGCATCGGCCACCGCCTTCAGCGATTGGGCGCTGGCGCGGTCCAGCGCGGCCAGGCCGGTGATGCCATCCTCGACTTCCTGCATGGCGCCCAGCACGACGCGGCGGTAGTTGGCGACCGTGGCGTCGTAGCCGGCGCGTGCGAAGTTGACGTTGGCGCGGGTGCGCCCCGCATCGAAAACCGTTTGCACGGCCGACACGCCGATGGACCACAGCAGGCTGGGCGCATCCAGCAGGGCACCGATCTCGCGGCTGTCCGCGCCCACGCTGGGGTTGAGCATGATGCTGGGGTAAAAGGCGGCCGTCGCCACGCCGATCTGCGCATTGGCAGCTGCCATGGCGCGTTCGGCGGCGGCGATGTCGGGTCGGCGCTCCAGCAGGTCCGAGGGCAGGCCCAGGGGGATGGCCGGCGGCATCATGGCGGCGGTCAGGGGCCGCGGCGGCAACTCGAAGTTCGGGGCGGGCGTGCCGGTCAGCGAGGCGATGGCATGCTCGAACTGCGAGCGTTGTTTGGCCAGCACGTCGACTTGCGTCAGCGTGTTGTCCAGCAGTGCCTGCTGCTGGGCGACTTCCAGGCCGGAGGCCGCCCCCCCGTCGTAGCGTGCCGTGATCAACTCCAGGGCCCGGCGCTGCAAGGCCACGGAGCGGTTGACGACGTCGATCTCGGTGTCAAGCGCGCGCAGGTTGACGTAGTTGGCGGCCAGCTCGGCTGTCAGGACCAGCCGGGCATTGGCCAGGTCGGCCTCGGCCTGCTGCGCGGTGGCGGCCGTGGCCTGGACCGAGCGCGATACCCGGCCGAACAGGTCTACCTCGTAGCTGGCGTTGAAGGAAAAGGCGTAGTCGTTCTGGACGGTCGAGTACTGCGGCGACGCGTAGTTGGTCAAGGGGCGGTTGCCCGAGATCTTGAAGCGCGCCACCCGCGCGCCGGCGCTCAATTGCGGAAACAATCCGGACCGGCTGGCATCGGCATTCGAGCGCGCCTGGGTCAATCGCGCGGCGGCGATGGCCAGCGTGGGATTGGCGGCAAGCACCTGCGCCTGCAGGCCGTTCAGCGTGGGATCGTCGTAGCGCAGCCACCATTCGCCCTTGTCCAGGGCGTCGGCGGGGGCGGCCTGGCGCCAGGGCGCGTCCAGCTTCCACGTGACGGGAAGTTCCACCTGCGGTTTCCGGTAGTCCGGGCCCACCGCGCAGGCGGAAAGCAGCATGCAGGCCGCGAGCGGCAGGGCCCTGGCGCGATGCCTGCTCATTTGGCCTGCGCGACGTGTACCACGTCGCCCGTCGCCAGCGAGTCGGCGGGGTTGAGCACGATACGGTCGGTGGCTTGCACACCGTCGACGACTTCGATCCTCTGGCCGAAATTGCGGCCCAGCGTCACGCGGCGCAGGTCGATGCGTCCGTCGGGGCCCACCACGGCCACCATCGTGCCTTCGCGGCGAAACAGCAGCGTATTGGTGGGTACGGCCAGTGTGTCGCCGGCCGGCAGGTCCAGGGCCACCGACACGTAGGCGCCGGGCAGCAGGACACTATCGGGATTGCGCAGGCTGATCTCCACCTGCATGGTACGCGTGGAAAGGTCGATGGAGGCGGCGGTGCGGGCTATCGTTCCCGTGAATTTCTGTCCGCCCAGTTCGGCCTGCGTAACCGTGACGTGCTCGCCCGGCTTGACCTGCTGGGCATAGCGCTGCGGCACGTTGATGTACACCCGCAGCGGGTCGGTCTGGGACATCAGGAACAGCGGCCGCCCGCTGCCGGCGTCGATCAGGTCGCCGACGTCGACATTGCGGCGGGTGATGATGCCGGAAAAGGGCGCGACGATGCGCTTGAAGCCTTCCAGCTGACGCAGGCGCTGCTCGTTGGCCTGGGCCGCCGCGAGATTGGCGGAAGCCTGGGCCGCGCTGCCGCGCTTTTCTTCCAGGTCCTGTTGCGATACCACGTCCTTGCGGCGCAGGGCTTCCCACCGCGCCAGTGTGCTGTTGGCCAGGGTCAGGGCCGCCTTGGCCTGTTCGCGCGCCGCGATGGCCTGCGACAGTTGCTGATCGATTTCCGGCGTTTCGATTTCCGCGAGCAGGTCGCCTTTCTCCACGCGGCTGCCGATATCCCGGGTCCAGCGCTTCAGGTAACCGCTGGCCCGCGCGGAAAGCGGCGCCTGCACATAGCCCTGCAGCGTGCCGGGCAGGGCCAGCGATTGGCCGTTCTCCGGTGTGCTGGGCAGGGTGGTCTGGACATACTGCATCGCGCGTTCACGCGTACCGGTTTCCAGCTCGCTGGCATTGCGGATCCGGCTGACCACCGTGCGCGCCGCGCCCAGCGCCAGGAGAATCAGGACGATCAGCACCAGCAGACGCGTGCGGCGCACCGCCTGATCCCGTTTGAGCAACTCGCCCGATCCCGCCTCGTCCGGCGCCAGCGGGTGTATCCCCAATTGATTGTGTCGCTGCTCCGGCATGCTCAAATCTCCCGCCGCGCGGTGTCGGGCGCCAGCGGCGGCGTGGGGCCGGCGCCGGCGGGTCCGGCCTTGCGGCGTCCCAGTCGATGATGTACGCCGGCAAAGACCACCGGGACGAAGAAAAGCGTGGATACGGTGGCGAACAGCAGTCCGCCGATCACGGCGCGGCCCAGCGGCGCGTTCTGTTCGGCGCCTTCGCCCAGGCCCAGGGCCATGGGAATCATGCCGATGATCATGGCCAGCGCGGTCATCATCACCGGGCGCAGCCGCGTGGCGCCGGCCTCCAGCGCGGCCGACAGCACGGGCACGCCTTCCTCGCGGCGCTGCCGCGCGAACGACACCAGCAGGATGCTGTTGGCCGTGGCCACGCCCATGGTCATGATGGCGCCGGTCAGGGCGGGCACGCTCAGCGTCGTCCCGGTGATGAACAGCATCCATGCGATGCCGGCCAGCGCGGCGGGTAGGGCGGAAATGATGATGAAGGCGTCGATCCAGGATTGAAAGTTCACCACGATCAGCAGGTAGACCAGGACGATGGCCATCGCCAGGCCGACGCCCAGGCCGACGAAGGAATCCTGCATGGTCCGCACCTGTCCCAGGATCTGCACCTGGCTGCCGCGCGGCAGCTTGTGGCGGATCTCGTCGACCTGCCTGGAGACCTGCGAGGCGACGCTGGCCAGATCCTTGCCTTGCACGCCGACGTAGATATCGATGGCGGGCTGGATGTTGTAGCGCGACACCACCGCCGGCTGGCGCGCGGGACGGATGTCGACCAGATTGCCCAACAACTGCGTGTTGCCGCCGCCGGCTGCGCCGGGCGCACCCACGGGCAGGGCGAGTAACTGATCCATGCCGTCGATCTGGTATTGCGGCGCCTGCACCGCCACGTTGTAGACGATGCCATTGCGCGGGTTCAGCCAGAAGGCGGGAGCGGTCTGCGAGCTGCCCGACAGGGCGATCAGCACGCTTTGCCCGACGTTGGCCGCGCTCAGGCCGACCTGTTGCAGGCGTGTGCGGTCCATCACCATGTTCAGCGTGGGCAGGTCCAGCCGCTGGTGGACGTGGGCATCGACGGCGCCGGGAATGCCGCGTATCGAGCGGACCAGTTCGTGGGCCAGGTCGGCATTGGCCTGGACGTCGGCGCCGGTGAACTTGACGTTGATGGCCGCGGGCAAGCCGAAGTTCAGGATCTGCGTGACGATGTCGGCGGGCTGGAAGAAGAATTCCAGGCCGGGAAAGCGCTTGGGCAGTTCGGCGCGCAGCAGGGCGATGTAGTCTTCGGTGGGGGCATGGCCGTCGCGCAGGGACATCAGGATTTCGCCGTCCAGCGAGCCGAATGTACCGGCATTGCTATAGGACAGGTTGATGCCGCTGTTGGGGACGCCCAGATTGTCCAGGATGGTTTCCAGGTCCTTGGGCGGTATCAGTTCGCGGATATGGTTTTCGACTTCGTCGGCCAGGCGCGCGGTTTCTTCGATGCGGGTACCCGTGGGCATGCGGACGTGCAGGCGGATCTGGCCGGCGTCGACGGTGGGGAAGAAGTCGCGTCCCAGGAAGGGGTAAAGCAGGCACGACAGCAGGCAGAAACCCAGGAAGACCAAGGCGAATGCCTTGCGCCGCGCCAGTTGCGCCGACAGCACCAGCGTATAGGCGCGCCGCATGCGCTCGAAGCGCTGGTCGAAGGCACGGTATACGCGCTGCAAGGCGCTGGGCCGCGCGGCCGGGTCCGCGTGGCCCTGGTTGCGCATCAGCAGCATGACCAGCGTCGGCACCAGGGTTCGCGAAAGGATGTAGGAGGCCAGCATGGCGAACACCACGGCCTCGGCCAGTGGCACGAACAAAAAGCGCGCCACGCCGGAGAGGAAAAACATCGGCACGAAAACGATACAGATGCAGATCGTCGAGACGAAGGCCGCGACGCCGATTTCGTTGGCGCCGTCCAGGATGGCGGTGTCCAGCGGCTTGCCCAGATGCATGTGCCGCTCGACGTTCTCGATGGTGACGATGGCCTGGTCGACCAGGATTCCCACCGACAGCGCGAGGCCGCCCAGCGTCATCAGGTTCAGGGTTTCGCCCAGCGCCTTGAGCACCAAAATGGAGGTCAAAATGGACAGCGGAATCGTCAACGCGATGATCAGCGTGCTGCGCCAGTTGCCCAGGAACAGCAGCACCATGGCGGCCGTCAGCAGGGCGGCGATCAAGGCCTCGATGATGACGCCCTTGACGGCGGCTTTGACGAATACCGACTGGTCGAACAACGGCGTCAGTTTGATTTCCGGCGGCATCGTCGCCACCACGCTGGGCAGCAATGCGCGCAGGTCGGACACAATGTCCAGCGTGGAGGCGCCGCCGTTCTTCAGCACCGATAGCAGAACGCCGCGCACGCCGTCCTGGCGCACGATATTGGTCTGCGGGTTGTAGCCGTCGCGCACATAGGCGACGTCCCGTACATAGGTGGTGGCGCCGCCCGGTACCGCGCGCACCGGCAAGTTGTTCAGCCCGGCGATGGTTTCCGGCGAGCTGTTCATCCGCACGTTGTATTCGGTTTCGCCGAACTTGGCCGTGCCCGATGGCAGGATCAGGTTCTGGGCATTAATGGCGTTGACCACATCGGACGGCGACAGGCCGCGCGCCTGCAGCGCCTGCAGGTCCAGGTCGACCGAAATCACACGGTTCTTCCCGCCGTAGGGAAAGGGCACGGCCACGCCGGGTATCGTGATCAGGCGCGGCCGCAGGGTGTTCAGCGCGGTGTCGAACAACGCCTGTTCCGGCATCGTGGGGCTGGACAGGCCCAACTGTATCACCGGGATGCTCGACGCCGAATACTTGATCACCAGAGGCGGCGTGATGCCGGGCGGCAACTGGCGCACCTGGGTCTGCTCGGCGGCCACGACCTGGGCGATGGCGGTCTGGATGTTCGCCGTCGGCTGGAAAAAGATCTTGATGACCGTAATGCCGGCCAGCGAGGTCGATTCGATGTGCTCGATATCGCTTACCGTGGTGGTCAGGCTGCGTTCGTTCTGCGCGGCGATGCGCTGGCCCATTTCCTGGGCCGACAGGCCGTTGTAGTTCCAGATGATGCTGATGACCGGGATGTTGATTTCCGGGAAGACGTCCGTGGCCATGCGCATCAGCACGAAAGGCGTGGCCAGGATGATCAGCAGCGCCATTACGATGAACGTGTAGGGGCGCCGCAACGCCAATTGCACTACCGACACGGCAGGCCCCCGGACGTAAGCGGATCAGACAACGGCAGCAGCATGATGCGGGCACCCCGGCGGGGCGTCGGTGGACGGGGCGCGCGCGAGCCAACCGGCCGCCCGCGAGCGGCCGCGTCTTGGCGAGTGGAGGAACCGCGGCGAGCCTGAACAGACTACGAAAAGTAACAGGTATTCTTAGGCATACCGCAGCAAAGTGCAAGACGGGCGAACAGGGGGTTTGCCCTGATGTACTCCCGGATGTCCATCATCTGGACGAACGCCGGCGTGTCCGCCGCGGGGTAGGGCACCATTGCGGGCCGTGACCGTCCTCATCCGCTGGCGTGTCGCGCCGCAAATCGCGCCCGTCCGGGCGCTGGGTTAAGCTCTCGCCTCGCCGTATTTGAACCGTTGCTTACAGACACCGCCTACATCGACCATGCCTTTGCCGCCTCGATCCTTCGTCGCCACTATTGAAGACCTGCGCAAAATCGCCCAGAAGCGGGTACCGCGGATGTTCTATGACTATGCGGACTCCGGCTCATGGACTGAATCGACCTACCGCGCCAACGAGATCGACCTGCAGAAGATCCGCTTTCGCCAGCGGGTGGCGCGCAATATGGATAACCGCACCATCGCCACGACGATGGCGGGCATTCCCACCGCCATGCCGGTGGCGCTCGCGCCTACCGGCTTGACCGGCATGCAGCACGCGGACGGCGAGATCCTGGCGGCGCAGGCGGCCGAAGCTTTCGGCGTGCCGTTTACCTTGTCCACCATGAGTATTTGCTCGATCGAGGATGTGGCGGAAAACACCACGAAGCCATTCTGGTTCCAGCTTTACATGATGCGCGACCGCGATTTCATCGAGCGGCTGATCGACCGCGCGAAGGCCGCGAATTGTTCCGCCCTGATGTTGACGCTGGATTTGCAGATCCTCGGCCAGCGGCACAAGGATCTGCGCAATGGCCTGACGGCGCCGCCGCGTCTGACGCTGCGCAATATCCTGAACATGGCCGGCAAGCCGGCCTGGTGCTACCACATGCTGCGCACCCCGCGGCGTACCTTCCGCAATATCGTCGGCCATGCCAAGGGCGTGGGCGATATGTCGTCGCTGTCGTCCTGGACGGCCGAGCAGTTCGATCCGCGGCTGAATTGGGGCGATGTCGAATGGATCAAGCGGAAGTG
The DNA here is from genome assembly GCF_057362025.1 of Bordetella sp. Lineage (NCBI taxonomy): Bacteria > Pseudomonadati > Pseudomonadota > Betaproteobacteria > Burkholderiales > Alcaligenaceae > Bordetella > Bordetella sp. The sequence goes on along the minus strand of NZ_JBMQQZ010000083.1, from coordinate 247,853 downwards.
GGGCGGCAAGCTCATCATCAAGGGCATCCTGGACCCGGATGATGCGAGACTGGCCGTCGACACCGGCGCCGACGCGTTGATCGTGAGCAACCACGGCGGGCGCCAGCTGGACGGTGCCATGTCGGCGATCAGCATGCTGCCTTCCATCGTGGATGCGGTGGGCGGCAGGACCGAGGTGTGGATGGACAGCGGCATACGTTCCGGCCAGGACATCCTGCGCGCCGTGGCGCTGGGCGCGCGCGGCACCCTGATCGGACGGTCCTTCCTGTACGGCCTCGGGGCGGGCGGGCGCGAAGGGGTAACCAAGGCACTGCAGATCCTGGCCAACGAGCTGGACGTCACGATGGCCCTGTGCGGCCATCGGGATATCCAGGATATCGGCCGCGACATCCTGATGCCGGGCACTTTCCCGGGCGCGTGAGGACTCCCGCAGTCTAAAGATGAGACTGCAGGATGACGTCGTAGAGGCGCTGCGCGGCCGCCGACAGGGCGCGACCGCGGCGCCGTATCAATCCGAGCGTGCGTGAAATCGGCGGATCCACCAGCGGCACGCTGACCAGCGTCGCGTGTCCCAGCTGCGGCATGCCCAGCTTGGGCACGACTCCCACTCCCACCCCCGCTTCCACCAGGCTGACCAGCGCGGGCACGTGCTGGACTTCGCAGAACCATCGGGGCAGCGCGGCGGTATTGGCCAGCGCCTGGTCGATCAGCATGCGGTTGCCGCTGCCTTGCGCGACGGCAATGTAGTCATGGTCGGCCAGCTCTGCCCAGCGCACCTTGCGCTTGCGCGCCAGCGGATGTTCCCGGGAGCAGGCCAGCACGAAGGGGTCTTCGATCAGCGGTTCGAATTCCACGTCCGGCTCCTGCGTGCCGATGTAGGTCAGGCCGAAATCGGCTTCGCTGCGCGCCACGGTGGTCAGGATTTCAGCGGAGGTTTCGTCGCGGATGCGCAGACGAATGCGCGGATACTCGTCGTGATAGGCCTTGATCACGCGCGGCAGGAAAAATGCCACCGCCGATGGGACGCAGGCGATCGTGACTTCGCCGGACATGCGGTCGGCCAGGTCCCGCGTGCCCAGCAAGGCGCTTTCCAGTTCGTTCAGGACATGCCGGGCCTTGTGGACGAAGCCGCGGCCCGCGGTGGTCAATTCGAGGCGGCGGGTGGTGCGTTCGAACAGGCGCAGGCCCAGTGCGTTTTCAAGTTTCTCGATACGGCGGCTGAGCGCCGACTGTGAAATGCAGAGGATTTCCGCTGCGGCGCGGAAACTGCCATGGTCGCTCGCGGCGACGAAGGCACGCAGGTCTGCCAGGTCGAAATTCATCGTAAGAAAGCCCGGGTGTGTTGCGGCGCGTCAGATATGTCGGGGCCGGGGCATACATACCGGCGGCGCCGTGCTGATGCGTAAATCGCAAGAATCCTAACAATATTTGCACTTTACACGATTGTCGCTCCTCTGCATTCTTCGCGCATATTCAAAAAAAAAACGCCGGCCCTCATCCCGAGGGCGGCGGATAAGGAAGGAGCAAAAGCATGACGACGACCGGCGCCGCCGGTGCGCCACCCTTGACCCGCCATGTCGCGGAGTTCGTGGTGGGCACGCAGGAAAAGGACATCCCCCGGGAAGTCCAGCAATTGGGCAAGAAAGCCATCCTCGACGCGCTGGGCGTGGCACTGCCCGGCGCGGTCTCCCAGCCCGGACGCGTACTGGCCGCTTATCTGGCGGACCTGGGTTGCCGCGGCGAGGCCAGCGCGCTCGGTACCGCGCTGAAGCTATCGCCGCGTTTCGCCGCCCTGGCCAACGGCACGGCCATGCACGCCGACGACTACGACGATACGCTGCAGGCGGAAACCGGGCGCTTTCAGGGGGTGCACCCGACGGCCCCGGTGCTGTCCGCGGTGCTCGCCGCCGGCGAAGCGCGCGGCGCGTCGGGCCGCGACGTACTGCTCGCCTATCAGGTCGGCGTGGAAGTGGCCTGCCGACTGTTCGACGCGACGCACGTCGACCACATCCTGAACGGTTTTCACGCGACCGCCACCTGCGGCATGCTGGGTGCGGCGGCAGGCGTCGGGCGCCTTTACGGAATGGATGCCGACGGTATCGCGACCACCCTGGGCATCGCAGCCAGCCAGGCCGGCGGCCTGCAGGAAAACTTCGGCCAATCCGTCAAGCCGTTTCATGCGGGACGGTCGGCGGAGGTGGGCATTTTCGCCGCGGATCTGCAGCAGCGCGGCTTTACGGCATCTCCGATCATCCTGGAAGCCAGGCGCGGTTTCTTCCAGGCCCTGGGTGGCGGCTACGAGGCATCCCGTCTGATGGACAAGCTGGGCCGGCCATGGTCCTTCGTCGATCGCGGCATCTGGCTCAAGGCCTTCCCCACCGGCAGCCTGGGACATCCGGCCATGACCCAGATGCTGGAGCTGGTCAGGCACCACGATATCCGTCCCGGGGACGTCGTCCGCATCCGCGTGAAGACCAGCCAGAATATTCACCATACGCTGCTGCACCATCGTCCGACGACCGAGCTGCAGGCCAAGTTCAGCCTGGAGTTCTGCCTGGCCGCGCTGCTGCTGGAGCGCAAGTGCGGCTTGAACCAGTTCCATGACGAATACGTGATGCGGCCGGATGTGCAGGCCGCCATCGGCAAGGTCGAGTACACCGCTTTCACGCCCGAAGAGGCCAGGCGCGACAACCATACCATCGTCACCTCGCATGTGGAGATCGAGTTGAACGACGGTACGCGTTACGGCGGACGTGTCGACGCGGGCAAGGGCAACAAGGCCAATCCCATGTCGGAAGAGGAGGTCGCGGAAAAATTCCGTGAATGCGCGATGTTCGGCGGCTGGCCGGCCGACAAGGCGGAGCGCGCCATCGCGCTGGTCCGGCGGCTGGAGCAGGTGAAGGATGTGCGCGAAATCACGCGCGAACTGGCCGCGGAGACGGCTGCATAACACCCTGGCAGGTGAAGGAGACACATCATGAATTTCGCAATCCAGGCGAAAGGCGCGTTCGCGCGCCGTTCGCGTACCGGACTGGCGCGCGCGGCCATCGCCCTGCTGCTGGGTGGGCCGCTGGCCGCGGCGCCGGCGCACGCCGCCGACGATGCCAAATGGCCGGCCAGGCCGATCCGCCTGGTGCTGCCGTTTCCGCCCGGCGGGGGCACCGACACCCTGGCGCGCATTATGGCGCCCAAGCTGGGCGACGTGCTGGGCGAGCCCATCGTGGTCGACAATCGCGCCGGCGCCTCTGGCAATATCGCGACGGATATCGTGGCCAAGGCCGAACCGGACGGCTATACCGTGCTGATGGGATTCAATACGGCATTGACCATGAATCCGTCGCTGTTCAAGAACCTGCCCTTCGATGTGCAGCGCGATTTCAAGCCGGTCACCATGCTGGCATCCGCGCAGTATGTGCTGGTCGTCAATCCATCGCTGCCGGTGCATTCAGTGCAGGACCTGATCGCGCTGGCCAAGGCCAGGCCCGGCCAGTTGAATTATTCGTCCAGCGGCCCTGGCAGCCCCCTGCATCTGGCCGGCGAGCTGTTCAAGGCACGCACCGGTACGGATATCACCCACATTCCCTACAAGGGCGGCGGCCCGGCGACCATCGGCTTGCTGGGTGGACAAGCCCAGCTGATGTTCGGCAGTGTCTCGGCGGTCATGCCACACGTCAGGGAGGGCAAGCTGCGCGCGCTGGCGGTGACAGGATTGAAACGCTCGGACGTGGCGCCGGAGCTGCCCACCCTGGACCAGTCCGGCCTGCCGGGCTTTAACGTGACGTCCTGGTATGGCCTGCTGGTGCCCGCCCGTACGCCGGATGCGATCGTAGCCAGGTTGTCGGCCGCCGCGCAGAAGGTTATCCAGTTGCCCGAAATTCGCGATGCCATGGCCAAGCAAGGGTTGGAGCTAAGCATCGATACGCCCCAGGAGTTCGCGCGGACCATCAAGACCGAAACGGCCACCTGGTCGGAGCTGATCCGCAAGATGAACATCCACGCCGATTAGGCATGACCGCGATCGATAGCCGTATCCGCGGCGCGCGGTCGATCGCCGTATCCGCGGCGCGCGGTCGATCGCCGCTTATCCCTACGGGCCGGCGCCAGGCCGGCCTTTCAAGCGTTCCCATACAGCCATACAGGATTCCGATCGATGAAGAACAATGATGTTTCCCCGGTCATGCAGAAGCTGAGCCGGTACGTATCGGCCGCGGCGTCGCGCAAGATACCCGCGAAGGTGGCCGACCGGGCCAGGCTGCATCTTGTCGATACCTTTGCCGCCATGATTTCCGGATCGCGGCTGCTGCCGGGCAAAAAGGCAATCGACTACGTCAAGCCGTTGGGCGGCCGCGAGGAAGCCGGCGTGATCGGCACGCGCATCGTCACCACCGCGCAGAACGCCGCATTGGCCAATGGCATGTTCGGGCACGCCGACGAGACCGACGATACGCATCCGCCGTCGCTGACGCACCCGGGCACCAGTGTGGTCCCTTCGGCTCTGGCGATCGCCGAGCGCGGCCGCATGAGCGGCGAGAAGCTGCTGCGCGCCGTGGTGCTCGGTTACGACGTCTGCGCCCGCATGCTGCTGACCCTCAAGCCCATGCCTTATCTGCGCTCCGGCCACCACGCCGGCGCCACCGGCCAGTTGTTCGGCGCGGCCGCCGCCGCGGGGGCCTTGCTGGAACTGAGCCCGCTGCAGGTTCGCTACATGCTGTCTTACGCCGGGCAGCAGACCGCGGGTTTATACACCATGTTCCGCGACCCCGAACACATCGAAAAAGCCTATGCCATGGGCGGCATGCCGGCTCATAACGGCCTGCAGGCGGCACTGATGGCGGCGGCGGGCTGGACCGGCGTGGAGGATATTTTCTCGGGCGAACGCGATTTCTTCCATACCTTTGCCCCGGAGGATTTCGACCGCGAGGACTTGTCGCGCGACCTGGGCAGAAACTACGAAATGCTGCGCGCGTCGATCAAGCGCTGGCCGATCGGAGGTCCCATCCAGGGTCCCATGCACGTTCTGAACGACCTGATGGCCGAGCATGGTTTCGGCGCCGACGACGTCGAAAAGGTCGTGGCGAACATACCGGATAAGGAGCTGGAAATCGTCAACAACCGTCCGATGCCGGATATATCGGTGCAGCATTTATTGGCGGTGATGCTGCTCGATCGCAAGCTGACCTTCAAGTCCGCGCATGATTTCGATAGGATGAAGGACCCGAGGGTGCTGAAAATGCGCGCCCGTGTGCAGGCGGTGGGCGATCCCTCGTTGACGGACGTGCAGCGCCGTTGGCGTTGCGTGATGCAGGTGCATCTGAAGGACGGCCGCGTACTGCACGGACAGACGATGGCCGCCAAGGGAAGCTTCGAAAACCCGCTGTCGCCGGCCGAGGAAAACGAGAAAGCCATGGACTTGCTGGCGCCCGTCCTGGGCAAGGGCCGCGCCGCCGAACTGCTCGATGCCTTGTGGAACATCGACAAGATGAAGGACGTGCGGGCGCTGCGCAAGCTCTACATGAAGTAGGCGTGCGACGAGGTTACGCCGGATGCACGCGATCCACGTGGCCCAGGTCGCGGCCGGGATCGATGTGGTCGCGTACCAGCTGCTTCAGCGTCTTGGCGTCCGGGAACCCGCCGCGCGCCTTGCGATCCCACAACAGGGCGCCGCCGCAATGGACCTGGAAAATGCCGCCGGTGCCGGGCAGCAGCGCCACTTCGCCCAGATCGGTGCCGAATGTGGAAAGCAGTTCCTGCGCCATCCACGCTGCACGCAGCAGCCATTGGCATTGCGTGCAATAGGTGATGGCAACGCGGGGAGGGGTGGACGATGTCATGTCGGGTCTCCGGCCGGCGGCTGCAAAGCCTGGATCAGCGCGCGCGCGTAGTTGGGCAAGGCCTCCAGCGTTCGCGCGCACAGCATCAACTGCCGGTCGGCCCAGGTTTCGTCGAGTATAAGCAGCCGCGCGCCGCCGTGCCCGCTCCAGCGGCGGGCGGCCGACTCCGGCATGATGCCCAGGCCGGTCCCCTGGATGACCAGTCGCGCCACGGCATCGAATCCCTGCACCCGGACGCGCGCCCGCAGCGACCGGCCGATACGCGCCGCCTGGTCGTCGAGGTAGACGCCGAGCGCCGTAAAGATGGGCAGACCCACATGGTCGTAATCCAGCGTTTCGCTATAGCGCACGCGCGCGCGGCGCGCCAACGCGTGGCCGCGCGAGGCCAGCAAAACCAGCCGGTCGCGCCGGAAGGGCGTGATGTACAGGCCGCTCAGGTCGACGGCATCCGAAACTATCCCTACATCCGCCGTGCCCTCGCGCAATTCCGGCAGGATGCGATGGCTGGGCTGTTCCTGCAGGTCGATGTCGATGTTGGGATGTGCGCGCAGAAACGTGCCCAGCGGCTCGGGCAGGTGTTCCGTGGCGGCCGCCGTGTTGCACAGCAGCCGTATGCGGCCTTTGAATCCGCTGGCGTAATCGCCCAGGTCCTCCTGCATCCGGTCCACGTGCCGCAGCAGGCTGCGCGCATGGTAGGCCAGGGCGTGTCCGGCCGCCGTAAGCTGCACGCCGCGCCTGCCCCGCGTCAGCAATGCGGTACCCAGCGAGGCCTCCAGGCCGCGCAGCCGGGCACTGGCCGACGCCAGCGCGAGATGGCTGCGCGCCGCGCCCGCCGTGATGCTGCCGCTGTCGGTCGTGTGCAGGAACAGCCGCAGGTCGGTAAGGTCAAAGTGCATGGAGGTTTCGTTTTTAACGAAGGCTGCCTCAGTGTAATCCCGCTTTTCCGGGCGGTGGGGCCGTAGCATGATGCCGGCCATGGATAGCTTGTTCGATTTCTACCGCGATGGCGGCGTTGCCCTGGTTCTGCTGGTCGTGGTCAGCTTCGGCTTGGCGGGTCTGGTCAAGGGCGTGATCGGGTTGGGACTGCCCACCGTATCGATCGCGCTGCTCAGTGTGGCTATGGCACCGCCACAGGCTGCGGCATTGCTCATTATTCCGTCCATGGTCACCAACCTTTGGCAGCTGGCGGCCGGAGGACGTTTCCTGTACCTGCTGCGCCGCTTGTGGACCATGCTGGCCGGCGTGGCCATCGGTACCTGGCTCGCGACCTTCTGGCTGGGGGGACGGGAACCTTCCTGGGCCGGCCATGCGCTGGGCGCGGCCCTGTTGATCTACGCTGCGGTCGGGTTGAGCGCCGTGCGGCTGAGCGTGCCCGCGCGCGCGCAAGGCTGGGCGGGACCGGTGGTAGGGGCCACCACCGGCGCAATCACGTCGGTGACCGGGGTATTCGTCATTCCAGCCGTGCCTTACCTGCAGGCGCTGGGCCTGGACCGCAACGAACTGGTGCAGGCGATGGGACTGGCCTTCACCGCTTCGACCATCGCGCTGGCTGGCGATTTGATCCATGGCGGCCAATTGGGCGGCCGAGAGGCCTGGGCTTCGCTGCTCGCGCTCGCGCCCGCCCTGGCGGGCATGACGGCCGGCCAATGGCTGCGTCACCGCGTCAGCCCGGTCGTGTTCCGCCGGTGTTTCTTCCTGGGCATCGGCACGCTTGGCCTGCATCTGCTATTGGCCGGTTGAAGGCATCTTCCGCCGGGCAACTGCGCTACATTCGATGAATGCCGCGGCGCGTGGCCGCATTCACGATGTATCGACGGAGGCCCATGGTGAAAGACGAACATGTGTTGCTGACGCCCAAGGAAATGGCGATGGCCGACCAGGCCGCGGTCTCGGCGGGACATCCGGGCATCGTCTTGATGGAAAACGCGGGCGCGGCGGTCGCGCGCGCCGTGCGGGATCGCTGGACCTTGCGTCCGGTGACGGTCCTCTGCGGTCCCGGGAACAACGGCGGAGACGGTTTCGTCGTAGCCCGCCATCTGGCGGCGGCCGGCTGGCCCGTCACGCTGGCCTTGCTGGGCCGCGTGGATGCCCTGCGCGGGGACGCCGCGCATCATGCGGGCTTGTGGCAGGGCGACGTGCTGCCCATGGCCCCTTCGGTGCTGGAGGGCGCGGGCCTGGTCATCGATGCGATATTCGGCGCGGGCCTCGCGCGTCCGGTGGAGGGCGCCGCGGCGGCCACGCTGCGTGCGGCCGCCGATCGCGGGCTGCCGGTATGCGCCATCGATACGCCCAGCGGCGTCGATGGGGGAACGGGCGAAGTGCGGGGCACCGCCATGCCCGCGGCCTGCACCGTCACCTTCTTCCGCAAGAAGCCGGGTCACCTGCTGTTGCCGGGACGCGCCCTGTGCGGCGAGCTAATAGTGGCCGATATCGGCATTCCGCGATCGGTGCTCGAGACCATGGCGACGCATACGTACGAGAACGCCCCGGCATGGTGGCTGCCGCGCTTTCCCTGGCCTTGCGTGGACGGTCATAAGTATGCGCGCGGCCATGCCGTCGTCGTGGGCGGTGAAGTCATGACCGGGGCGGCGCGCCTGTCCGCGCTGGCGGCCGCGCGCGTGGGCGCCGGGCTGGTGACGCTGGCCGCGCCACGCGCCGCATGGCCGGTCTATGCAGCCGCGCTGACCAGCGTGATGGTCCAGCCGATCGCGGACGACACGTCGTTTGCCGACCTGCTGTCGGATGCGCGCAAGAATGCCATCGCCATCGGGCCGGGGGCAGGCATATCCGACGCCACGCGCGCGCATGCGGTGGCCGCGCTGGCCACCCGCCGCGCGGTGGTGCTGGACGCAGATGCGCTGACCGCCTTCGCCGACAAATCGGCCACGCTGTTTCACGCCATACGCGGGCCTTGCGTGCTGACCCCGCACGAGGGCGAGTTCGGCCGCCTGTTCGATCGTGCCGGCGATAAACTGGGCCGCGCACGGCGCGCCGCCCAGCGCAGCGGCGCCGTGGTGCTGCTGAAAGGCGCGGATACCGTCATCGCGGCACCGGACGGCCGTGCCGCGATCAACGGAAACGCTCCGCCCGATCTGGCCACCGGCGGCAGCGGCGACGTGTTGACGGGGATGATCGCGGGGTTGCTGGCTCAAGGCATGGAGGCTTTCGACGCCGCCTGCGCGGCGGCCTGGATGCACGGGGCGGCCGCGGCCGCGCATGGCCCCGGATTGATTGCCGAGGACCTGCCTGGGCTGATACCGGGGGTATTGCGCGCCTTGAAAGACCGGGCGGCTAGCGGGCGGACCGTCGGGCTGCCCGCCTGAAAGCCCCTTCGTGGGGCGGAACCTCGCACACCGCAGAGCCGGCGAATTGCGGCTTGCGAATGACGGCGTGCAGAGCAGGGCTTATGGCGGGGCGTTGCCGCCCGCATACGCTTGCGGGGCCCCGGGACGCGTTGGCGGAGCCTGCGCGGCCTGCTGGCGCTGTTCCGCGCCGCTAGGCAGCGCGGCCACCATGGGCGCCCGCATCCATGCGGCAATGTCGCGCCAGACGGTCTCGGCCTGCAAATCCCTTAGCAGCATGTGGTAGCCGTCCTTGTAGACCGCTACCCGTGGGCGCGCATCGCCGGGCGCGTCTTCGATGCGCTTCAAGGTTTCCGCGACCACCTTGTCCGGCAGGACCTGCTCGTGCCGGCCGAACAGCACCAGCAGGGGGACGTTGCCCGGAATGGCGGGCAGGGCGGCTTCGGCGCTGCTCATCAGGTCGACCAGCCCCTTCAGCGCATCGATGCGCGTGCGCTTGATGACCAGCGGATCCGCGCCCAGCGCGCGCAGCATCTCGATATTGTCCGACGGCATGATTTTCAGGCCGCGCGGCGGTTCGACCTCCATGCCGGGCACGGTGTTGTAGCCGACCCAGAGCGTGAAGCGGTAGAAAGGGTTCATGACCTGTCTTCCCCACATGGCGGGCGCGGAGAGGACCGCCCCCGCCACGCGTCGCGACAAGGGCGCCTCCGACGCGGGCGGGGCGGCGGCCAGCGCGGAGGCGACGACCGCGCCGCCCATGCTTTCACCCAATACGTACACGGGCAGGCCAGGATGCGCGGCCGACACGGCGTCCACGGCGGCGTTCAGGTCGGCGATCATGGTCGCGGTGTCGGCCCAGATGCCCGGACGCGGACCGGCGCCGAATCCGCGCTGGTCGTAGGCATACGTCACAATGCCCAGGCTGGCCCAATAGCGTCCCGCGTTGTCGAACGCATTGGAATAGTCGTTCATCCCGTGCAGGGCGACGATGGCGGCCCACGGCGGCAACGGCGGTTGCCACGTGCGTAGCGGCAGGCGCGCGCCGTCTATCGAGACCAGCGTATTGCCCTCTATCGCGGGAACCGCCCGTGCCGGCCCCATGGGCTGGTAGGAGCTGGCGCAGGCCGTCAGCGCCAGGGCGCCCAGCACGGCCGCGCGCCGTAGCCAGGCGTGCGCCAGCAACTGGAGGCGGCGGGCCAGCGATTCAGGCATGCGAAGCATCGGCATTGGCGTGTACCCGTGAAGGCGCGCAGCGCGCCGTGTATCGATTCTAAAAGATGACGGGAAAAGTCGGCCCGCTATCCGCCGGTGCGGCGGTACCGGGCCCGGAATGGGCTGGCGCGGCCACGGGCTTATGCGTACTATATCGCCCGTCGTATATCGACAAACATAACGGGTCCGGCCGTCCGGTGCTGGCCCTTGGAAACAGGAGTCTTCATGAAATTGCAATCCATCGTCCTGGCCATGGGCCTGTCCGCGGCATTGTTCGCCGGCACGGCGTCGGCCGCCGAAGTCCAGGTGGCTGTGGCGGCCAATTTCACCGCGCCCATGAAGGCGATCGCCCAGGCATTTCACGCCAGGACCGGGGACACCGTGGCAGCCGCGTATGGCGCGACCGGGCAGTTCTACGCGCAGATAAAGAACGGCGCGCCCTTCGAGGTCTTCCTGGCGGCCGATGACAGCACGCCGGCAAGGCTGGAGCGGGAAGGGGACACCGTGCCCGGCAGCCGGTTTACCTACGCGACGGGCGCGCTGGCCCTGTGGTCCGCCAAGCCGGGTTATGTCGACAACGAAGGGCAAATACTGCGGCAAGGCGGTTTCGCCCATCTGTCGATCGCCAATCCCAAGGCCGCTCCCTATGGCCTGGCGGCGGTGCAGACGCTCCAAAAGCTGGGCCTGATGGACGCCCTGCGTGCCCGGATCGTCGAGGGCCAAAACATCAGCCAGGCCCAGCAGTTCGTCGCTTCCGGCAATGCCGAGCTGGGTTTCGTCGCCTTGTCCCAGGTGTACAAGGACGGCAAGCTGACCGGCGGTTCCGCCTGGATCGTGCCCGAATCGCTGCACGATCCGATCCGCCAGGATGCGGTTATCCTCGCCAAGGGGCGCGACAATCCCGCCGCGCGCGCCTTCGTCGACTTTCTGAAAACTCCCGAGGCCGGCGCGATCATTCTTTCCTACGGCTATAAGCGCTGATACGGAGCAACCATGCTGAACGCCGAGGATGCGGCCGCGATCTGGCTGACGCTGAAGCTGGCGGGGCTGACGACCCTGCTGCTGCTGGTCATCGGCACGCCGATCGCCTGGTGGCTGGCACGGACGTCGTCACGCTGGCGCGGTCCGGTCAGCGCCGTGGTGGCGCTGCCGCTGGTATTGCCGCCCACCGTCATCGGCTTCTATCTGCTGCTGGCGATGGGCCCCAACGGCTATGTGGGCCGGTTGACGCAGGCCATGGGTATCGGCACCTTGCCCTTCAGCTTCGCCGGGCTGGTGGTGGGGTCGCTGGTGTATTCGCTGCCCTTTGTGGTGCAACCCCTATACAACGCCTTCGTCGCCATTGGCCGATTGCCGCTGGAAGCCGCGGCCACGTTGCGCGCCGGGCCGTGGGACCGGTTCAGGACCGTCGCGCTGCCGCTGGCGCGACCGGGCTATCTGACCGGCGCGGTACTGGGTTTCGCGCACACGGTCGGCGAGTTCGGCGTGGTACTGATGATAGGAGGCAATATTCCGGGCCGCACGCGAGTGGTGTCCGTGCAGATCTACGACCACGTGGAGGCGCTGGAATATACCCGCGCGCACGTCCTGGCAGCGGGGATGGTCGCGCTGTCGTTCATCATCCTGTTGCTGCTGTACGGGCGGCGCCGCGATCCCTGGAGCCGGGTATGAGCGCCACGACGATCCCAGGGCCGCGCGCCGCGCGCGATGATGCGATACAGGCACGTTTCCGCTTGCGGCAGGGACGCTTCTGCCTGGATGTCGATCTGCGCCTGCCCGGCCGCGGCGTGACGGCGCTGTTCGGGCCTTCGGGATCCGGCAAGACCAGCCTGCTGCGCTGCCTGGCAGGCCTGGCGACGCCCGATCCCGGCTATTTGCGCGTGAACGGCGAGGTTTGGCAGGACAGCGCGCGCGGACTGGCGCTACCGGCGCACCGCAGGGCGGTGGGCTATGTATTCCAGGATGCGAACCTGTTCGCCCATCTGGATGTGCGCGCCAATCTGCATTACGGCTACAAGCGCGTGGCGCCAGGCGCGCGGCGCGTGCATCCGGCCGACGCGGCGGCCTTGCTGGGCATCGACCATTTGCTGGCGCGCATGCCGGACGGCCTTTCCGGCGGCGAACGGCAGCGTGTCGGCATCGCGCGCGCATTGTTGACCAGCCCCAGCCTGCTGCTGATGGACGAGCCCCTGGCCGCGCTGGACGAACGCCGCAAGCAGGAAATCCTGCCTTACCTGGAGCGCCTGCATGACGAACTGGATATCCCCATGATCTACGTCAGCCATGCGGCGCAGGAAGTCGCGCGACTGGCGGACCACGTGGTGTTGATGGAAGACGGCCAGGCCGTCTCCAGCGGGCCCATTGCCGAAACGCTGGCCGACCTCGGCCTGCCGCCGGCGCGGGCCGACGATGCCTCGGTTGTGGTCCAGGGAGTTGCCGCGGGCTATGACGATGCCTATCGCCTGCTATCCGTCGCGCTGCCGGCAAGTTCATCGACCTTGCGCGTCGTCCACGGCGCCGTGCCGCACGGCTGCCCGATGCGGCTGGTCGTCAAGGCGCGCGATGTCAGCCTTGCGCTGAGCCGGCAGGACGACAGCAGCATGCTCAATGTACTGCCCGTGCAGGTGCGCAATAGCGCGCCGGCGGATAATCCCGCCCACGTCATGGTGCGGCTGGACGTGGACGGCACGCCGCTGCTCGCGCGCATCACGCGCTATTCGCACGACCGCCTGCAGGTCGGACCAGGCAAGCGGCTCTGGGCGCAGATCAAGTCGGTGTCGCTGTTGGCGTGAACGAAGTCGCCGTCGACGACGGTTCCATGGCTTCTTCGCCTGGCGTGCTTGCGGCTCGCGCCGTTGAAGTATTCTTGCAGCCATGGCGAGTTCTTCCACCAAAAGCCCAAAACCAGGCACCCTCGCGGGACAGCCCGACGCCCGCTTTCGTTTGCGCATACGCAAAGGAGACCTGCTGGCCATCGGGCCCGGCAAGGTGGCGCTGCTGGAGGCCATCGCCGAACACGGTTCGATTTCCGCGGCGGCGCGCAGCCTGGGCATGTCCTATCGCCGGGCCTGGCTGCTGGTGGACGAGTTGAACCGTGCGCTGGCCGAACCGGCCACCGAGTCCGGTCCGGGGGGCGCCAGCGGCGGCGGCAGCACCCTGACGCCGGTGGGCGAGCGTATCGTCGCCTTGTATCGCGGCATAGAAATCCGCGCTTACGATGCTTGCACGGAGCAGATACGGGAACTGGCCTCGCTGATGAAGCCTTGATCCCACGCGTGGTGCGCTCACACGGATCAGGCTCGGGACCGCCGCGAACTGCTTGATGCGTGTCCGTCCGAGGCGGGCACCTTCCGCGCATTGCCCGGATAGGGATCGATCTTGGCGATGGCGGCAGCGAAGAGGTCGATGAATCGCCGTCCCGGATCGGACAGCACCGATCCGCGTCGCGTGATCAGATTCAGCGAACGGCGTACGACGGGGTCGCGCAACGGCTTGAGCATCATGTCCTGCGCGCTTGCCGCGGGCCCGATGCTGGTCGGCACGACGGCCACGCCGAGCGCTTCGCGGGCCAGGGCCAGGGCCGTGATCGTATTGGTGGCTTCATAGGCGGGGCGCAATGCGTGTCCCGCGGACATGAAGACATTTTCGGTCAGGGTGCGCACCGTGCTGCCCACGGTAAGCGTGATGATGGGCTCCTGCAGGATGTCTTTCCAGCGCACGACGCGCTTGCGGGCCAAAGGGTGGCCTGGCGGCAGCGCGACCGCAAGCGTGTCCTCCGCCAAGGGTTGGCTGTCCAGTTCGCTGTTCTTCTGTATGCCGAATCCCAGGCCGAAGTCGATCTCTCGCGCATAGATGCGGCCGATGATTTCTTCGTTCACGCATTCGCGAAAGACCACGGACACGCGCGGATAATCGTCGCGGAATGCCTTCAACACTTCCGGCAGGACGGTGCCGGCGAGCTGGGGCGCCAGGCCCAGCGAAATGCGGCCCGCCTGGTCGGCGGCCGCGCCATGGCCGCAGGCCAGGACGGATTGCGCATCGGCCAGCATGCGTTCGGCGATGGGCAGCACCTGGTTGCCGGCGGGAGTCAGGGCCACACTGCGGGTGGTGCGTTCGACCAGGCGCGTGTCGAGTCTTTCCTCCAGGCGGCGGATCAGGATGCTGAGCCCGGCCTGCGTCAGATGCAGCTGATCGGCGGCCCGGGAAAACCCTCCCAGGCGCGCGAGCAGGACGAAGGCCTCCAACTGGCGCAGATTCAGATTCATAAAGTTCTGCAATGAGTGGATAGTTGACTGTTATTTTACTTATCAACTGTGCGGGATGACACTGTGCCATCGCTTCCCCCGCAGGACCATGGATATGGGCTATACCGCGATCGAAAAAGTACTGGCTCGAACCTCGGGTAAACCCGGTGTGCGTGCCGGTGACCTGGTGTACCCGCAGCCCGATATGGTGATGATCCACGATGGGTTGATCAAAGAAGCCAAGGTGGAGCTGGACCGTATTGGCATAGGCCGCGTGATGCATCCGCGCAAAGTCATGATGGTCAGCGACCACGATGTGGTCTACGGCAGCGCCCGGGCCGCCGAGCGGGGCGCTTTCAATCGCAAGGCGGCGGCGCAATGGGGCGTGGACCAGTTCTACGACGCCGGCCGCGGCGGCCATGGCCATATCTTCCCGATGGAAGAGGGCAAGGTGCTGCCGGGCATGTTCTATTTCGATAACGATACCCATGCCACCAATGCCGGCGCCGTGGGTGCCTTCGGGATGCGCGTTGGCAACGAGATCTCGCGCGTGCTCGCGACGGGCACGACCTGGGTGGAGGTGCCGCGTACCGTGCTGGTGGAGTTGCGCGGGGGGCTGGCGGGCGGGGTGATGGCCCGCGATATCGGCTTTTACCTGGCACGCCAGGTCAAGCGCAAGGCAATGGATGTGGATCTGGATTACCGCGTGGTGGAGTTCGGCGGCGACCTGGATGCCTTCGGCTTCGGCGCGCGCGTTGCCTTGTGCAGCACACCCACGGAAATGCGTGCCGCGGGCGTGTTCGTGCCGCCGTCCGACACGATCCTGGCGTACTGCAGGCGACATGCGCAGCGCGAATTCGAACCGGTCTACAGCGATGCGGATGCGGAATTCGAATCGCGGCACCTGATCGTCCTGGACCGGATTGCTCCGCAGGTTTCCCTGCCCGGCAATGTCGGCAATGCCGTCGATATCGGCGAAGCCGCGGGCACCCGTATCGACCATGCTTTCATCGGCTCCTGTGGATCGGGCACCTATGAAGATATGCTGCGTGCGGCCAGCATCCTGAAGGACCGGCGCGTTGCCGGGCACGTGCGCCTGTTCATCGTGCCCGGTACGGAACGGTCGACGCGGAGGCTGGCCGAAGAGGGCGTGATGCAGGTCTTGCTCGACGCCGGGGCCATGCTGCTGCCGGCAGGATGCGGGCCTTGCAACGACGCCGTGGTGGGCCCGCTCGCATCGGGGGAAGTCTCCATATCCACCGCGACGAACAACAACGCCGGGCGCTTCGGGCCTGTCGATGCGCGCCTGTTCCTGGGTAACCCGGCCACGGTGGCGGCGTCGGCGGTGGCCGGCGCCATCGCCGATCCACGCGGCCTGGAGTCCGATCCCGCCCTGTACCGCCTTAGCGAGGCTGCCTATGAATGACTATCAATGGATATTGCGCGGCCGCTGCTACAAACTGGGCGACGATGTGCCGCATCCGGGCGGCGTGATTCCGGCGCACTTCATTACCGCGCGCGAAATGGATCCTGCCGTATTGACGCCGCATTTGTTCGAGGAGACCGATCCCGGTTTCGCGCAGCGCAGCCGGCCGGGCGACATTATCGTCACCGGCCGCAATTTCGGGATGGGGCCCAAGGGGAATGGCTACGTGGCGATGCAGGCGCTGGGACTGGGCCTGGTTTGCGAGTCGATGTCCGTGCAGGCCTACCGCGCGGCGATCAGTACCGGCTTGCGCGTGCTGAACCACTGCGAGGATGTCACGGCGTACTGCCAGACAGGCGATGACCTGGAGGTGGATTTTCTGACTGGTCGCTTCTTCAATCACACGCGCGGCGTCGAGCGCGCCTTGCCCCCCGTGCCGCAGGCGCTGCGCGAGCTGCTCGCGTGCGGCGGCAACGAAGGCTGGCTCCGGCACTGGTGGGAAACGCGGCACGAGGAAGACGCTCGCGCCTGAAGATATTGAAGGTCCCACCTCGTAGAGGGTGGAGACGGCAAAAGCATAGGTGCCGGCGGATAGCAATGCACGGCACCGATGCGGGGAACGCCGCGACGGATCGTTATGGAGCCGGGCGGCGCTGTGTTCAATCGTCACAGGAGTGGCGTCGCGCCGTCGAGGTCGCGCGCCTGTTGCCATCATGTATCTATCTCGATCGCGTTTCCTGCGCGCGGCGCTGGCTGCCAGCCTCTTTTGCCTGGCGTCCAGCGCCGTCCATGCCGCGGATCCCTATCCGAACGGTCCCATCCGCTTTGTCGTGCCCGCCACCGCCGGCGGTACCACGGACGTCCTTGCGCGGGTCGTCGCGCAGCACATCACGCAGTCATGGGGCGTTCCCGTGATCGTCGAAAACCGCGCGGGCGCGGGCGGCGTCATCGGCGCCTCCTACGTGGTCGGCAGCAAGCCGGACGGGCAAACCGTGCTGGTGGCGCCCAGCGCCTTCGGCGTGCGTTCCGCACTGGATCGCAAGCTGCCCTACGATCCTTTGAAAGATCTGGCCGGTGTAGGCCTGATGGCGCGATCGCCCAGTTTCCTGGTGGTCTCCCCCAGCCTGGGCGTGAAGTCGCTGGAGGAACTCGCGGCCTACGCCAAGGCACGGCCGGAAGGCGTCAGCTACGGGTCGGCCGGCATGGGCAGCACCGGCCACCTGCACGCCGCGCAGTTCGCCGCGGTCTACGGGTTCGCCGCCGTGCACGTACCGTATCGCGGCACGCCGGAGGCGGTCACGGATGTCATGCAGAACCGTGTGCAATACGCGTTCGCCCCGGGACCCAATGCCTTGCCGCTGGCGCGGGATGGACGCTTGCTGGTGTTGGGCGCGACCTCGGCCGCGGCGGACAAATTCATGCCCGGCGTGGCCGTGGTCAATCAGCCGGGGATGAGCGAGTTCGATACCGACGATTGGTTCGGCGCCCTCGTGCCGGGAAAGACGCCGATGCAGGTGCGCGAGAAACTCAGCAAGGAGATCGCCCGCGTCCTGACCTTGCCGGAGGTGCGCAAGCGCTTGAATGACCTGGGTGCCGAGCCGCAGTCCAGTACGCCCCAGCAGTTCGACGAGATGTTGAAACACTACGTCTCGACCATACGGCAGTTGGGGGACGGGATGCACATCACGCTGGAATGAACGCCTCGCCACCCGTCCGTTCGCCGGGCCGGGGCGAGGCGCGCGCCGGGATCAGGCGTTCCTAGTGGTGATGGTCGTCGTGATGGCCGTGGTCGTCATGATGGCCATGGTGCCAGTCAGGATGTTCGACCACCACGGGGCGGCGGTAATGGCCCCAGTGGTCGTGTCCTCGATACACCACCGGCGGCGGCGCGACATATACCGGCCGCGGCGCGACGACGATGGGAGGCGGAGCGGTATAGACCGGCGTGCCGATGCCCAGATTGATACTGAGCTGGGCGTGGGCCGCGGGGACGGCGCCGGCGGCGGCGAGTCCGGCCAGGGCGGCCAGGATGGCTTGTTTCATATGGGGATCCTTCGTACGGCGTTCAGCCATGGCTGGGCGCGGGGGCGGCCTTGTGCTGCTTGTGCGCGACGTGGCGTTCGTGGGATTCGGCGAAAACCTTGTCCGCGTTGCGCTTCTGGTCTTCCGGCATGGCGTTGTACAGCGGCGCGAATACGGCGGCCAGCTTCTTCACGCCGTCGGAGTTGGCCTGAGTGATCCGGGCATAGGAATCCAGGTCGTCCAGGGCCGTCATCGTGCCTCTCTTCTCGCGCGACGAGATCAACTGATCGATCTGCATGGCGTTGTCGCGCATGGTCTGCGCGACGACCGCCCATTGCTGTTCTTCGGCGGGCGTGATCTTCAGCTGGGTGTGCAGCGTCTTGATGTGCTGTTCGACCCGCGCGTTGGCCTGGGCGGGCGCGGTGGCGCCGGTGGCTGTGACCGCCGAGGTCTGGGCCATGGCCGCGGCGCTGAACAGCAGCGAGGCGGCCAGCATGGTGATGCGCAGTTTCATTCTGATCTCCTTGGGAAAGCGACTTGGAAAGCCCGGTCCGGAAGGCCCCGCGGGCCTGCTCCGGGGGGCGAAGCGTTGCCAAGGATACTGATCGGAGGTGAGCGGAATTTGCGCCGTCCCCGTTATTTGGTGATGAATCGTACTGTCAGCTTTGCCACGTCGAATGTGCATCGACGGCCTTTCTCGAGCGTCCCGGCCCAATCGCGGCCAAGGCAGCGAGCGGCCGGCTTGCCATTCTTTACGAGTCCTCCAAAGTGTGCGAGCGCGCAGGCCCGCGCCGCGGTGGCCTGGCGCGGGCCTGCGCTGCCGGCGCCGAGGGCATGGCGGAAGTCCCTGCCGTTGCGGCGGTGGCCGCATCCGGCAGCGGTGGACCGGGCCGCTCATCCCAGGGCGACGGCCCGGCAATCGTTTCGCGGCAGACCGACCGCAGGATGTCGACGAAGCGTTCTTCCGCTTCCAGTGCGACGTCGCGGCGGCGGCGTATCAGGCTGATCGGCGGCAGCGACCAGTCGAAGGGCCATGCCACCCGCGTGACGTGGCCGCCGCGAGCCAGATCGTCCGCGATGTCTTCGGGGACGATGGAAACCAGGCTATCGTCGTTGCGCATGAGCGACGAGATGACGTCCATGGAGTAGGTCTGGATGCGCGGCGACGGAGGCCGCACGCCGGCCCGCGTGAACAGCTCGCTGACCATGTTGCCGATGGGCGTCGCGGGGGCGGGCAGGATCCAATTCAGTTCCGCCATTTCGCGCCAGTCGGGACGGCGCCGGACCAGGCGGCGGGCCAGGCGGGGATTGGCGATCAATGCCGGACGTTGCGGATAGAGCACTTCATGGTGCAGTTCGTCCATGCCTATCATGACCGAGGCGCGGCCGATCACGCAGTCCAGTTCGTGCGCCCGCAGGGATTGCAGCAACTGGTCGGTCGTGGCGCGTTCCAGCCTTACCGTGATCCGGTAGCGTGCGTAGAGCCGTTCGATGGTGGGTACCAGCACCCGCGCCGAGATAAACGGGATGGCGCCGACGTGCAAATGCGCCGAATGACCGCCGCGCAAGGCGTCCATTTCCAAGGCCCAATGGTCGATGTCCTGCAACATATGGCGGGCACGCACGACCGCGAGTTCGCCCAGCGGAGTCGGGCGCAGACCCCGCGCGGTGCGCAGGAAAAGAGGCCCGCCGAACAAGTCTTCGATTTCCGCCAGGGATTTGGTCGCGGCGGGTTGGCTTACGCCCAGCGATTCGGCGACGCGGGTAAGCGAATCGCCCGGCGAAATCCTGGTCAGCAGTGTCAGGTGGCGCAGCTTCAGGCGGGATAACAGGCGCGAGGGCGTGGCTTGCATGGGTACGGATTTCCTTCGGACGGGGACGGCCGGGCGTCCACGCCATAGCCATTTGGTTATGGACCCATTATAAAAAACATCGCTTCCGTTATTGCCGGATCAATATACTTCCAAGTGTTTCAGGAACAAGGCAATCGCCATGGCCACCTCCGCGTTTACTACCCGCCCCGAAATCCGGGGTTCGTTCGGCGTCGTTTCGACCACGCACTGGCTGGCGTCGCAGGTTGCGATGAGCGTGCTCGAGCGTGGCGGCAATGCCTTCGACGCGGCGGCGGCGGGGGGGTTCGTGCTGCAGGTCGTGGAGCCGCATCTGAACGGTCCCGGCGGCGAGGTGCCGATGCTGTTCTGGAACGAGAAAGACCGCCGCATCCAGGCGCTGTGCGGGCAGGGCAGCGCGCCCGCGCTGGCTACGCCCGCGTACTTCAGGCAGCTTGGACTGGATCTGGTGCCCGGGATCGGCCTGCTGCCGGCAACGGTGCCGGGCGCGTTCGGCGCCTGGCTGACGCTGCTGCGCGATCACGGGACCTGGGAACTGGCGGACGTGCTGCGTCCGGCGATCGAATACGCGCGCAACGGGTTCCCACTGGTGCCGCGCATCGTACAGGCGATCTACGCGGTGCAGGCGCTGTTCCGCGACGAGTGGTCATCGTCCGCGGCGGTGTGGATGCCGGGCGGCAAGGTACCGCATCCGGAGCACCTGTTCCGCACGCCGGCCATCGCCGACACCTACACCCGCATTCTGAACGAGGCGAGCGCCAAGGGCGACCGCCGCGCGCGCATCGATGCCGCCATCGATATCTGGTACCGCGGTTTCGTGGCACAGGCCATCGACCGCTTCTACCGCACGGAAGCAATCCGCGACACGACGGGCGAGCGCAATACGGGGCTGCTGCGGCTGGACGACATGGCGGCCTGGAAGGCACGCTATGAAGCTCCGGTGACAACCCAGCTGGGCCGCTATACGGTGGCCAAGTGCGGCCCGTGGTCCCAGGGCCCGGTCTTCCTGCAGCAGTTGGCGATACTGAAACATCTGGGCATCGAGAACACCGCCCCCGACTCTCCCGAATTCGTGCACAAGGTGGCGGAGGCCGCCAAACTGGCCTTCGCCGACAAGCTGGCCTGGTATGGCGATCCGGATGCGGTCGATGTGCCGCTGGATGCGCTGCTGTCCGACGACTATGCGCGCGAGCGCGCGGCTTCGATCGGCTCGCGGTCCTCCGCGGAGTTGCGTCCGGGACGTCCCGGCGGCCGCGAATTCCGGCTGCCCGATCTGGCCGCGGCCGCGCGCACGCTGGCGCAATCGGATACCCGCTTCGGCGTCGGAGAACCGACGTTCGCGCAATTGCCGCCGGTCGAAGAATGGCTGGAACGCGAGGTGTTCGTGGGCGATACCTGCCACATCGACGTCATCGATCGTGACGGGAATATGGTGGCGGCTACGCCCTCGGGCGGCTGGCTGTCTTCCAGTCCCGCCGTGCCGGAACTGGGCTTTTCCATCACGACGCGGCTGCAGATGACCTGGCTGGAAGAAGGGTTGCCGGGCAGCCTGCGGCCCGGCATGCGCCCCTGCACCACGCTGTCGCCCGGCATGGCGCTGCGCGACGGCGAGCCATACATGGCCTTCGGTACGCCGGGGGGCGACCAGCAGGACCAGTGGGCCGTGGCTTTCTTCCTGCGCCACGCGCTGCACGGCATGAACCTGCAGGAAGCCATCGAGGCCCCGTCCTGGCATATCGATCACTTCCCCGGTTCATTCTGGCCGCGTACCACCACGCTGAATCGCATTACCGCCGAATCGCGCTTTCCGATCGCCACCCTGGAGGCGCTGCGCGAGGCCGGGCATGAGGTCAAGGCGGGCGCCGATTGGTCGGAAGGACGTATCAGCGCCTGCACACGCGAGCCGGAGGCCGGTGGCGGCCGCCTGCTGCGCGCGGGCGCCAATCCACGCGGCATGCAAGGGTACGCCGTGGGCCGCTAGCACACCGATTGTTTTTGCGTGGTCGCGGCATGCGGGCCGTGGCCATGTGTTCACCCAGCGCGCGACAGCCGCATCGCGCGCGACCTATCCGTGGGGATTTTTCAGATGAAATCGATACAACGTTTCCTGCGTGCCGCCGCCGTGGCGCTGGCGATCCTGCCGGGCCTGGCCCTGGCCGCCTATCCGGAAAAGCCGATCACCCTGATCGTGCCCTGGGCCGCCGGCGGTTCCACCGACATCCTGGCCCGCCTGCTGGCCCAGCATATGAGCCAATCCTTCGGCCAGTCCGTGGTCGTGGAGAACCGCTCGGGAGCGTCGGGCAACATCGGTTCGGCGTATGTGGCGCGCGCCAAACCCGATGGCTATACGCTGCTGATCGGTTCGATGAGCACGCACACCATGAACCAGGCGCTGTACGCGACGATGCCTTTCGACGGCGTGAAGGACTTCAGCCCGATCGCCGAACTGGCGCTGGTCACCAACACGATGGTGGTCAATCCCGAGGTGCCGGCGAAGAACGTCGCGGAATTCATCGCCTATGCCAAGGCCCACCCCGGCATGATCGCGTATGCATCGGCCGGCGCCGGTTCCACCAACCACCTGAGCGCCGCGCTGTTCCAGAAGGCGACCGGCGTGCAGATGGTGCACGTCCCGTATCGCGGCGGCGCGCCCGCCGTGCTGGATACGGTGGCGGGCCGTACGCAGCTGCTGTTCAGCGCCGGCACGCAGACCCTGCCGCACGTCAAGAGCGGCAAGCTGCGCCTGCTGGCCGTGACCGAAGACAAGCGTTCGTCGCTGTTGCCCGATGTGCCCACCGTGGGGGAAACCGTGCCCGGCTATGAACTGGCCGTCTGGTACGGCGCCTTCGGCCCGGCCGGCATGGACCCGGCCATCGTGCAGAAGCTGAACACGGAAATCAATCGCATCCTGGCGTTGCCGGAAGTCAAGAAGCAGATGGGCGATATCGGCGTGCAGGTGCTGCAGACCACGCCCGCCGAGTTCCAGAAGACCCTGGAGCGCGATGCCGACAAGTACGGCAAGCTGGTGCGCGAGCTGGGCATCAAGGCCGACGAGTAAGGTCCGGTACCAGTCTCATGGCCGATACCGATTTCACCGTCAACGGCGTTCCGCTGCAACAGGCCGTCCTGCATGGCATAGACGCCATCGCCGCGGCCTGCGCGGGCACCGATCCGGTGGCCCTGTTCGCGGCCATCGACGCTTATGCCAAGCCCGTGCTGCGGCAGACCCTGTGCACGGTCAACCGCTTCGATGCACAACGCATCGCAGTGGTCAGGTTGTACAGCTCCGACCCGGTGGCTTACCCCCCGGGTGGGTCGAAAGAGAAGGCCGGCACCCGCTGGGGACAGCATGTGCTGCTGGATCGGCGCATCTATGTCGGCGAAGGTATCGAGGCGATACGGGAATCGTTCGACGACCACGCCGCGATCCTGGCCTTGGGCCTGAAATCGGTGATCAACGTGCCCGTGGTGGCCCGCGATGTCTGCCTGGGCACCCTGAACCTGCTGATGCCGACCGATCGGATCGACGGCGGCATGGTGGCATTTGCACGCCTGGCCGGGCTGCTGGCCGTGCCGGGCTTCCTGGCGCTGACGCGCTGAGCGCGCGCAAGCGTTCTTTCGCGGCATCGGGGAAAGCGCGACGGTCGACGCCCTGTCCAGGGGGCATCCAGGATGGCCCCACCATCAGCCGTTGCGTCGTCGGTCGCGGTCAGCGTCCCGGGGGCATTTTCGCCATTGCCTCCTGCATTTCTTCCGGCGCCACGTCGACTTTGTGCGTGGCGACCGACCAGCGATGGCCGGACGGATCGTCGATCTGGCCGTAGCGGTCGCCCCAGAACATGTCGGTTACCGGCATGACGACTTTGGCGCCGGCCGCCACCGCGCGTTCCACCGTGGCGTCGACGTCGGTGACGTACAGGTGGATCACCATGGACTTCGGCTGGCCGTCCTGCGGACCCCGCGACCCCCATTCCGGACACTCCTCGGCCAGCATCAGTGCCGAGTCGCCGATGCGCAGCATGGCGTGCATCAACATCTTTCCATCGGGCGACATCAGCTTGTTTTCAAGCTTGGCGCCGAAGGCTTTTTCATAGAACTCGATGGCGCGCAAGGCATTGGCGCAAACCAGGTGCGGCGTCAGCGCGTGCATGCCGGGCGGGATAGGGTGGGACGTAGGCTTGGGCATAGTAAGCTTCCTTTCAGCTGGGCGCGGCGGCCGGACCGCGGCGTGGAGCGGGCCTGTCTCACGACGATCGGCCAAAAGGGAAATCGACAGGCTGGCGCTAAACTTTTATAGCCGACACCGGTGTCCGACAATATTTCCCGGGAGTAACCATGCCAAGATCGCAGGCCCGTTCCATGCCCCTGAACGCCATGCTGCGGGACGAAATGGAAGTCGTCACCAGCGGGCGGGGTTTCTTCGAGCTGACAGGCGACATCCGCGCGTTGGTAAGGCGCAGCGGGCTGGAGTACGGATTGGCGCACGTGTTCACCCGCCACACCAGCTGTTCCCTGCTGATCACGGAAAACGCCGATCCGCAGGTGCTGGACGACCTGGAGCGCTATTTCGCGCGGCTGGTGCCGGACGGCGATCCGCTCTTCCTGCACGATGCGGAAGGCCCGGACGACATGCCCGCCCATATACGCGCGGCGCTGACCGGCGCCAGCCTGACCGTTCCCTTCGGCCAGTCGGACCTCGATCTGGGGACATGGCAGGGAATCTACCTATGGGAGCACCGCATGGCGCCCCATCAGCGCAAGGTAGCGGTGGCGCTGACGGGTTATATGCAGCCGCCCAACGACAACCAGAGCGGTTGACGCCGGGCGTTGCCCGCTTGCGGCGGGCTTACATCCGCATGTGCTGCGGCAGCCAGGTGGCGATGCCCGGCGCGAAGTACAGGATCAGCACGGCCACGACCATCAGCAGGAACATGGGCATGGAGGCCCGCGCGATATAGGGTAATTCGCGTCCCGTCATGCCGGACAGCACGAACAGGTTAAAGCCCACGGGCGGTGTGATCTGGGCCATCTCGACGACGAAGACGACGAAAATGCCGAACCAGATCAGGTCGATATGCGCGGCCTGCACGGTGGGCAACAGCACTCCCATGGTCAGGACGACGATGGAGATGCCGTCCAGGAAGCAGCCCAGGACGATAAAAAACACCATCAGCGCCATGATCAGCCAGAACTGCGTCAGCCCCAGGCCGCCTATCCATTCCGCCAACTGGCGCGGCAGGCCGATATAGCCCATGGCCAGGGTCAGGAACTGCGCGCCCGCCAGGATCAGCGCGATCATGCAGTAAAGCCGCGTCGCGCCCAGCAGGGAGTCGATGAAGGTGGAAAGCTTCAGCGATCCTTGCAGCGCGGACAGGATCAGCGCGCCGACCACGCCCACGGCGGCGGCTTCCGTGGCGGTCGCCACGCCGGTGTAAATGGATCCGAGCACCGCGGCGATCAGCAGGACGACCGGGATCAGGTGGCGCGACTCGTGCAGCTTTTCCGACAGCCGCATGGCGCGGTCGGGCGCGGGCACCGCGTCGGGGTTGCGCAGCGCCCACCAGGCGATATACCCCATGAACAATCCCGCCAGCAGGATGCCCGGGATGATGCCGGCGATGAACAGGTGCGCGATGGACACGTCGGCCGCCACGCCGTAGACGATCATGATGATCGACGGCGGAATCAGCAGCCCCAGCGTGCCGGCACCCGACAGGGTGCCCAATACCTGTTTTTCCGGGTAGCCGCGCCGCTTCAGTTCCGGGATGGTCATCTTGCCCACCGTGGCGCAGGTCGCGGCCGACGAGCCGGACACCGCCGCGAAGATGGCGCAGCCGATGACATTGGTGTGCAGCAACCGGCCCGGCAGCCGTTCCAGCCAGGGCGCCAGGCCCTTGAACAGATCCTCGGACAGGCGCGTGCGAAACAGGATTTCTCCCATCCACAGGAACAGCGGCAGGGCGGTGAGCGTCCAGCTGGACGCCGCGCCCCATACCGTTACCGCCATGGCGTCCCCCGCCGGCCGGCTGGAGAAGATTTCCATGGCGACCCACGCCGTCCCGGTCAAGGTCAGGCCGACCCAGACGCCGCAACCCAGCAGCAGGAAAATCGATACAACCAGCAGGGTGATTACCGCGAGATCATTCATGGACTTGCTGCGAGGAAGGCGCGGCGTGGCCGCGGAGGCGACGAAGCAGTTCGTCCACCAGCGCAATAAAGAAAAGGAGGGCGCCGACCGCCATGCTGATTTGCGGTATCCACAGCGGCGTGGCGTCGTTGGAGGTCGAGACGTCGTTGAAGTCCCACGAGTCATGGGCCAGCTTGACGCTATACCAGGCGAAGGCCGCCGCCAGAACGGCACCGACCGCCAGCGCGAAGATATCCAGCCGCCGGCTGGGCGCGGGTGCCAGCGAATTCAGCAGCAGGGTGACACGGATATGTTCGCCGTGCTTGAAGGTACTGGCCAGGGCCAGGAAGCCGGCCGCCGCCATGAAATAGCCGGCATAGGCGTCCGTCCCGGGGATATTCCACCCCATTTCGCGCGCCACGATGCCGGCCAGCACGGCGAGCAGCACGCCCACCGTGCACAGTGCGCCCAGCACGGCCCCCAGGCCGTAGAGGCCATCCAGGAAACGTCGCATGGCGGCCGCTACTTCTTGTAGGCGTCGATCATCGCCTGGCCGTCGGCCCCGGCGCTCTTGACCCATTCGGCGATCATCTGCTGACCGACTTTCTCCAGGCCTTGCTTCAACTCGGGGCTGGGGGCGACGATGGTCATGCCGTTCTTCGTGAGCTCCTGCTGGTACCAGGTGTTCTTCTCCTGCGACTGCTTCCAGCCGCGTTCCTCTGCCTGGGCCGCCGCCTTCTTCAACGCCGCCTGGGTGGCGGGGTCCAGCGCGTCGAAGGCGCGCTTGTTGACGATGACGGCGTTCTTCGGCAACCAGGCCTGGGTGTCATAGAACTTCTTGATGTATTCGTAGGTCTTGGTGTCGTAGCCGGTCGACGCGGAAGACATATAGGAGTCGATCACGCCCGTGGCCATCGCCTGGGCCAGTTCGGCCTGCTGTACGGTGACCGGCTGCGCACCGACCAGTTCGGCGATGCGTGCCGTGACCGGGCTGTAGGCGCGCCATTTCAAGCCCTTCATGTCGGCGACCGTCTTGATGTCCTTGTTGGCGAAGATGCCCTGGGGCGGCCACGCCACCGCGTAGAGCAACATCATCCCCTGCGATGCCAGCTTCTTTTCCAGGAAAGGCTTTTGCGCCTGGTACAGCTTGAACGACGCGTCGTAGCCGGTGGCCAGAAAGGGCAGCCCGTCCAGCGCGTAGACCGGTGCTTCGTTGGCGAAATTGGTCAGCAGGATCTCGCCGATCTGGGCCTGGTTGCCCTGGACCGCGCGCTTGATTTCCGGCGCCTTGTACAAGGATGCGTTATTGTGGACCGTGATCGCCAGCTTGCCGCCGGACAGCGTACCGACGTCCTTGGCGAACTGGTTCAGGTTTTCCACATGGAAATTGCTGGGAGGGTAGGCGCTGGGCAGGTCCCATTTCGTCTGAGCCTGGGTTTGGGCCGTGGCGGCCAATAGCACGCTACCCGCGAACAACGTGATCTTCCTCAGCATGTGGGCTGTCCTCGTCGAAAAGTTGTGGACCGGGCGCCGTCCAGGCATGGCGCCGGCGATGCCGGAACACCCATCCCGCTTGTGGCGGGCCGGTCTGGAAATGAAAACCGGGCAATTCTACGGGTCCGCGGGCCCCGATTTGGGCCGGTGGCGCGCCTCTACGGGTAATTCCCAGGGCCTGCGACCGCCGTGAAGCCGCTCCGGCGGCGTGCCACAATGCGTGCTGGCGGGATTCATCTCTGACTTCAATGGAACTGCGGCAACTGCGCGCGTTCGCGCGCATCGTCGAATTGGGCAGCATGGGGCGGGCAGCGGCGGAGCTGGGCGTGGTGACGTCGGCGCTCAGCCAGCAGATCAGCCGGCTGGAAAGCGAGCTGGCCACGCGGCTGCTGCAACGGACTTCCACCGGCGTCGTTCCCACCGACGCCGGCCGCGCCTTCCTGCGGCAGGCCCAACTGGCCATACGCCACGCGGACGCCGCCGCCATGGCGGCGCGCGAAGCGCGGCTGGCGGGGCAGGTCAGCGTGGGATTGGCCTCTACCACGGCCACGGTGCTGGCGCCGCGTTTCATCCACGCCATGCAGCAGCGCTACCCCGACGTGCGGCTGCGCATGACGGAGAGCCTGTCCGGTCATCTGGCCGCGATGCTGAATGCCAGGCAGGTCGATCTGGCCATCGTCTTCAACACCGATGCGGCCCAGCGCTGGACGGTCCTGCCCCTGTTGGACGAGCAACTGGTCCTGATCGGCCAGCCCACCACGCCCAACTGGCCGGGTACCGAAACGGCCGGCCTGCGCGAGCTGGCCGGCGTGCCCCTGGTACTGCCCAGTGCGGCGCACGGATTGCGCAACCTGGTGGACAGCGCCTACGCCCGCCTGGGCATGGAGCCCGACATCGTGGCCGAGGTCGATGGCCTGGCGACCTTGATGGCCATGGTCAGGGTAGGGCACGTCGCCACCATACAGCCTGGCGCCGCCCTGGCGGCCGATCCCACCCTGGGGCGGATCTGGCTGACCGGCGCGGACCTGCATCGCAAGAATCTGCTCGTCAGTTTGCCTGAAGACGAGCTTTCGCCGG
This sequence comes from Bordetella sp., assembly GCF_057362025.1. Classification (NCBI taxonomy): domain Bacteria; kingdom Pseudomonadati; phylum Pseudomonadota; class Betaproteobacteria; order Burkholderiales; family Alcaligenaceae; genus Bordetella; species Bordetella sp. The sequence goes on along the minus strand of NZ_JBMQQZ010000083.1, from coordinate 219,265 downwards.
CCGGGCTGGCGGCCCGGGTCGTCCTGGGAGACGTCGCCCGTGCGCTCGTGGAGGAAGGCGGCTGGCCCGGCGCAACCCTTCAGAATTCGTGAATACCTATTGAAATATTTGCCCTTACGAGGGAAGGGTTTCTGGTCTACAGTCCGCACCTGTCCAAGGAGGGCCAGAAAGCCATGTGGGATGTATTGGTTATCGGCGGCGGCAACGCCGCCCTTTGCGCTGCGCTGATGGCCAGGGAGGCCGGCGCCAGCGTCCTGATGCTGGAGTCCGCGCCCAAGGAATGGCGCGGCGGCAACTCGCAGCACACCCGCAACCTGCGCTGCATGCATGATGAGCCGCAGGATGTCCTCGTCGAAGCCTATCCCGAGGAAGAGTTCTGGCAGGACTTGCTGAAGGTCACGGGCGGGATCACCAACGAACATTTGGCGCGGCTGGCGATCCGCGCCTCGTCGACCTGTCGGCCCTGGATGCGCAGGCACGGTGTGAACTTCCAGCCGCCACTGTCCGGAGCACTGCACGTGGCGCGCACCAACGCATTTTTCATGGGCGGCGGCAAAGCCCTGGTCAACGCCTACTACCGCAGCGCCGAAGCGCTGGGGGTGCAGGTGCGCTACAACGCGCCGGTCGAGCGCCTGGAGCTGCGCGACGGCCGCTTCGTTGCCGCCTTCGTCGGCCAGGAGCGCATCGAGGCCAAGTCCTGCGTGCTGGCGGCCGGCGGCTTCGAGTCGAACCGCGAATGGTTGCGCGAAGCCTGGGGCCAGAACGAACGCGGCGAATGGCCGGCGGACAATTTCCTGATCCGCGGCACGCGCTTCAACAAGGGCGTGCTGCTGAAGTTCATGATGGACGCGGGCGCGGACATCATCGGCGATCCATCGCAATCGCACTGCGTTGCCATCGACGCGCGCGCGCCCTTGTATGACGGCGGTATCTGCACCCGCATCGACTGCGTTTCGCTGGGCGTGGTGGTGAACCGCGATGCGCAGCGCTTCTATGACGAGGGCGAGGATTTCTGGCCCAAGCGCTATGCGATCTGGGGACGCCTGGTGGCGGGCCAGCCGGACCAGATCGGCTACTCGATCATCGATGCCAAGGCCGTCGGCCGCTTCATGCCGCCGGTGTTTCCGGGCACGCAGGCCGACACGCTGGAGGAACTGGCCCGCAAGCTGGGCCTGGACGAAGCGCGCTTCATGCAGACGCTGCGCGAATACAACGCCGCCTGCCGCGTCGGGACCTTCGATCACACCAAGCTGGACGATTGCCACACCGAAGGCATAGCGCCCGCCAAGACGCATTGGGCGCGGCCCATCGACCGCGCGCCGTTCTTCGGCTATCCCTTGCGTCCCGGTATTACCTTCACCTATCTGGGCCTGAAGGTGAACGACCAGGCTGCCGTGCATTTCAACGGCGAACCCAGCGACAACCTCTTCGTGGCAGGCGAAATGATGGCCGGCAACGTGCTGGGCAAGGGGTATACCGCCGGGGTCGGCATGTCGATCGGCACGGCGTTCGGCCGGATCGCGGGTACGCAGGCGGCGCTGGCCGCTGGAAAGAAATCATCCATGGGAGCCGCCCTTGAAACAGCTTGAAGCCCTCGTCAAACAGGCGAGCGCCATGCACATCGTTACGCCCGACGCCTCGGTCGCTCCGGCCCGCACGGCCGAGGGCCATAGCGCCATGAAGGAAACGCCCGTCAAGTTCGTGCGTGCCGGCGCGCAGGCACCGACCACCGATAACGAAGCCGAAGTTGCGCGCGTCATGCAGATCTGCAATGCCTGCCGCTACTGCGAAGGCTTCTGCGCGGTGTTCCCGGCCATGACGCGCCGGCTGGAGTTCGGCAAGGCCGACGTGAACTACCTGGCCAACCTGTGCCACAACTGCGGCGCCTGTCTGCACGCATGCCAGTATGCGCCGCCGCATGAATTCGGCGTCAACGTGCCGCAAGCCATGGCCAAGGTGCGGGTCCAGACCTATACCGATTACGCGTGGCCCGCGGCGCTCGGGTCGCTGTACAAGCGTAACGGCCTGACCCTGTCGCTCGCGACCGCCGCGATGCTCGCGCTGTTCCTGGTCCTGGCCATGGTGTCGGCCGGCTCCTTGATCCACGCGCCGCTGGCCGGCAACTTCTACGCCATTTTTCCGCATAACACGCTGGCGCTGATGTTCGGTGTCGTCTTCCTGTTCGCCATCCTGGCGCTGGGCATAGGCGTGACGCGCTTCTGGCGCAATGTGTCGCCCGGCAAGGCAAGCGGGCCGGCCGTGGCCGAGGCCGCGCACGATGTCTTGCGCCTGCGCTACCTGGACGGCGGCCACGGCAAGGGCTGCAACGAGAATGACGACGCGTTTACGCTGGCGCGCCGCCGCTTCCACCACTTCACGTTCTACGGCTTCATGCTGTGTTTCGCCGCCACGTGCGTGGCCACGCTGTATCACTACCTGCTGGACTATCACGCGCCGTATCCCTTCTTCAGCGCGCCCGTGCTGCTGGGAACCCTGGGCGGTATCGGCCTCTTGATCGGGCCGGCGGGCCTGCTCTGGCTGAACCTGCGCCGCTACCCGGAACAGGGCGACGTCGCCCAGCGCCCCATGGACCGCGGCTTCATCGTGCTGCTGTTCCTGATCTCGCTGACCGGCCTGGGCCTGCTGGCCGGACGCGATAGCGGCGCGATGGGCCTGCTATTGGCCATTCACCTGGGGACGGTAATGGCATTGTTCCTGACGCTGCCGTACAGCAAGTTCGCCCACGGCATCTACCGTAGCGCCGCGCTGTTGAAGTGGAATATCGAGAAGCGGCAGCCCAATTCGCTGCAGCTGGGCTCGGACTGAGTCGACAACCGCGCGGGACGGACGGGGCGGTTGCCAAGGCGGCCGCCCCGTTTGCTATTCCTCGACCGGCTTTTCCCGGTAGTACCAGGTCAGTACCGGCAAGGCGGAGACGCCATGCACGAAGACCGATAGCGTGATCGCGCCAAGCAGGATGGGCGTCAGGGCCTTGGCCTGGTCGGTGGCGTGCTCCAGCGCGAACAGCAGGTAGTAAAACGTGCCTACGCCGCGAAAGCCCAGCCAGGAGGCGACCAACCGTTCGCGCCACGAGGCGCCGGTGCCCGCCATCGCCGCCTGCACCGCCAGCGGCCGCGCGACAAAGAACAGCAGGACGATCATGGCCAGTGGCGTCCAGCCCAGCATCTCGCGCCAATGCGCCGAGATCACGCTGCCTATCAGCAGCATCAGCGCCAGTTCGACGATGCGTTCCATTTCCACGGAGAACGCCATCATGGATTCCGCCAGGTAGGCATGCGCCAATTGCGGGTCCTTGGCCGCCCGGCGGCGTTCGCCGCGCGGCACGTCCTGCAGCACTTCGCGCGGCGTTTCTTGTCCGGTGGCCCGCATCTCGCGCCGGCGCAGCGCCACGCCGGTGCAAAACACCGCCAGGAAACCGTAGCCGTGCGCCAGGAGCGTCACGCCATAGCAGGCCGTCATCAGGCCCAGGGCCAGGAAGCCTTCGAAACCCAGCGCCTTGGCGTAGCGGATACGCAGCCTGGCGACCAGCGTCTGGGTGACGGTGCCCATCAGCCATCCGATGGCCACGGCAGCGGCAATGCCCCATGCCAGCCGGCCGGTCAGTTTCCACACCGGGTCCAGCGACTCGGGCGGTACGGCGCAGAGCATGACGCCCAGCAACGCGAAAGGATAGGCCGCGCCGTCGTTGGCGCCGCCCTCGCCGGACAGGGAAAAGCGCAGCGGATCCTCGTCGCCGGCCTCGCGGGGCCGCAGTTCGCTGGCCAGCACGGGGTCGGTCGGGGCCAGCGCGGCGCCCAGGACGATGGCCGGCCCCAGAGGCAGGTGCAGGCCGAAGTAAGCACCGGCCGCCATCAGGGCGATGGTAATGATCATCGCCGGCAAGGCCAGGCGAAAAGGCGGCGACCATATGCGATGGCCCAGCGGGGCGCGCAGGTGCAGGCCGATCGCGAAAAGCGCCACGATCAGGCCCGCCTCGGTGAGGACGCGCAAGGTGTGCGTGTCGCGATAGAGATCGACATCGAGCAGCCCGGCGCCCGCAGGGCCGATGGCAAAACCGACCGCCAAATAGACCATCGCGCCCGTGATGGGCAGGCGCGAGATCACATTGCGGGCGAGCGCCATGGCGATCAGCAGGCCGCCGACCAGCACATACCAGATGGCTTCGATCATGGGGGGTGTCCTTGTGCTGCCCCCGCGGGCGCGAGACATACGCTTGCCGGCGGCATCGGGCGGGGCTCCAGCACGCGCCATGCCCATCCTTTTCCGTCGCCGGCGCCGCGGCGCCGGCGGGAGGGACGGACGATGCGGTACGGGCGATCGGGCGATCGCGCTACGCCGCCGTTGCGCCCGCCATGGCGACGAGGCTGGCGCGGGTGTCGTCCAGGATGCGGTCGGATAACGCCGCGTCGTTGACCGCACGGGCCATGGCCACGGCACCGATCAGGGTGGCGACGATCGTGCGTGCCCGGGCCCGGGCACCGGCCGCGTGAGGGGCCGGCAGATACTGGATGACGATGTCGACCATGCGTTCGAAGGCCTGGGTGGTCGCCGTGCGCGTGGCATCGCCCGAGCGGCCCAGTTCGCTTCCCAGGGCGGCCAGGCCGCAGCCGTTCTCCGGGGCGTCGCGGTGGGCGGCCGATAAGTAGGCTGCCAGGAAGGTATCCAGCCGCTGTGCGGGAGGTTCCTGGGCCACGCGTTCCACCAAGGCGTCCAGCACGCCGTTGATCGACTGCGTGCAGGCCTCGGCGACCAATTCCTCTTTGGACGAGAAGTGCTTGTAGAAGCCGCCGTGGGTCAAGCCGGCGGCCTGCATCAGGCCCGCGAGGCCGGTCGCGGCGATGCCGTTGCGGCGGAACTCCTGGCCCGCCGCGGCAATGATGCGCGCGCGGGTGCGGGCGGTTTCTTCACGGGATTTGCGCATGGCGGGTCGCCAAAAAGTCGTTGACACTTAGATGATACCTGACATCTAATTAGATGTCGCTTAACATCTATTGGAGTGAATCATGGAAATCAAAGGGCGTGTGGCGCTGGTGACCGGCGCGAATCGAGGGCTGGGAAAGGCAATCGCGCAGGCACTGCTGCAAGCGGGCGCGGCCAAAGTGTATGCGGGTGCGCGCGACCCGGGCAGCGTCGATCTGCCCGGCGTGGTGCCGGTCGAACTGGATGTGACCGATGCCGCCAGCGTGCGGGCGGCGGCGCAGCGTTGCGGTGACGTGGAAATCGTCGTCAACAATGCCGGGATCTCCTTGCCCGGCCCGGCCTTGAGCGAAGATGCGCCGGATCGCATCCGGCGCCTGTTCGACGTCAACTTCTACGGCGTGCTGAATGTCAGCAGCGCTTTCGCGCCCATCCTGGCCCGCAATGGCGGCGGCACGTTCGTCAACGTGCTTTCCGTACTCAGCTGGTTGGTGATCGAAGATTCCACGCACTACAGCGTGTCCAAGGCCGCCGCATGGGCGCTGACCAATGGTATGCGCCGTGAGCTCAAGGATCGGAACATCCGCGTGACGGGCGTACACGTCGGGTATATGGATACCGATATGGTGGCGAGGCTCGACGCGCCCAAGACGGCGCCGTCCGTGGCGGCGGGAAAGATCGTCGAGGCGATACGCGAGGAGCGGCCCGAACTGCTTATCGATGACACCAGCCGCATGGTGAAGGCCTCCCTGAGCCTGGACGCCGCGGCCTATCTGTAGGCGGTCCGTGGGTGTCCCGTAGCGACGGCGATGCGCGGCCGGGACGGCGAGAGGGCGTACCCGTGCGGCGCGGCTGTCAGGCAGCGGTCTTGATCGGGGGGATGAGCACCAAATGCGCATCGAGATTCGCGCCGCATTGGCGGCCGCCCATTTTCTTCGCGGCGCGCAGGGCGGTGGCGGCGGGCGCTCCCGCCACGGCGTCGTAAACGCGCCGCGCCGATAGTTTCGCGAGGCGATCGGCGGCGGCTTGCGTCAAATCCACGCGGTTTTGCGTCACGTGCAGTACACGAAGTTCGCGCGGCAGCCTGTTCGGCAATGCGAGCAGGCCATTGTCTCGCGCATCCACGTGGACCACCCGGTGCGATAGCGTTTCCGTCAGGTAGGCCAGGTAGTTGTGGGACACATCCAGCTGGACCAACTGCGCCGGCAATGCGTTCGGTAGGCTTCGCAGCCGGTTACGCGCCACCAGCAGCACCTGGATGTCGCAGGGCAGCAGGGGCAGTTCGGATATCCGGTTGTCCGACAGATCCAGGCTGATGACGTTCGGAATGACGGGCGGGACCGTCAGCAGACCCAGGCCTTTCAATGACAAAGCGGCTTCGTTGCCCTGGGCAATGGCGGTTTCGATCCGCGCCCGCGCCGTCGCGCGGTCTTCGCCGGGTTGGGCATCGCGGACGTAGGTATCGAGCACGGTGGCCAGCCGCGGATCCAGCTCGATGCCGCCGGAGGCCGGCACGGGGTCGCGGGGCCCGCCGGCCCGTTCGATCGCCGCCACCGCCTGATCGAGGACGCTGCGGGTAACGTAGACGTCGGCTTGCTCGGGCGGGATGTAAGCTGACAGAGGGGAGTTGTTGATCGATGGACTGATGAAGATCATCATGGCGACCTTGGAAGGACAGGAGAAAAGGCGCGCGTTCCGTTACCGGAAGCAACCGAGGGTTCCGCGCGCCGTGCCTCCCAGCCGATGCGGCGCATTGAAGGGTCATAAAACCGGACTTATGGACAAGACACTATTGAAGGGCCTGATGGTGCTCGAAGCCGTCACGGAGGTCGATCATCGGCCCCGCACCATCGAGGAACTCGCCTCCAGGGTGGGCCTGACGCGAAGCAATACCCATCGCACCCTGCAGACGCTGGCGCATGCCGGCTACATCGTGAAGGACGAGGATAGCGGCGAATACCGGGCCACGGTGCGGCTGTTCGAGCTGGGCGCGCGCCAGCTGGCGCAAATGGACGTCCGCAAACTGGCGCAGCGGGCAATGGCGCGGCTGGCGGAACAGTCGGGCGAAACCGTGCACCTGTCGCTGCTGGACGGCATCGAAGTGGTCTACATCGACAAGATCGACAGTCCACAGCCGGTGCGGGCATATTCGTATGTGGGCGGGCGGGCTCCCGCGTACGCGGTGGCCACCGGCAAGGTACTGCTGGCGCATCAGCCGGAAGGCTATATCGCCCGATACGCAAGCGTGCTGCAGGCGCATACGCCCAAGACGCTGGTGGCGCTCGATGCGCTGGAAGAGGAAATGCGCAAGATACGCCGCCAGGGCTATGCGGCCAATCGGGGCGAATGGCGGGCGACCGTGGGCGGGGTCGCGGTCGCCATCTTCAACAGCCTGGCGCAACCGGTGGCGGCCCTGGGAATATCCGGTCCGCTGGAACGCCTGAACGCCGTGCGCATGCGCGAACTGGCGCCGGTGGTGGCGGCCTGTGCCGCCGAGGTTTCCGAATCGATGGGATATCGGCCTCCGGCGCAGGCCGGCGCCGCCTGAGCGGGCGCGGCCGGTCCCCCGGGGCGATCGCGGTCCGGCGGCCCGCCGCCCGTGCCGCGCCGGTTCCCGTAACGGCGAGCGGCCTTCGTAGCGGCGAGGTCGAGCCTCAGCCGTTATAGAACCTGCGTCCTTGGTTGCGCAGCCACAACCTGACCAGGTGGCGCTTGCGGTCCTCGTCCGGATAGTCGACGAAGCCCGTGCGGCGATGTCCCAGGCGCGTGTTGTCGACGATCTGGATCTGCCCTGCCTCGAAGAAGAATTCCCGCGACCACCGCGGCTCCATCATGATGGATTCCAGGGTGTGCAGCGCGGTCTTGGTCAGGTCGTCCATTTCCTGTCCGGCCATCTCGTATCCGGTGACGACGTGGCGGTGCGACAGGCGGCACAGCGTGCGGCCTTCGTGTGCCTGGAACAGGGGATGGCTGATCAGCCGGGCGTCGTCGGGCGCATGTTCGCGCTGGCGGTCGAACAGGTAGGGCTGGTACAGCCGTTCGACCAGATCCGGATGCGAGGCCAGCAATTCGTTGTAGACCGAATAGAAACTGACGATGCTGCTGATGCCGCCTTCCATGGCCGGCCGCAGGCATAGCAGGGCAACGTAATCCGGCGGGCAAAGGTTATAGCTATTGTCGGTGTGGAAGTTCTGCTCGGCGTTGGTAATGTCGGGCCGCACGCCGTTGCCGGGCGGTTTGCCCATGTCGCGTACGTCATAGATCACTTTGCCGTCCCAGCTCTGCGCCACCGGCCGCGACACCATCTGCGCCAGCAGCCAATAGACGGCGCGCGCTTCGTCGATGGTGTAGTCGTCCATGGGCAGCTTGTCGACGATCACGAAACCCACGCCATGTTCGAGGATGGTGCGCGCGCGTGTCATCATCGCGCGGCAGGCGGGCAGATCGAAGTCGTCCAGGTGCAGCAGCGGGGTCGCCAGCGGATTGCGCCGCAGGGTGTCGACCAGTTCGTCCAGTTCCCGGCGGCTGCCCGCGTCCAGGGCGATGATCCCGTCGTCCGGTGCCAGCGTATCGCGGCGCCAGACGACCGGGCCCTCGAAAGGCGTGTCGCGGGCCCGGATGGACTCGTCGTGATGTTCGGCAAGAATGCGTTCAATGGCGCCCATGTCTTCCTCCAGATTTTTCGGCCGTGCGATGCGTGGCGGGATGCACGGCTCGAATACAGTCTAGGCTCGCCAGTTGATCGAAGAAAGCGATTTATTTTTGATCAACTTCATCGGATACTTCGATGTAAAGTTCTTCGATCCGGAGCGCGCGCATGCACATACGCCAATTGGAAACCTTCATCAGGATCGTCGACGCCGGCAGCTTTGCCGGCGCGGCGCAGGCCATGCATGCCACCCAGTCGACGATATCCGCGCGCATGCGGGAACTGGAAGCTTCCCTGGGCGTGCCCTTGTTCGACCGCAGCGGCCATCGCGCGGTGCTGACGCCGCGAGGCCGGGCCTTGCTGGCCCGCGCGCGCCGGATGGTCGAGCTTGCCGCCGACATTGCGCGCGACATCGGCGATGCGGGCAGCGCGGCGGGCATCGTTCGCATCGGCGTGGCGGGGCTGGTGGCGATGACCTGGCTGCCGCGCTTGCTGGCCGCGCTGCGCCAGCGTTTTCCGGCCGTCACCGTGCAGTTGGAGATCGCCTTGACCACGCCGCTGGTCGAACGTCTGGCCAGCGGCGAACTGGACCTGGCCATCGCGACCGGACCGGTGCAGGGCGCGCGCCTGGAATGCCTGGCCCTGGGCTACGACGAATTCGTCTGGATGGGGCCGCCGGGGCTGGCGCTGCCTCGCCATGCTTTGACGCCGGCCGAGCTGGCGGGCCTGCCGGTGCTGGGCCTGTCGGAGGCATCGCACCACTATCCCGTGATCGAACAATGGTTCAGCGCCGGCCAGGCTTCCTATCAGCCGGTGGTGTCGTGCAGCAATGTCCGGGTGCTGGCGGACCTGACCATGGCGGGACTGGGTGTCAGCCTGCTGCCCTTGCGCTCGTGCCGCGAGGACCTGGAAGCGGGACGGCTGCGCCTGATCGAAACCCGGCCGGCGCTGCCCCCCGTGCAATTCGTCGCCGTCCACAAGCGCGACGTACTGGACCCGCTGGTCGGCGCCATCGCCGAACTGGCGCGCGAAACCAGCGAATTCCCGTTCACTTCTTCGCGATCTCCTTCCCGCCGGCGGCCTGCACGACCGCCGTCCACTTCTTGAGCTCCGCCTGCAGCATCTGCGTCGTCTGTTCCGGGGTGGTGGTGACGGCTTCCGCGCCTTGCTGGCGGAACTTCTGCTGGACCTCCGGCATGGCGCCGACCTGCTTCATGGCGGCTGCCAGCTTATCCACGATGGGCTTGGGCGTGCGCGCCGGTGCCAGCACCGCGTAGGCATTGGTGACGTCGTAGCCGCGCACGCCTGCCTCCTGCAGCGTGGGCAGGTCGGGCATGCTGGGCGAGCGCTGGGCGCTGGTGACGGCCAGCACATGGATGCGTCCGGTGTTGATATTGCCCTGCAGCGCGGGCAGCGTCTCGAAGACGATATCCACCTGGCCGCCCAGCAGGGCGGCGACTGACGGGCCGCTGCCCTTGTACGGGACATGCAGCAGGTTGGTATGCGTGTCCGCCTTGAACAACTCGACCGCCATCTGCTGCGGCGTGCCGGGGCCGGCGGAGCCGAAGGTCAGTTTCCCCGGCTTTTCCTTGGCCAGCGCGATCAGTTCGGCCACCGATTTCACCGGCACCTTGCTGTTGACGGCGACCACCATGGGTACGGTGGATGCCATGGACACGCCGACGAAGGCCTTGCCCAGGTTATATGGGCTTTCGCCCAGCGCCGCGTGGATGGAGTGGCTGCCCAGGGCGCCCAACAGCAGCGTATAGCCGTCCGGGTCGGACTTGGCGACGTGGTCCGCGCCGATCTCGCCGCCGGCGCCGGCGCGGTTCTCCACCACCACGGTCTGCCCCAGCTTGTCGGTCAGGTATTGCGCATAGATGCGGCCGGCCGCGTCGCTGGCGCCGCCGGGGGGGAAGGGCACCACCAGCTTGATGGGCCGGGATGGATAGTTGTCGGTCTGCGCGCTTGCGGGCGCGGCGGCCGAACATAGGGCAAGCGCGATCGCGCCCGCGGCGGTACGCCATTGTCGATGCATGATGAGTCTCCTTCAGTACCCCTTGGGGGCTTGTGTATGCGCCGCGTTTCTTTGACGCGGCATGGCAACTGCTTTTCAGGTTCTGTGTCGGCGTGCTCCCTGTTACCCGGCCGCCTCCGCTCGCACGCGCGCGGCCAGCACGGCGCGGTCCACCTTGCCGACCGCGTTTTCCGGCAGCGCATCCACCGCGATGAAGCGGTCCGGCACATAGATGCGTCCCAGCACGCGCAGCATTTCACCGCGCAGCGATGCTTCGTCGATGGTGCCGTTCCTGGCTACCACGAAGGCCACCGGCACTTCGCCCAGGTCGGCGTGCGGCCCGCCCACCACCGCGCAGGCGGCCACGGCGGGCAGGGCGGCCAGGGCCCGCTCGATCATCGATGGGGAAATGTTCTCGCCGCCGCGGATAATCACGTCCTTGATGCGGCCGGTGATGCTCAGATAGCCTTCCGCGTCGAAGCGCCCCAGGTCACCCGTACGCAACACGCCGTCGCGGAGGCCGGGCTCGGCGGTGCCGATATAGCCGGTCATCAGGTTCTCGCCGGCGATGCAGATCTCGCCTTCCGCGCCCTGCGTGGCCATGCTGCCGTCCGGGCGGCGCAGGAAAACCCGCTGGCCCGGCAGGACGGTGCCTACGGTGCCGATGCGCCGCGCGTGGGGCGGGTTCATCGTCGATGTGCAGGTGGCCTCGGATAAGCCATAGGAAACCACCAGCGGGCAGCCCAGGAAATCCTCGATGCGCCGGTGCAGGGCTTCGGTGATAGGGGCCGAGCCGCAGCGCGCAAAACGCAGCCGCGCCAGATCGGCGGCGTCGAAGCGGAGCTCCAGCATGCGCGCATACATGGTGGGCACGCCGGTGATAATGGTCGGGCGATGGCGCGCCATCAGTCCCGGCATGTCTTCCGCGCGGAAGCGGCCCCCCAGCACGACCGCCGCGCCGGCGTAGAACGGCGCCAATACCTGGTTGTTGATGGCATTGGTGTGATGCAAGGGCATGACGTGCAGCAGGCGGTCGTCCGGCCGCAAGCCGGTGTGCATCGCGACGCCGCGCGCGTTGCTCAGCAGGCCGCGCTGGTTCAGCAGGACGCCCTTGGGCTGCCCGGTGCTGCCGGATGTAAACAGCAGCAGCGCCGGATCGCCGGGCGCGACGCCGGTGTCCCAGCCCGGCGCGGCGTCCGCGTCGCGGCGGTCCCAGGCCAACTGCTGGGCGGCGGGCAGGCCGCACGCCGCGGCCAGTACCTCATGTGCGGCGTCGTGCAGCATCCAGGCCAACCCCACGGCGGCGACGCGCCCGCGGGTTTCTTCGGCCGAGATGCGCGGCTCCAGCGGGCAGGGACAGGCGCCGGCCGCCAGCGTCCCCAGCAGCGCGAGTATCTGCGCCGGCGAACGGGCCATTGCGAGGCCGACGAAATCGCCGCGCCGCACGCCGCGCTCGCGCAACCAGCCGGCGATGCCCGCCACCTGTTCGGACAGTTCGCCATAGGACAGCGTTTCGTCTTCATGGACCAGGGCAGGCGACTGGCGCCTGGCCGGATCGGCCCAACGCTGGCGCAAGGCCGCGACCAGGTTGCTTTCCGGGATGTCGCTCTGCACGGCGGCTCTTTGCTGTCGGATCACGGCCTTCCCCATCAGCGCAGCCGCACGGCCGCATCGCGTTCGAACTGCCCGTCGCGATCCAGCGCGCGCAGCGCGCGTGCTTCTCCTTCGGTGGGCGGTTGCGTCGGCGACGCGTCCGTGGCGTCGAACTCGAATCCGGTGCGCGCGCGGACCTCTTCCAGGCTCGCTTCCGGGTGCCACGATTGCAAGGCCAGGCGCCCGTCGCGTTTGACGAATACCGCGATGGGCGTGACCACGCCGTGAAAGCCGCCCCACGATGTCTTGAAATCCAGCTTGGGCACGAAGGTGCGTGTCGAATGTTCCGTGCGCCAGGTGCAGGCGCGCCGGGCCGTGGGCAACATCACGGCGCCGCCGCCGCCGCCGGGCAGGCGGACCTTGGGGCGGTGCCAGTCGCCGATGCTGGAATTGTTGGCGCAACCTTCGCCGTCGATCTGGGCCGCGCCCAGGAAAGTCAGATCCATCCGCCCGCGCGTGCACAGGTCGTAGAAATCCTCGTTGGCGAAGATGGACGCGGAATGTTCGGCCAGCACCGGGTCCGAGCTGGACAGCGGCACGTGCGAGGGGCGCGGATCCACCCCGCCGGCCACGTTGATATAGACGTAGTCCCATTCGTAGGCGTGTTTGGCGAGCAGGCAGGCCAGCATGGGGAAGGTGGAATTGACGCCGCTGAATGTGATTTCGTCGGGCCGGATGAAGCGGGCCAGGTTGATCACGATGTACGAGAACGGAGACCAGGCTTCACGCATGGAGGCTCTCCTGGATTTCCGGGGCCTCGGCCATGTGGGCGTCCAGGCTGCGCGTGGTGTCCATGTATCGCTCCACGGCGGGATAGTCGATGGCGTAGTCGGGCCAGCAGGATCCCGGCCACGCGCCGTTCGGCACCACGGCCAGCGCCTGCACCATGAAGTAGGGGACCACGGTTGCCTCCGGTTCGCGTTCGAAGACGGCGCTGTCGACCATGCGCTCGGCCACCACCAGCACGCTGCCCGCGGCCCGGCTCATGATGCGGTCCCAGTGATAGGTGCCGCGTACCCGTACATTGCCCCTGGCATCGACCTCGCTGGCGTGGATGACGGCGAAGTCGGGCCGCACGGCCGGTATGACCCAGGTCTTCTGGCCGCTGCCATAGGGATCGTCCAGGCAGGCCCAGTTGTTCAGGCCAGGCAGGTCGCTGCCATGCAGGCCGCCGCAGGGCATGAAAGGCACGCCGTAGGCGGCGGCGCGCAGGCCGGCGGTCAGGCTGGCGCAGGCGTGTTCTTCCAGCTCCACCTTGCCTTGTTCGATGGCCTTGCGATAGCCGGGCGCCAGGCCGAAGTTGCCTTCCATGGCCACAATGCCGGCGCGCACGCGCCGCAGGGTGCCGGCGCGGCAAAGGATATCGACGTCGTAGCCGGGCGATTGCTTGATCAGCTCCAGGTCGCGCCGGCCTTGCCGGATCAACTCGCGCACAAGGGCAAACGGGCCCCGGTGCAGGAAGCTGCCGCCCAGCGCGACCGAGGCGCCGTCGGGAATCAGCGCGGCCAGTTCGGACAGGGTGCGCTGCTTGTCAGGTTGATTGAAGCCGGATCCCATGATGGGGTGTCTCCTCGCGGTGTATTCGTGTTGACAGGCTGGCGGGCGCATGGCGCCTTATTCCTGTGTATTCGTGTCTTCGGATCTCGCGTCCCGTGTATTCCCCCGCGGTGGCTAGCGCGGCGCGCCCAGGTAGGCGGCGATGCGCTGTTTCAACCCCGGTGCGGCGGCCGATCGCACCAGTCGCGACAGGTCCTCGTCCGCGCCACGGTCGGCCAGCGTGTCGTAGAGGGCTGCCCGGCTGGTCGGCGCCAGTTCCGCCGCGCGCGCCAGGGCCTGGGCGCGCAACCCGGGCCATTCGTCGCGCGGCGCCATGGCCTGCAGAAAACCGATCTCGCGGGCATGCGCGGCATCGAAGGTGGCGGCGGTTTCCAGCAGCGCGCGCGCTGCCTGGGCGCCCACCAGGGCAGCGAAGTGGCGGGTGCCGAGCACCAGTCCGAACTTCAGGCCCGGCATGCGGAACGTGGCATCCTTGTCGGCATAGCGCAGGCGGCAGGCGGCGAAAAGATCCACGCCGGCGCCGAAGTTGCGGCCGTGCGCCAGGGCCATCGTCAGGCAGGGCGAGGTTCGCAGCAATTGCAATAGCGTCTCGATGCGCACGAAGCGCAGCAGCAGATCGCCTTCGGACTGCGCATCCACATCGGAAAAATCGAAGCCGGCGCTGAAATTCCTGCCTTCGCCTTCCAGCGTGATGAGTCCGACGTCCTGCCGATGCGCCTGTTCGACGGCGTCGATCAGGGCCTCGACCATTTCCGCCGATAGGGCGTTCATTTTCTCCGGCCGGTTCAAGCGGATATGAAACGCGGCATCGTCGCGTTCGATGCGTACCAGGCCGCTCATTTCGCAGTCTCCGTGGCCAGGGGGGCGCCGCGCAGGGCCGTCAGGATTTCGTCGTTGTGCTCGCCCAGCCCGGGCGGCCGTTGGCGGATCGCGGCGGTGCGGCCGTCGAAGCGCACCGGCATGCCGAAGGTGCGCGTCTTGACGCCATTGGGCAGCTCGACGGGCTGGACCCAGCCCATATGCGTCACCTGCTCATCGTCCAGTACCTGAGAATAGGAATTGATGGGCGCGCAAGGCACACCGGCCTGGCGGAATCGCGCCAGCCAGTGTTCCGCGTCCTGCTGCAGGAAGATTTCTTCCAGCATCTCGCGCAGCGTCTGCTGGTTGCTCGCGCGCAGGCTGGTATCGGCGAAGCGCGGATCGGCGTACCAGTCGTCGCGGCCGACGACCGCGCAAACGCTCTTCCAAAGTGCGTTGTTGCCCGCCGCCATGCCGAAGTATCCGTCACGGCAGCGGAAGGCCTGGTAGGGGGCGTTGCGCGGATGCGCCGATCCCAGTTTGACCGGGTCGCGGCCGCTACCGAAGAATTCGGAGGTCTGCAGCGCGGCGATGCCCAGCGTCGCGCCCAGCATCGAAACATCGATGTGCGCACCCTGGCCGCCCGCCTGCACCTGCCGCAGCGCGCTGGCGATGCTGAATGCGGCATACAGCCCGGCGGAAAAATCGGCCACGGGTACGCCGCATTTGACGGGGGCGCCGCCTTGTTCGCCCGTCACGCTCATGATGCCGCTCATGGCCTGGATGGTCAGGTCGAAGCCGCCTTCCTGCGCGCGCGGGCCGGACTGACCGTAGGCCGAGATCGAGCAGTACAGCAGGCGGGGGTTGCGTTCGCTCAGCGCCGCATAGCCCAGGCCCAGGCGATCCATGACGCCGGGCCGGTTGTTTTCCAGAAGCACGTCGGCTTGGGCGATCAGGCCGCGGGCCAGTTCGACGTCGGCGGGATCCTTCAGATTCAGCGTGACGGAACGTTTGTTGCGGTTCAGGGAAGCGAAGTTCTCGCTATAGCCCTGCGAAATCGGCGGCCAGCTGCGCAGCGTATCGCCACCCTCCGGGTGTTCGATCTTGATGACATCCGCGCCCATATCGGCCAGCAGCATGCCGCAGAAGGGGCCCGCGGCGACGTTGCAGATTTCGATGACGGTGATTCCGGCCAGCGGCGCGACCATGGAGTCTGGCATTTCCATATTTCCTAAATGTTGGGACTATGCTTACGAAATTTGGTATTTCGAGGCAGATTAGCACTCCATTCGGCGCCGCGTCTACTGGCGCCACTACCAGGCGCCAAAGCCGGTCTATCATCGTCGGACCACAATCGTGCCGCGCATGTAGCTGGCGTCGCCCATGATCATGGATCTCAGCAACGGCAAGGTGCCTGCGAAATAGCGGTGCCGTGGGGGCGGGGACGGGCTGGGGGCGATGGTGTAATATTCAGTGTACTAACAACTTTCCGGCCCGTTCACACTCCTTATTCCATGGCAGACGCGATTACCCCGACCAAGGCAAAAAAAAGGCGGAGCGCTCCGGCGGCATCGGCGCCGGACGATACGGTGTTCGCGCCGGCCAAGCAGGTACTCTGGGCACGGCCCGGCTATCTGGTGCGGCGGCTGAACCAGATCCACTATGCGATGTTCTTCGAGGAATGCCGCACGCAGAACATCACGCCGGTGCAATATGGCGTGCTGACCGCGCTTTCGCTCAGTCCCTGGATGGACCAGACCGCGATCGGCATGGAGCTGGGCCTGGACCGCACGACCACGGCGGATGTCATCAAGCGCCTGCAGGAGCGGGGGCTGGTGCAGCGCCGGGTCAATCCCAACGACAAGCGATCGCGGCAGGCCGTCATCACGGAAGAGGGCCTGCGCATCATGGGCCTGCTGCAAGCCGGCATGGCGCGCGCGCAGCAGCGCCTGCTGGAGCCGCTTTCGCCCCGTAATCGCCAGGTGTTCATGAAGCTGTTGTCCACCCTGGTCGAAGCCAATAACCAGTACGGTCGCGCGCAGCTGCGCGCCTTCTGACGCAGGGGCGGTCCGCCCATCCCTGAATGCCAGGAAATACGCGCGCGGCCTTGCGCAAGGGCAGGGCATTCGCGGATTTTTTGCGCGGCATCCTCGTATCAAGGATTTCCCTAATTTGTCAGTACGCTGACTATAAAGTCAGTATACTGACGTCTCGTTCCGGGCGGCCTCGTGGCCGTCCGGGGCTGCGCCCGGCTTGCCCAGGCTCGCGGCATAGGGGCGAGGGCCGGACTCATACTCAGTATGCTGATAAATAAGGCCGGGATATCCCGGCGCGGCAATGGACCCAAGAGGAGCACAGGCATGGCCAGGGTGCGCAAGATCGCCTTCGAAGAGCACTACACAGCGGTAGGCTTCAAGGACTATACGAAAAGCTTCTCGCAGCATATCGACCCGAAGGTCTTCGCCGACCTCGCCGCCAGACTGGAGGACTTCGACGAGGTGCGGTTGCGCGAGATGGACGACGCGGGGATCGACTACGTCATCCTTTCGCAGACCGGCCCGGGTGTACAGGCGGAGCCGGATGCCGCGGTGGCGCTCGAGCGCGCGCGGCGGAACAACGATTTTCTGGCGCAGCAGGTGGCCCGCCATCCGGATCGCTACGGCGGCTTCGCCGTGCTGCCCATGCACGATCCCGTTACCGCCGCGCGCGAACTGGAGCGCTGCGTCGGGCAATACGGGTTCAAAGGATCCCTGGTCAACGGCCACACCAATGGGCGCTATTACGACGATCCCGCCTACGACGCTTTCTGGGAGTGCATGCAGGCGCTGGATGTGCCGATGTATCTGCATCCGGTGGATCCCTACATCGTGCCGCATGCCTACCAGGGCCATCCCGAGCTGGTGGGGGCGTCGTGGGGGTGGGGCGTGGAGACCGCTACGCACGCGCTGCGCCTGCTGTTCGGCGGGGTGTTCGACCGTTTCCCCGGGATCAAGCTGATACTCGGCCACATGGGCGAAGGCCTGCCGTTCCAGCGCTGGCGCTTCGACAGCCGCTTCGCCGTGTATTCCCACGGCATCACGCTGCGGCGTCCGCCATCTGAATACATCGGCAGCAATATCGTGATCACCACGTCGGGTGTATGTTCGCCGCATGCCTTGCTGGGCGCCGTCGCGGAAATGGGCGAGGACGCGGTCATGTTCTCGGTGGATTATCCCTATGAGTCAACGCGCATCGCCGCGCGCTTCATCGAGGAAACGCCCATGGACGAACGCGTCCGCGCAAAGATCTGCCACGGCAATGCACGCCGCCTGTTCAAGCTTTGATCGCCACAGCGCCTCGCAGGAGCCACCCATGCAACGCACCTACCGCATCGGCCAGATCGTGCCGAGCTCCAACACCACGATGGAAACCGAAATACCCGCGATGCTGCTGGCCCGCCAGCAGATCCGGCCGGAACGCTTTACCTTTCACTCCAGCCGCATGCGCATGAAGAAGGTGGTGAAGGAGGAACTGGCCGCGATGGACGCCGAGTCCGACCGCTGCGCCGTGGAACTGAGCGACGCCCGCGTGGACGTGCTGGGTTATGCCTGCCTGGTGGCCATCATGGCGATGGGACCGGGTTATCACCGCCAGTCCGAAAGCCGCCTGAAGGCGCACACGGCGGCCAACGGCGCCGACGCGCCGGTCATCACCAGCGCCGGGGCATTGATCGACGCGCTGGGAGTGATCGGCGCGCGCCGCATCGCGGTGGTCGCGCCCTACATGAAGCCGCTGACGCAGCTGGTCATCGACTACATCGCCAACGAAGGCTACGAGGTGGTGGACCATCGCGCGCTGGAGATCCCGGACAACCTGGAAGTAGGCCGGCACGATCCCTCGCGTTTGCCCGGCATCGTCACGGGTATGGACCTGTCGCGCGCCGACGCCATCGTGCTGTCGGCCTGCGTGCAGATGCCCTCGCTGCCGGTGGTCGCGCAGGTCGAGGCCATGACCGGCAAGCCGGTGATCACCGCGGCCATCGCGACCACCTACGCGATGCTGAAGGCATTGGATATGGAAAGAGTGGTCCCCGGCGCCGGCGCGCTGCTTTCGGGAATGTATTGATAAGCCCACCCCCGAAGCGCTACCGCGCTTCCCCCTCAAGGGGGCGACGCCAGAGGACCGGCGGAGCCGGATCCTCGGCGTCCTGGATTGGGGTGCAGTTGCTGTTTGCGTGGGGCTGTGATGTAGGGGCCAACTTCGAAGCGGTGCGTGCTTTCGGTTCCAGGGTGCGTGGTGGCGGAGAGGTAGCGCGGTAGTGGCGGTAGTGGTGGCGTCTGGGTTGGGGGCGGGGTTTTTGACGCGTGGTGCGTCGCGCCATGGAGAATGGAATGTCTACGAGCGTATCGACGAGCTTTTGCTATGGCGGCAATGTGCATGCCAATGGCATACGGCAGCACTATTTGCGCTATGCGCCGGGTGGCGCGGCGCAAGACGGGGCCGGCCCGGGTCCGGACGGGCGGGGCGGGGCATTGGATGCCGTCATTATCGTGCCGGGGATTACCAGTCCGGCGGTGACCTGGGGCTTTGTCGGCGAGCGCTTCGGTCGGGTGTTCGATACCTATGTGCTGGACGTGCGCGGCCGCGGATTGTCGCAGGCGGGGGCGCAGCTGGACTATGGGCTGGATGCGCAGGCCGATGACGTGGTGGCCTTCGCGGAGGCGCTGGGCTTGACGCGGTATAGCCTGGTGGGGCATTCGATGGGGGGGCGTATCGCCATTCGCGCGGCCAGCCGGCGGCCCGAGGGCCTGGCGCGCGTGGTGGCCGTGGATCCGCCGGTGTCCGGCCCCGGGCGGCGTGCATATCCGGCGCAGCTGCCGTGGTACGTGGATTCGATCGCCCAGGCCAGCCGCGGCATGGACGCCGGGCAGATGCGCGCCTTCTGCCCGACCTGGACGCAGGAACAGCTGCGCCTGCGCGCGGAATGGCTGCATACCTGCGATGAACGGGCGATCCGCCAGAGCTTCGAGGAATTCCATACGCAGGACGTCCACGCCAACCTGTCCGCGATGGACGTGCCGCTGCTGCTGGTGACGGCCGCGCGCGGCGATGTCGTCAGGGACGAGGACGTCGCCGAGATCCAGGCCATGAAGCCGGGAACGGCGCACGTTCGCGTCGCCGATGCCGGGCACATGATCCCGTGGGACAACGAAGAAGGCTTCTACGCCGCCTTCGACGACTTCCTGGGGACCCGCCTGCCCGGCGAGGAAACCAGATAGTGAATGGGTGCGCACGCGCGCGGCACGGCCGGCCGGTTATCGCGCCATGGCCGGTGCCGCCATCGATATGGCAAGGAGCCGACAATGCCAGTAAGCGACTATGAACTGATCCGCGCCTGGAAACAGGTGCTGACGCTATCGAAGCTGCAGCCCGGCCAGGCGGTAACGATCCTGACCGGCGCGGCCACGCACGCGCAAACACTGTCCACCGCGCTGATCGCGTGCCAGGACATGGGCGCGGTGGTCAACCGGCTGGACCTGCCGCCGGTCAACGGCGCGAAAGCCCTGAGCCGCGATGCGCTGGCGTACCTGGGCACGACACCGCTGACGGGCAACAAGGCCGCCATGGCGGCGCTGAAGGCCAGCGACCTGGTGCTGGACCTGATGACGCTGCTGTTCTCGCCGGAACAGCACGAGATCCTGCAAGGCGGCACGAAGATCCTGCTGGCGGTCGAACCGCCGGAGGTGCTGGCCCGGCTGGTGCCCACCGAAGCGGACCGCGCGCGCGTGCAGGCGGCCGCGCGCCGGGTAGTTGCCGCCAGGCAGATGACGGTGACGTCCGCGGCGGGAACTTCGCTGGCCTGCCCGCTGGGCGAATTCCCCGCCATCAGCGAATACGGCTTCGTGGACGAGCCGGGCCGCTGGGACCACTGGCCCAGCGGCTTCGTGCTGACCTTCCCCAACGAGGGTGGCGCCAACGGTACCATCGTCATCGACCGTGGCGACATCGTGCTGCCGCAGAAGTCGTATGCCAGCGAACCCATCGTGCTTACCGTCGAAAACGGCTATGCCACGCGCATCGAAGGCGGCGTGGACGCCGAATTGCTGCGCACCTATATGGAAAGCTTCGACGACCCGGAAGCCTACGCGATCTCGCATATCGGCTGGGGACTGCAGCCGCGCGCGCACTGGAGCACGCTCTCGCTGTACGACCGCGAGGCCACGCTGGGCATGGACGCGCGCGCCTACGAAGGCAATTTCCTGTTCTCGCTGGGACCGAACAACGAGGCCGGCGGCTCGCGCACTACCGCCTGCCATATCGATATCCCGCTGCGTCGCTGCACGGTGGCGCTGGACGGCAGGGAAGTGGTGCGGGATGGCAAGGTGGTGAACGAGGACGCCTAGACATGGAAAGCAAGGAACAAACCTACAGGCGCCAGGGCTTCGGCGCCACGATGGCGCCGCGGCCGCCCTATGGCCTGCTGATCGTCGACCTGGTCAACGGCTTTGCCGATCCCGCCGTATTCGGCGGCGGCAATATTCCGCAGGCCATTGCCAATACCGTGCCCTTGCTGGACCATGCGCGCCGCCAGGGCTGGCCCATCGCCCATACCCGCATCGTCTTCGCCGACGACGGCGCCGACTCGAATATCTTCAGCATTAAGGTTCCCGGCATGCTGACGCTGAAAGAGCAGGATCCGCGCAGCGCCATCGTGTCCGAACTGGCGCCGAGCGCCGGCGAACTGATCGTGCGGAAGACCGTGCCCTCGGCGTTCTTCGGCACCGGACTTGCCGCCTGGCTGGCCCAGCGAGGTGTGCAGACCCTGCTGGTGGCGGGTGCCGTCACCAGCGGCTGCGTGCGCGCCAGTGTGGTGGACGCCATGCAGTCCGGCTTTCGGCCGCTGGTGGTGGCGGACTGCGTCGGCGATCGGGCGCTCGGTCCGCATGAGGCCAATCTGTTCGACATGGAACAGAAGTACGCCACCGTGATGACCCGCGCCGACGCGCTGGCCGCGATCGGATCCCCTGCGCCCAACCTTTGAGGCACGCCTGCTGAAGCGGAAAGCGGCCATACGGCATGGCCACTTCCGCGCCGCGTCGCCTGGACCGGGGGCGCGGGGAGGCCTGGACAGGGCTGATCGCTAGACCGGGTACACCAGGTCGTTGGCCAGAATCTCGGTGTCGTAGATCACCTGGCGCTCTTTCAGCTTCAACCCGCCTTCGACGCGAACGAATACGTCGTGGTAGAAGCCCGCCAGATGCAACGTGGTGGGTCCTTCCACCAGGGTTTGCGTCAGCAGGAAGGACGATTGCGCCTCGATGCCCGCATCCGACGCTTCCAGGACGCGCGTGTTCGTCACGAGATGCCGCATATAGCGCGGCGCGAACATCTGCGTGCGGGAAATTGCCACTGCGCGATCCTGCATCATGTCGCGGCCCTCGGCATAGACCAGGCCCACCAGCAGCCCGCGCTCGGCATTCTCGCGCGAGGTGACGCGGTACAGGCCGTCCGCGGTGAAGAAATCCGGCCAGCTTTCGATCTGGTTGGCGTCCAATACGGCGCAATAATCGGCGTGGAACTCCTCGATTTCCTGGCGCAACGCGATGGCGCGCGCCGGCTCGATGCGACGCGGAGCATAGGCAAAATTCGTTTTCATTCTGGTCGTCTCTGCATAAGGCGATGGATGGCGAAGGCGCCGTGGCCCGCTGGCCGCGCCCCACGCGCGGCCGGAGGGCGCGTACGGTTCAAAGCGCCATGACCTCGCGGTAGTAGCGATACATCGAACGGATCGCCGCTTCCGAAATCAGGGTATTCGAGGTCCCCAGCTTGCCGGACTCGAGCTTCAGCACATTCAGGTCGCTGGTGGATCGGCGTACCCCTTCCTGCACGAACTTCATTGCTTCGTTGTCCTCCAGGCCCAGGAATCCCGCCGGCCCCATCAGGTTGCCCTGACGCAGGCGATGCCGGGTCATTTCCGGCGTGTCGTCTTCATAGCCGAACATCGTCCACTGCATGATCATGCTGTCCGGGCCGTTGGGGACGATATGGCGCACCCCCAGCGTATTCATTTCGCGCTGCACCACCAGATTGGGCCAGATGGTCTGCATGGTCACCGACCAGGGCGAATCGAATTCCTTGACGTACTCCAGGAAGCGATCGTCGCGCAGGCGCAGCCCATCGTGAAAAGAGCGCATCTCTTTCTTGTTCTCTTCGCTCACGCTGGCGTACTTGTCCTCGCTCTTGGCCGATGCCATCGTGCCGTGGCGCCCATGAGTACCGTCCACCAGCATCGCGGACTTGTTCCCGGCCACCAGCAGGCCGAATACCACCAGGAAGGAATGCAGCAGCGTTGCGTGATAGGGATCCTTCAGGTTCTCGTGGTACATCTTCCAGTTGCAGGGCAATTCGTTGCGGTAGTAGCCCAGTATCTTCAGCGGCTTGCCGGGGAAGACGGTGTCGAAGTCGGCCAGGATTTCCGGTGTGAGGTATTCCGCGATCGGCTCCACGTCCGACGAGTACGAAGCGAACACCACCCCATGGCGCGTCGTCACGTGTAGCTGGCGCAGGCCATGCTGCTCGTTGCGGAAGTCCCGGGGCATCCCGCCTTCCTTGTTTACGCCGCGCTTGAAGGGGATGCCCTGCAGATTGCCTTTCAGGTCATAGGACCACTGGTGGTAAGGGCAGACGAATTCCTTGGTATTGCCCTGCGGGTTCCGGCAGAACTCCGCGCCGCGGTGCGCGCAGCGGTTCTCGAAGACGTGGATCGAACCATCGTCGGCGCGCGAGACCACCACGGGCGTGGGGCCGACGAAAGAGCGCTTGTAGTCGCCGGGCTTGGGGATCTCCGCTTCCAGCGCGACGTAGTTCCAGGTTCGGCCGCGGAAGATGCGCTCCATTTCCCGTTCGTAAATGGCATTGCTGGTGTAGACCCAATCGGGGATGGCATGCAGGGCGTCTTCGGGCCAATGGCATTGCGCCAGCCCGGTGTCCTTGTCGGCGCCGGTGCGGCCAATCACAGTCTGGGATTGGTACATGTAAGACTCCTTGTGCTATGCGCGAGCGCCGGCGGTCAGGCCGGCGTGGCGGCCTGTTGGCAGGCCTTGATCCAGGGTTTCAGGGCGGTGCCCGCGTCGGCAAAACCCGCCGGGTCGATACGAATGCCGCGCTCGAACAGGCCGCGCAGCTGGCGCAGGTCCGCGGCCGCGTTCACGGCGACCCCGTGTACCGGTATGCCTTCGCGATGGCCCAGCCAAATCAGGCGGGGCGCCTCCGATTCGGGGCCGTCGGCGCCGCGGCAGGCATAGACCAGCCCGGGCGCCGGCATTCCCAGCATCTGGATATTGCAGCCGAATTGATCTGTCCAGAACCAGGGATAGGGCGGCGGCGGCGGCTTCGCATCGAGCATGGCGGCGGCCGCCACGCGCGCCTGTTCGTTGGCGTTCTGCCAGGACTCCAGGCGCGCATGCCGGCCAAGGAAATCGCGATGCTGGCTGGCGCAGTCGCCGATCGCCAGAACGTGGGGATCGGAGCTGCGGCAATGCGCATCCACGCGTATGCCGCCATTCGCCGGGTCGATTTCCAGGCCGGCGTCGCGCGCCAGCCCGATTTCCGGCTGCAGGCCGATGGCCACCACGACGGCATCCGCCGGCAGGACTTCTCCGCTGTCCAGCACCAGCGCGGACGGCGTGCGGCCGTCGGTATGCCGCGCAATGGAGGCGATACCGGTACCCAGGTATAGCCTGGCACCGGTCGCCGCCGCGCGCGCCGCCAGCCAGTCGGAAAAGGGAGCGGGCAGGGCGTTGGGCAGCAGGCGCGGGGCGCTTTCGACGATGGCCACGTCGGCATCGCCATCGAGGGCGGTGGAGGCGATTTCCAGGCCCAGGAAGCCGCCGCCGACCACAACGATGCGCGCGCCGGGGCGCAGGCAGGCGCGCAGGCCGCGCGCGTCATCCAGGGTGCGGACATAGTGCACGTTGGGCGTGCCGCGCGGCAACGCCGGCAATTCGCGCGCCTGCCCGCCCGTGGCCAACAGGCAGCGGTCATAGGGCAGCGCCGATCCGTCCGCCAGGCGGATCTCGCGGCGCGCGGGATCCAGCGCCAGCGCTTCCATGCCGGAGATCAGCCTGATGTCCTGCCCCATATAGAAAGCAGGCGGATGAATGGCCGCGGCGGCTTCGGCGTCGACGGCGCGCAGGATGGCTTTGGACAACGGCGGGCGTTCGTAGGGCGCGTGCGGTTCGCGGCCGACCAGGACCAGCGCACCGGCGTAGCCCGACGAACGCAGGGCGGCGGCCGCCATGGCACCGCCCTGACCGGCACCGACAATGACGATGGAGGCGGGGGGCGCCATGCGGATCACCGTGAGACGTCGGTCAGTATGTCGGTACCCTCGACCTTGACGGGATACACACGGATGTCGCCGGTCGCGGGCGCGCACAGTGCCTTGCCGGTACGGATATCGAAGCGCGCCTGGTGCAGGGGGCATTCGATGCAGCCGTCTTCCAGATAGCCGTCCGACAGCAACGCATACGCATGCGTGCAGACATTGTCCGAGACGAAAAATTCACCCTCGCTGCGGTACAGCGCCAATGGCTTGCCGTCGGCGTGCACGGCCATGACCTCATCGTCTTCCAATGCGTCCGTCGATGCGATTCGGGTCCAGTTCATGTCATTCTCGTCAGTATGCTGAGTAATTGTCGTCAGTGTACTGCTCATAAAAAGCGCTGAGCTCCTAGGGATTTCCCGGGTGGGCACGCGGGCGCGCGCGGCGTCGTGCCGAAGCATGGCTGCCACCGGGCCGGACGAGGGGGAAAACCCCGTATTTAAGGTATCGCGGTGGTGCACTGATGTGCCGGGCAGGTGCATGTGCGGACCATCTTGGCGCATGGATTTTCGTGGTCGGCGGACGCATGGCCATACTCGGGTAATCATCGTTGACACTCCAAAACTCTCTCAGTATGCTGACTAACAAGTCAGTGTACTTACCTTTTTCTGGCGCGAATTGCATGCTCGTGCCACATACCATGGTCCACGTCTCAGGGGAGTCAGAGTTATGCAACGACGCCGTTTCCTTACTCAGGCCGCGGGCGCCGCGGGCGCAAGCCTGGCTGCCGTCGCCGCGCCCGCGATCGCGCAATCGAATCCGTCCGTGCGCTGGCGCATGTCCACCAGCTGGCCTAAAAGCCTGGACACCATCTATGGATCGGCGGACGAGTTCTGCAAGCGTGTCGGGCAATTGACCGACGGAAAATTCGAAATCCGCGCCTTCCCGGGCGGCGAAATCGTTCCTCCCGCGCAGAACATGGACGCCGTCAGCAACGGCACGGTGGAATGCAACCATGTGCTCAGCACCGCGTATATCGGCAAGAACACCGCCTTGACATTCGATACCGGTCTGTCCTTCGGGCTGAACGCCCGCCAGCACAATGCCTGGATCCATTATGGCGGCGGGCTGGAGCAACTGCGTACCCTCTACAAGAAGTACAACATCGTCAACCACGTGTGCGGCAACGTCGGCGTGCAAATGGGAGGCTGGTACCGCAAGGAAATCAAGTCGGTGGCCGACCTGAAGGGCCTGAACATGCGCATCGGCGGGATCGGCGGCATGGTCCTTTCCAAGCTGGGAGCGGTTCCGCAGCAGATTCCGCCCGGCGATATCTATCCCGCGCTGGAAAAGGGCACGATCGATGCGGCCGAATGGATAGGCCCATACGACGACGCCAAGCTGGGTTTCAACAAGGTCGCGCCTTTCTATTATTCGCCGGGCTGGTTCGAGGGCAGTGCTTCGATCACCACCATGGTCTACGACAAGGCCTGGGAGTCCCTGCCGGCGTCGTACAAGGCTGCCTACGAATGTGCGGCGGGCGAGCAAACGATGCGTATGCTGGCCAACTACGATGCGCGCAATCCGCAGGCCCTGCGCGGGCTGATCGCGGGCGGCGCCAAGGTGCGTTATTTTCCCAAGGAAGTGATGGACGCGGTGTACAAGGCGTCGCAGGAACTGTGGGAGGAACTATCCGCCAATAACCCGGATTTCAAGGCACTTTATCCGGGATGGAAGAAGTTCCAGCAGGACGAGGCGGGCTGGTTCCGCGTCGCCGAAAGCGCCTTGGACAACTTCACGTTCGCCGAGGTGGCACGGGCGCAGTCCAGGTAAGCGGTACGGGGGACAGGGATGACCATGGAACATGGCGGGGCGGCCTGGGCAGGCAAGGCCGAAGGTGTGGGCGCGCGGGTGCCGCGCAAGGAAGATGCGCGCCACCTGCACGGCAAGGGAAATTTCGTTGCCGACATGGCAATGCCCGGGCTGAGCGAGGTCGCGTTCCTGCGCAGCCCGCTCGCGCACGCGCGCATCGCCGCCGTGCGCACGGACGATAGCGTGGCCGGCTCCGTCATCCTGCGCCGTGACATGGCCGATTGCCGTGACATCGTCGCCGATTCGACATTGCCGACTTATCAATCCTCCGCGCAGCCGCCGCTGGCAGCCGGCAAGGTGCGTTTCGTCGGCGAGCCGGTCGCCATGGCGTTCGCGCCCAGCCGGGCGGAGGCCGAGGACGCCATCGAGCTTATCGATGTGGACTACGAGGATCTGCCCGTCTACGCCGATGTGTTCGCGGCCCAGTCCGCCACCGCCGAGTTCGTCCACGAGCAGTGGAGGGACAATGTCTTCGTGACGCTGAACGCCGACAGGGATTTCGACGCGCATGCGGGGCAGGCCGAGGTCGTCGTCAAAAGAAAGATGCGGCTGGCGCGTCAGTGCATGGTACCCATGGAGGGCAAGGCCGTCCTGGCCCACTGGGATCACCAGGCCGACCAGCTCGTGGTCTACAGCGCCACGCAGGTGCCTCACATGATCCGCACCATCCTGGCCGAATGCCTGGAACTGGACCAGGGCCAGGTTCGCGTCATCTCTCCCGACGTGGGCGGCGCCTTCGGCTACAAGTGCGTGCTACAGCAGGAAGAGCTCTGCGTGGCCTGGCTGGCCAAGACGTACCGGCGACCCTTCCGCTTCATCGAGGACCGGCGCGAGCATCTGACGGCCGGCGCGAATTCCCGGGAACACCATTACGAGATGACGGCCTATGCCGACCGCCGTGGCAGGCTGCTGGCGCTGGACGCGCACGTGACGGTGGACGGTGGCGCGTATTCGGTGTGGCCCTTCACGATAGGCCTGGAGCCCGGCCAGGCGGTGGGCAACCTGCCGGGGCCCTATGCCTTCCGGGGCTATCGCTGCGTGACCCGCGCGGTGGCCACCAACAAGCCGGGCTTTGTGCCCTATCGCGGCGTGGCGCGCACGGGGGTGTGTTTCGCCATCGAATTGATGATGGACGCGATCGCCCGCGAAGTGGGACGCGAACCCTGGGAGGTCCGGTTGGAAAACCTGGTCCGGCCGGAACAGATGCCCTACGTCAACGTGACCAACAAGCATCTGGACAGCGGCGACTATCCCGCCAGCCTGCGCAAGGCGCTGGAGATGATAGATGCGGCGGGCGTGCGCGAGCGCCAGGAACGCGGCGAGCCCGACGGCCGCCTGATCGGGGTGGGCGTGGCCACCTATACGGAGCAGGCGGCGCACGGCACATCGGTCTTCGCCACCTGGGGCACGCCGGTGATTCCGGGATTCGACCAGGCCACCGCGCGTATCACGCCGGATGGCGGCCTGGAAGTGCGCGTCGGCGTACATTCGCACGGGCAGGGCATGGAGACGACGTTCGCGCAGATCGCCAACGAAATCCTCGGCATTCCGGTGGCGCGCATCAAGCTGCTGCATGGCGACACGGGCCAGACGCCGTATTCCACCGGTACCTATGCATCGCGCTCGCTGGTGATGTCCGGCGGCGCGGTATCCCAGGCCTGCAAACGGCTATTGCCGCGCGTGCTCCATATCGCGGCGCATTTGCTGGGCGTGGCGGCTGGGCAGGTGGCGGTCGGCGATGGCCGCTTCGCCGTGACGGGGACGGCGGAGCGTTCGGTCTCCATGCGCGAAGTCGCCGAAGCATGGTACCTGAAGCCCCACCTGTTGCCCGCGGACGTCGATCCGCAGGGCCTGGAGGTGACGGGGGGCTACAAGCCGAAGGTCGATACCGGCTGCTTCACCTATGCGAGCCAGGCCGCCACGGTGGCCGTGGATCCCGCAACGGGTGGCGTGGAAATTCTGGATTACGTCGTGGTGGAAGACTGCGGCACGATGATCAATCCCATGGTGGTGGAAGGGCAGACCATCGGCGGCATCGCACAAGGCATAGGTACGGCCTTCTATGAAGAAACGCCGTACGACGCCAACGGCCAGCCTTTGGCCTCGACGCTGGCCGACTACATGCTGCCGGGCCCGACGGAAGTCCCGCATATGCGTATCCATCATTTCGAAACCCCATCGCCCCATACGGAGTTCGGCGCCAAGGGCATGGGCGAAGGCGGTGCCATCGCGCCGCCGGCGGTACTGTTCAACGCGGTGAACGATGCGCTGCGCGCGGTGGGGGCGGCCGAGCTGGCGCAGACCCCTCTTACGCCCTATCGCGTGCTGCGGGCCATCGCGCAAGGCCGGCCGCGTGAGGAAACCGGCCGGGCCAGGGCAGCCTGAGACAGCGATGAAAGCAGCGAAATTCGACTATATGCGGCCGGCTTCGGTGGAACAGGCACTGGACGCGTTGCGTGAGCATGCCGGCCAGGCCAAGCTGATGTCAGGCGGCCAGTCCCTTGGACCCATGCTGAACCTGCGCCTGGCCAGGCCAGCGATGGTGATCGATATCTCCGGCCTGGAGGCCCTGCGCGGCGTGACCCGCGACGGCGATACGGTGCGCATCGGCGCGGCCGTCACGCATGCGGAGATCGAGGACGGCGTGCATGCGCCGCTGCGCGACTCGCCGATGCGCGAAGTCGCCGCCGGGATCGCCTATCGCGCGGTGCGCAACCGCGGCACCCTGGGCGGCAGCCTGGCCCACGCCGATCCGGCGGCCGACTGGGTGGTGGCTATGACCGCCCTGGGCGCCTGCATCGAACTGGCCGGCCCGCGGGGCGTGCGCCATGTCGCCGCGGATGCATTGATGCAGGGCGCTTATACCGTCGACGTGCAGGAAGACGAACTGATACAGGCGGTCCACGTGCCGGTGGCCGGCAGCCGTGCCCGCTGGGGGTATTACAAGTTCTGCCGCAAGACCGGGGAGTTTGCCGAGGCCAGCTGCGCGGCATGGTTCGATCCGGCCAGCGGCCAGGCGCGCATCGCGCTGGGCGCCCTGGATGGGCCGCCGCGCCTGCTGTCCGGGCTGGCCGCGCGCGTCGCGCAGGGCGGCGCCGCCGCGATGGATGCCGCGGCGATCGCCCGCGAAGTGGCGCAAGCCATGCCGGACAAGGATGAACCGCATCGCCAGCTGCATGCCGCCGCGGTCGCGCGCTGCCTGGCACAGGCCACGGGCATAGGACAGCAATCATGACGCAAGTAACGCTGCAAGTGAACGGACGCCGCGTGGCCGAGGATGCGCCGGCCCGCATGCACCTGGGCGATTTCCTGCGCGACCGCCTGCGGCTGACCGGCACGCATCTGGGGTGCGAGCATGGGGTATGCGGTGCGTGCACCGTGCTGCTGGACGGCGCCCCGGTGCGTTCGTGCATTGCTTTTGCGGTCGCCTGCGAGGGTCGTCAGGTCACCACGATAGAGGGATACGACGCCGATCCGGTCATGGGCCGCCTGCGCGCGGCCTTTACGCGCCATCATGCGCTGCAGTGCGGGTACTGTACGCCCGGGATGCTGGCGACCGCGCGCGATATCGTGCTGCGCCTGCCTGACGCCGACGAGGCGCGGGTGCGCGTGGAGCTGTCGGGAAACCTGTGCCGCTGTACCGGCTATATGGGTATCGTCGCGGCGGTGATGTCGGTGTTGGCCGATTTGCGCGAGTCGCCCGACGCGGAGGTCCAGAGCCTGCGCGCGGCGGCGCGTCGCGGCCCGGCGGCCGGGCCGGCGGCGGCTGGCCCGGCCGCGTTCGAGTCATACACGGCCACCGCCCCGGTCGAAGCGGCCGGCTTCGGCAGTGGTCCGGTAGCCGACACGGCATCCGCGGAGCCCGTGGCCACGCGTGCCGCGGCCGCGCCGGCCGATACCCCGGCGGCGCACGGCGCGGGCAAGACCAACCAGATCGACGGCAAGTTCGACGTACCGTTCCCGGCGGAGCGGGTATGGGCTTTCATGACGGACCTGCCGGCCGTGGCCGCCTGCCTGCCGGGGGCCGCCATCGAGGAGCAGCAGGGCGATCGCGTGAAAGGCACGGTCTCGATCAAGTTCGGTCCGATGCGCGCGGCCTTCAACGGCGCCGCGCGGCTGGACCGCGACGATGCGGCGATGCGGGCGGTCCTGCGTGGTGCCGGGCAGGACTCATTGAGCCGGTCGCGGGCGAACGGCGATGTCGCCTATCGCGTCGAGGACGTGGGCGGCAATGCCGCGCGCGTGCGGGTCGAACTGGCCTATTCGCTGCAGGGGCCGCTGGCGCAGTTCTCGCGTTCGGGACTGGTGCGGGATTTCGTCGGCCGCATGATCGCGGACTTCGGCCGCAATGTCACGGCGCGCCTGTCCGGGACGGCGGACGCCCAGCCGGCACAGGCGTCGTTCAATGCGGCGGGCATGTTCTTTCACGTGCTGTGGGCGCGCATCAAGCGCTGGCTGGGGCGCGCGGGCTAGGCCCCGGCCGCGTATTCCGCCGAAACAGGATCATCCGGATCCGCGCGCCGTCGCAGGCGCGCGGGTCCATCACTCCAAGGGAATCTCATGCGGACGACCAAGCCATATGCATGGCGCCGGCTGTTGGCCGGCGCGGCCTTCCTGGCCCTCTGGGCGGCGGGGGGCGCCGCCGCGGCAGCCACGCCAACACCCCTGAAAGTGCGTCTGGACTGGACACCCTGGGGTGTACAGGCGCCTTTTCACCTGGCGCAGCAAAAAGGCTGGTACAAACAGGCGGGCCTGGACGTCACGCTGGAGGACGGCAACGGTTCGGTGACGACGGTGCAGATCGTCGGTTCCAGCGATGCCTTCGATGTGGGACACGCGGCGCTTGCGTCCATGATGATCGCCCGCGACAAGGGCCTGCCGGTCAAGGCAGTGGCCGTGTTCGCCCGGCAGAGCGACATCGGCCTGCTGGTGCCGGCGGATTCGGGCATTACCGGGCCGGGCGCGTTGAAGGGGCGGAAAGTCGCCTATACCGCGGGCTCGCTGGAGGCGCCCTTCATCGACGCTTTTCTGGCGGCGGGCGGGCTCAAGCGCGGCGACGTCGAACTGGTGAACGTGGACGCCGCCAGCAAGGCGTCGACCTATGCCGTCGGCAGGGCGGACGCGGCGTTCTCCACGATTCCCTTCTTCCTGCCGGTGGTATCGCAGAAACGTCCCTCGACCGCCGTGCGCTTCGCCGACTTCGGCCTGAACATGCCCAGCTTCGGCCTGTTCGCCACCGAGGACAAGCTCCGCACCCGCGGCGACGCGATCGCGGCCTTCGCCAGCGTAACGGCGCGGGCGTGGGAATATATCCAGGCCGGACACCAGGACGAGGCCGTCGCGGCCATCATGGCGCAGCGGCCGCAGGCGCGCCTGGATCCGCAGGTGCTACGCGGACAGATCGATGCCATTCAAGCCTATTTCGGCACACCGCCCGCGGGCGGCCGCATGGGCGTTCCGGTTCCGGACGATTGGACGCAGGCGGTGAAGACCTTGTCATCGGTGGGCCTGATCGGTGGCGGGGCCGATCCGGCCGCTTTTTATGTCCAGGGCCTCGTGCATCCCGAACGCTACGACGCCATGGTGGCCCAATGAGCCGCTGGGCCGTATCGGCGCGCGACGTCAGCAAGCGGTATCCGGGCGAGCGCGGAGTGCGCGCGCTGGATTCCATCTCCGTCGATCTGCCGCCGGGCCGCTTCGTCAGCATCCTCGGCCCCAGCGGCTGCGGCAAGAGCACCTTCCTGCGCTGCGTCGCGGGCCTGGAAACCATCAGCGCGGGCGATCTGCGCGTGGAAGACCGGCCCGTTAAGGGCACGCCGGATGGCATCGGCATGGTCTTCCAGCGCGATGCCCTGCTGGATTGGCGCAGCATCCGGCGCAACGTGCTGTTGCCCATCGAATTCGCCCACAAGTCCGTCGCCGGCTACGCGGGCAAGGCCCGCGAGCTTTTGGCATTGACCGGGTTGCAGGACTTTGCCGAGTGCTATCCCAGCGAATTGTCGGGTGGCATGCGCCAGCGCGCGGCGATCTGCCGGGCCATGATCGACGATCCGCGCCTGTTGCTCATGGACGAGCCCTTCGGCGCGCTGGATGCATTGACGCGCGACCAGATGAACGTCGAGTTGCAGCGCATCTGGATGGAGACCCGCAATACGGTGCTGTTCGTGACCCACGGCATCGCCGAAGCGGTCTTCCTGGGCGATACGGTCATCGTGTTCTCGCCGCGCCCCGGCCGCATCGTGGAGATGCTGGAGATCGGCCTGCCGCGGCCCCGGCCCCTGGCCGTGCGCGAGTCCGCGGAGTTCGGCGCCTATGTCCGCCACATCCGCGGCCTGTTCCAGGACATGGGCCTGATCGACGAGGGGCAGCGCGCATGAGAGCGTCATCCCGAACGCTATTGCACGGCGCCGCCGGCGCCGGCTCGCTGGTTGCTTTCCTGGCGCTCTGGGAAGTAGCGGCGCGCCTGCTGCACATCAAACCGATCATGCTTCCGCTGCCCTCGCAGATCGGCGTGGAGCTGGCCCACGACGCGGGCTGGTATGCCGGGCAGGCCGCCTATACGCTGATGACCACGTTGGCCGGTTTCGCGCTCTCGGTGCTGGGCGGCGTGGCCGTCGCGGTGATGCTGGTGGGCTCGCGATGGTTCGAAAGCGTGCTGCAACCGCTGATCGTGGCATTGAACAGCGTACCCAAGGTGGCGGTCGCGCCGCTGTTCGTCATCTGGCTGGGAACGGGCGCCGAGCCGAAGATCGCCATCGCCTTCCTGATCGCCGTTTTCGCGGTCATCGTGGATACCGTGCACGGACTTCGCTCGGTGCCGCGCGACATCCTGGACCTGGGCCGCGTACTGAAGGGGTCGCCGCGCGACTTCTTTTTCAAGGTCCGGCTGCCTTGCGCGCTGCCTTCCATCCTGGCGGGCATGAAGGTCGCGATCTCGCTGGCGCTGGTCGGCGCCATCGTCGGCGAGTTCGTTTCGTCGCAGAGCGGCCTGGGCTACGTGATCATGACGGCGCAGGGCACTTTCGACACCGTGCGGGTCTTTGCTGCCCTGTTCGTGCTGGCCTTCATCGGCCTGGTGCTATTCGGCGCGTTGGCCTGGGCCGAGCGCAAGGCGACCCCGTGGCGGCGCCACGGCGAGGACCGCTGAACGCCGCGCGACAGAGCACACATAAGGGGAATGCAATGACGGGGTTGATGGCCTTATCGCGTCTGATCGACGCGATAAACCTGCGCGTGGGCCGCGCGGTGATGTGGGTGACCTTGCTGGTGGTGCTGGTCAGCGCCGGTAACGCGGTGGTGCGCAAGGTCTTTCACAGCAGCTCGAACGCGTGGCTGGAGCTGCAATGGTATATGTTCGGGGCGATGTTCCTGTTGTCCGCGGGCTATACGCTGCTGAAGAACGAGCACGTGCGGGTGGACATCCTGTCCTCGCGCCTGTCGCGGCGCAAGCAGATCTGGATCGAAGCGTTCGGGGTGCTGTTTTTCATGCTGCCGGCCTGCGTGCTGATCCTGGTGCTGTCCTGGCCGGTGTTCACGGAGTCGTGGCTGACAGGCGAGCAGTCCTCGAACTCGGGCGGGCTGGTGCGCTGGCCGGTCAAGCTGCTGATTCCGGTGGGCTTTGCGCTGCTGGTGCTGGCGGGGCTCTCGCATTTGATCAAGTGCGTGGGTTTCCTGCTGGGCCGCTGCGAGGATCCGCTGCGCCGCCAGGGCGCGCGCTCGGCCGAGGAAGAACTGGCCGAGGAAATCGCCCGCGAGGCGCAGGCCCGCGAGGCGGCGGCGCTGGATGCGCCCGCACGCAACGGGGGGCGCTGAGATGGACTTTTTCATCGCCAACCTGGCGCCCATCATGTTCGCCACCCTGGTGGTATTCCTGCTGCTGGGCTTTCCGGTGGCCTTCGCGCTGGCGGCCAACGGCATCCTGTTCGGGTTGGTCGGCATCGAGCTGGGGCTGCTGACGCCGGCGCTGTTCCAGGCGCTGCCGCAACGGGTGTTCGGCATCATCTCCAACGACACGCTGCTGGCGGTGCCGTTCTTCACGCTGATGGGGCTGGTGCTGGAGCGATCGGGCATGGCCGAGGACCTGCTGGAGACCATCGGGCAGCTGTTCGGCACGGTGCGCGGCGGCCTGGCCTTCGCGGTGGTGTTCGTCGGCGCGATGCTGGCGGCCACTACCGGGGTGGTGTCGGCGTCGGTGATCTCCATGGGGCTGATCTCGCTGCCCATCATGCTGCGCTACGGCTACGACCGGCGCCTGGCAACCGGGGTGATCGCCGCCTCGGGCACGCTGTCGCAGATCATTCCGCCGTCGCTGGTGCTGATCATCCTGGCCGACCAGCTGGGCCGCTCGATCGGCGACATGTATCGCGCGGCGATGGTGCCGGGTTTCGTGCTGGCCGGGCTGTACGTCCTGTACGTGGTCATCATGTGCGTGTTCAAGCCGGCCTCGGCGCCGGCGCTGCCCGAGGAAGCGCGGCGGTTTCGCGAGTCCAACGGCACGCGCGGGGGCCGCTCGCTGCTGGTGCTGATGGCGATCTCGGTGACGGTGGCCTGGGTGCTGGGCCGGTGGATGGAGAACGACACGGCGCCGGCCGACGAGCGCATCGTGCTCAGCCTGCTGCTGTGGGGGCTGACGGCCTTCGTGATCGCCATCGCGAACAAGGTGCTGCGCCTGGGGCTGCTGTCGGCGCTGGCCGAGCGGGTGACCTTCGTGATGATCCCGCCGCTGTTCCTGATCTTCCTGGTGCTGGGCACGATCTTCATCGGCGTGGCCACGCCCACCGAGGGCGGGGCGATGGGCGCGGTCGGCGCCATTGCCATGGCGCTGGCGCGCCGGCGCCTGACGCTGGACCTGCTCAAGCAGGCAATGGACACCACCACCAAGCTGTCGTGCTTCGTGGTGTTCATCCTGGTGGGCTCGACGGTGTTCGGCCTGACCTTCCGGGGCGTGAACGGCGATCTGTGGGTCGAGCACCTGCTGACCGGGTTGCCGGGCGGGCAGTGGGGCTTTCTGATCGTGGTCAGCGTGCTGACCTTCGTGCTGGCGTTCTTCCTGGACTTCTTCGAGCTGGCCTTCATCATCGTGCCGCTGCTCGGGCCGGTGGCCGAGAAGATGGGTATCGACCTGATCTGGTTCGGGGTGATCCTGGCGGTGAACATGCAGACCTCGTTCATGCATCCGCCGTTCGGCTTCGCGCTGTTCTACCTGCGCTCGGTCGCGCCCAAGGATCCCTATCGGGACAAGGTCACCGGGCGCACCATCGCGCCGGTGACGACAGGGCAGATCTACCAGGGCTCGATCCCGTTCATCGTCATCCAGCTGGTCATGGTGGCGACGGTGATGCTGGTGCCGGCAATCGTGATGCACTACAAGGGCGACCAGTCCAAGGTGGATCCTTCAACGGTGAAGATCGACGTGCAGGGCGGCTACGGCGACAACCCCTATGGCGGGGACGGAGCTAACGGCGTGGGGGTATTCAAGTAGGGCGCCCCCGGGCGGCGGCGGGCGGTCGAATGCCGGGCGCCCCGAGGAGTTCAATATAACCATATCGGATTTGCTTATAACTAGAATACGAAATAGCGATTTTTCTCCGGTCGTGGTCCTCCGTATGATCGCTCCCCAAATGGCCGGCATCTGCGTGCCGGTCCAGCCATTGCACAAGGAGGCGCGGCATGGAGCACGGGCACCGCACGCAGCGCGAAAATCTCGAAGTCAAGACGACCACCTGTTACATGTGCGCCTGCCGCTGTGGCATCCGCGTCCACCTGCGGGACGGCGAAGTCCGCTATATCGACGGCAACCCTGAGCATCCCCTGAACCAGGGGGTGATCTGCGCCAAGGGCTCGTCCGGCATCATGAAGCAGTATTCGCCGGCCCGGCTGACCCGACCCCTGCGGCGCAAGCCCGGCGCGGAGAGAGGCACGGCGGAATTCGAGCCCATTTCCTGGGACGAGGCGTTTGCGCTGCTGGAAACCCGGCTGGCCCATCTGCGCGCCACTGATCCGAGGCGTTTCGCGCTGTTTACCGGGCGCGACCAGATGCAGGCGCTGACCGGGCTGTTCGCCAAGCAATTCGGCACACCCAATTACGCGGCGCATGGCGGCTTCTGCTCGGCCAATATGGCCGCCGGCATGATCTATACGATAGGCGGCTCGTTCTGGGAATTCGGCGGCCCCGACCTGGAACGCGCCAAGCTGTTCCTGATGATAGGCACGGCCGAGGACCACCACTCCAATCCCCTGAAGATCGCGATATCCAAGTTCAAGCGCGCGGGCGGCCGCTTCATCGCGATCAACCCGGTGCGCACCGGCTATGCGGCGGTCGCCGACGAATGGATTCCCATCCGTCCCGGTACCGACGGCGCGTTATTCATGGCGCTGATCCACGAACTGATCGCCCAGGATGCCTACGATCACGAATTCGTTTCCCGTTACACCAACGCCGGCGAGCTGATCGACCTGCGCGAGGACAGCGAGACGTCGGGCCTGTTCGTCCAGGATGCGGCCAGCCCGGAGGTCAACGCGCTGTTCCCGCAGAACCGCATGTGGTGGGACAAGCACAGCAACCGCCCGGTCGTGAACCACGCGGCCGGCGCCGAGCCGGCGCTGGACGGGCAGTATGTGTTGGACGATGGTACGCCCGTGGCACCGTCCTTCACCCGGCTGCGCGAGCGCGCCGCATCCTGTACGCCGGAATGGGCCGCGGCAATCACCGGTATCCCCGCGGAGACCATCCGCCGCCTGGCCGGCGAGTTGATCCAGGTCTCGCGCGAGCAGAAGATCCAGTTGCCCATACGCTGGACCGACGCCTGGGGCGTCACGCATGAATCCGTGCGAGGCGCGCCCATCGCTTTCCACGCCATGCGGGGTCTGGCGGCGCATTCCAACGGCTTCCAGAGCATCCGCGCGATGTCCATCCTGATGACGCTGCTGGGCACCATCGACACCCCGGGCGGCTTCCGGCACAAGGCGCCGTACCCGCGCGCCGTGCCGCCGTCCGCCAAGCCGCCCAACAAGGCCAGCGACGTGCAGCCGAATACGCCGCTGCCCAACGGGCCGCTGGGCTGGCCCGCGGCGCCGGACGACCTGTTCATCGACGAGCAGGGCGGGCCGGTGCGTATCGACAAGGCGTTCTCCTGGGAATATCCGCTGGCCGTCCATGGCCTGATGCACAGCGTCATCACCAATGCCTGGCGCGGCGATCCCTATCCCATCGATACCCTGATGATTTTCATGGCCAATATGGCCTGGAATTCATCGATGAATACCGTCGAGACGCGCCGGATGCTGACCGACAAGCGCGAGGATGGGGAATACAAGATTCCCTTCCTGGTCGTTTGCGACGCGTTCCAGTCGGAGATGACGGCATTCGCCGACCTGATCCTGCCGGACACAACCTATCTGGAACGGCACGACGCCATGTCGATGCTGGACCGGCCTATCTCCGAATTCGACGGCCCGGTGGATTCCGTCCGTATTCCCGTGGTCCCGCCGACCGGGGAATGCCGGCCCTTCCAGGAAGTCATCGTCGAACTGGCGAGCCGCCTGAAGCTTCCCGCCTTCACGCGGCCGGACGGCACGCCCAAGTTCAGCGGCTACAAGGATTTCATCGTCAATTTCCAGACGGCGCCGGATTCCGGCGTGGGTTTCCTGATCGGCTGGCGCGGCAAGGACGGCGATAAGGCCCTGGTGGGCGAGCCCAATCCCAACCAGTGGGAAAAGTATGCCGAGAACAATTGCTTCTATCACCATGTCCTGCCCGAAGAGATGCAGTACATGCGCAACTGCAACGGCCCCTACCTGAAGTGGTCGGTGGAAACGGGCATGCGCAAGTTCGGCACCCCGATCGTGATGCAGCTGTATTCGGAGGTCATGCAGAAATTCCGCCTGGCCGCCCAGGGCAAGACACGCGGACGCCAGCCGCCGGACCATCTGCGCGCGCGCGTGGAACGCTATTTCGATCCCGTGCCTTTCTGGTACGAGCCCATTGAAAGCGGCGTTACCGACGCCCAGGCCTTCCCATTGGCCGCGGTCACCCAGCGCCCGATGGCGATGTATCACTCCTGGGATTCGCAGAACGCCTGGCTGCGGCAGATCCATGGCGAAAACTACCTGATGGTCAATCCGCGCACCGCCGCGGCACAGGGGATCGAGGACGGCGGCTGGATCTATGTCGAATCGCCCTGGGGCAAGGTGCGATGCATGGCTCGCTACAGCGAGGCGGTGGAGCCCGGCACGGTGTGGACCTGGAACGCCATCGGCAAGGCCGCCGGCGCATGGAACCTGGGGCCGGACGCGAACGAATCGCGCCGGGGCTTCCTGCTGAATCATCTGATCACCGACGAACTGCCCGGCGGCACGGACGGCGTGCCTGGCCGGGTGTCCAATTCCGATCCCATCACGGGGCAGGCCGGCTGGTACGACCTGCGCGTGCGGATCTATCCGGCCGAAGCCGACGCGGATTTCACGCTGCCGCAGTTCGCGCCCATGAAGCCCTTGCCCGGATCCATGAATATCGTGACCCGGGTGGTGCAGACCTATTTCGCCGGCAAAGGCGAGTTCCTGGCCCGCCTGCGTGGCGCGGCGCCGAACAAAAGCAAGGAAACGACATGACCCAGATGGCACTGGTGATCGACCTGAACGTCTGCGTGGGCTGCCACGCCTGCGTGACCAGCTGCAAGGAATGGAATACATCGGGCGAGGCGGGGAGCCTGGCCGATGAACGCGCCTACGATGCGGACCCGAGCGGCAATTTCTTCAATCGTGTCCAGACCTACGAGGCCGGCGAGTTCCCGCTGACCGACACGATCCATTTCCCCAAGTCCTGCCTGCACTGCGAGGATCCGCCGTGCGTGCCGGTCTGTCCGACCGGTGCCAGCTACAAGCGCGAATCCGATGGCCTGGTGCTGGTCGACTACGACAAATGCATAGGCTGCAATTACTGCGCATGGGCCTGTCCCTACGGCGCGCGCGAACTCGATCCGCAGCGCAAGGAAATGGCCAAGTGCACCCTGTGTTCCGATCGCATCGATAATCAGGCCCTGCCGGAACGCGACCGCAAACCGGCCTGCGTGCTGGCCTGTCCGACCTCGGCGCGCCTGTTCGGCGATATCCACGATCCGGACTCGGAAGTGTCGCAGGCCATCCGCGAACGCGGCGGGTATCAGCTGATGCCGGAATGGGACACGAAGCCGGCCAACCATTATTTGCCGCGACGCAAGACCGAAGCGCAGGGCTGCGGGTCGTCGTCCTGCGGCTGCGGATCGTCCGCCGCGCCCGCGCCGGGCGGCAATATCGAGACCCAGCTGGAGCGCGGGCAACTGGACCTGGCGGCCGCCGCATCGCCGCGTTGAGGGGTCCGCCGCGCGGGCCGCAACGCCAATGCGGCGCCTACCTGCAGTTCGATCATGATTTGCTGACGGGCGCCCGTGCCAAGGCGCGGCGTCCATAAAGACAAGGAGTATCCATGCGGCCACCATTTTCGGTCGTGTTTCTGACCACGCTTTGCGGCGCAGCCCAGGGCTTGCTGATCGCCCTCGTGGCGATGCAGCTCGCCGCTTCCCAGGGCGGCCTGGCAATGCCGCCACCGGCGTTTTTCGTCGCCGGGGCAGGCGTGTCCCTGGTGCTGGGCGCGCTGGGCCTGTTGGCATCCTTCTTCCACCTGGGGCATCCGGAACGCGCGTGGCGCGCCGTCAGCATGTGGCGCACGTCGTGGCTGTCGCGCGAATGCCTGGCCGTGCCTTTCTTCCTGCTGGTGACCTTCCTGTACGGCCTGGCCCATCTGCTGGCGCCGCGTTATTCACTGGCCATCGGCATTGTGGGCGTAGGCGCGGCAGCCGTGCTGTTCCTGTGTACCGCCATGATCTATGCCTGCCTGCGTTTTCTGCAGGAATGGGCCAGCCCCTTTACCCTGGTGAACTTCGTGCTGCTGGGATGCGCGTCCGGTTTTACGCTGGCCGCGCTGCTCGCCGCGGTGACGTATCCGCCCTTGGTCACGGTGCTGGGGCCCTGTGCCTGCATCCTGATCGCCGCGGGCTGCATGTCGCGCATGGCATCGCTGGCGCGCAACGCGCGTCTCTATCCCAAATCGACACTGCAAAGCGCCACCGGCATCCGCTCGGACAAGGTGGTGCAGAAGTCGCAGGGGTTCACCTCCAGCTCTTTCAATATGCGCGAGTTCTTCCACGGAAAGAGCCCCGCCATGCTGGCCACGGTCAAGGCGGGATTCGTCCTGGGGGCCTTCGTCGTGCCCTTTATCCTGGTCATGTTCGCGTCGTCCCTGGTTGCACCCGTGGCCATTCTGGTGGTTGCTTTCGTGATCCAGTACCTGGGCCTGTTGGCCGAGCGCTGGTTCTTCTTCGCCGAGGCCCGGCATCCGCAGAACCTGTATTACCAGCGGGCCGCTTAAAAGGGGCTCGCGGCGCGGAGGGATCTCGCGGGTGGGGGGGGCCGGCGGGATCAAGGGGGGCGCAGGGCGGGAAGGGCTTGCCGGGCGAAAGGGGCTTTCAGGGCGAAAGGGCTTGTCGGGCGGTGGGGCCTTCCAGGGCGGCATGTACATTCCGGCCCCGGCGGCATAGCATTTGCGGGACCGGCCGCTTTTGCCGTGCCGCCAGGAGGCCACCATGAGTCGCATGCAAGCCTATCGTATCCACCGCTTCGGCGGGCCGGAAGTGCTGCAGGAAGAATGGGTGAACGTGCCCGAGCCAGCACGGAACGAAGGCCTGATCCGCGTCAAGGCGGCCAGCTTGAACCCCGTCGACGTCAAGACGCGGGAAGGCAAATACCCGTTGGTACGCGCCGATCGATTGCCGTACATCCTGGGCCGGGATTGCTCCGGCATCCTGGAGGAAACCCGGCAGCGCCTGCCTGGGATCGAGCCCGGCGATGCGGTATACGCCTTTGTCGGCCAGGGGCAGGGCGCCTATGCCGAGTACGTGACGGTGCCGCTGGAAGGCATCGCGCGCAAACCCCTGTCGCTGGACTTCGTTACCGCGGCGGCGGTGCCGCTGGCCGGTTTGACGGCATGGCAGGGTATTTTCGACCACGGTGGGCTCAAGCCGGGGCAGTGCCTGCTGATCCACGGCGCCGCGGGCGGGGTCGGCCATTTTGCCCTGCAGTTCGCCAAGGCCAAGGGGGCTGAAGTCATCGCCACGGCATCCGGCGACGCCGCCGAGTTCCTGCGCTCGCTGGGCGCGGACCGCGTGATCGACTACAAGACCCAGGATTTCGAGAAAGAAATCCGGGGGGTCGACGTCGTGTTCGACCTTATCGGCGGTGACACCCAAGAACGATCCTGGAATGTGCTGAAGGACGGCGGCGCGCTGGTGTCCACCTTGAACGAGCCTTCCCAGGAGCGGGCGAAGCAGAAAAACGCTCGCGCCGCCCGCTACACCGCACGGCCCGACGGACGGCAACTGGCGGAGATCGCCGACTTGATCGATCGGGAGAAGGTACGCGTGCACGTCAGCCGGGTGTTTGAGTTTTCCCAGATAGAGCACGCGCAGCGCCAACTGCAGGAAGGACACAAC
Source organism: Bordetella sp. (assembly GCF_057362025.1). Taxonomy (NCBI): domain Bacteria; kingdom Pseudomonadati; phylum Pseudomonadota; class Betaproteobacteria; order Burkholderiales; family Alcaligenaceae; genus Bordetella; species Bordetella sp. The sequence goes on along the minus strand of NZ_JBMQQZ010000083.1, from coordinate 176,954 downwards.
CGCGGGAAATTGGTCGTGACCCTGGCGGCGCGGGCGGACCAGGCCGGACCGGACATCGCCACATGACGCCAGAGTTGTCCCAGGAAACGATAAGCCAGTTGATCGACGAAGCAGGAACCCGGCGATCGCTGGACATTCTGTTCGCCGCGCTGTTGTCCTTCATCCCTTTCGAGATGATCTCGGTGCTGGTGTATCGGGGCAGGGGGCGGCCCGTCGCGCTGTATGACGATTTCAAGGAACCGGCATATCGGCGCGGGCTGGACAACTATCTGCGCCACTCCTACGTATTGAATCCGTGCTACCAGGCCTACCTGGGTGGGCTGCGCTCGGGCGTGATGCGCATACGGGATCTGGTTTCCGCCGGCCACAGGCCTTCAGCCGGTTCAACGGCAGGCGGTCAGGGCGGCGATTCCATGCGGCAGGCCGGTACGGCGGCCGGCGTGCCGGTGGCAATGTCGGAACAAGAGGAAATCGGCTACGTCACGCTGGGTTGGCCGCCCAACCGCGAAGAAATATTGGCGTTGGCGCCGCTGCGGGAAGACGCGGTGGCGGAAGTCGGCCTGCTCCGTCCGCACGCCAGCGGTGGCTTCAGCGACCGGCACCTCGACTGCCTGAAGGAGCTGCATCCGGTCATCGCCGCCGTGATACGGCGCTACTGGGCCGGGCAGGACGGCATGGCGCGCACGCCGCCCGACAGCCGCATCGATGCCGCTTTCGACAATTTCGGCAAGCCGGAATTGAGTGCGCGTGAAGCGGAAGTCATCCGGATGGTATTGCAGGGGCATTCATCGGAATCGATCGGCCTGCACCTGGGAATTTCGGTCACGACGGTCAAGACGCATCGCAAAAACGCCTATGCCAAGCTGAACATTTCGACCCAGTCGGAATTGCTGTCTTTGTTCCTGCGCACGCTGGAGCGTCGCTGACGCATGGCGCTGCCGCACGCCGTTTACGGTAACGGGTACGCAGGCATGGACCGGCTGTGCCTCCTCCGCGGGGAGGATGTTCCGGCGGCCTCGTTCGCGACATGATCGCGGTTTCATCGAGAGCCCTGGAGGTATGCCGTGAAGTACACGCGGATGGCGCTGGAAGCGGAATCGCCGGAGGAATTCGGCTATGGCCGGATCCAGAACAATCTATCGGAAAGCGCAATCCCCGATCGCAAGCTTGGGGAATTCGGGCTGGATCTTTCGGACCTGACGCTGTGCTATGGCGAGCACCGCGGCGATCCCGCGCTGCGCGAGCAGATCGCGCGGCACAGCGGCAGCGCGGAGATCGGGCCGGAAGACGTCCTGGTGTGTGCCGGCGCGGCGACCGCTTTGTTCGTCGTCGCCACCTCGCTGCTGACGCCGCAGTCGCATCTGGTCGTGGTGCGGCCCAACTACGCGACCAACATCGAGACGCCCAAGGCGATCGGCTGCGATATCAGCTATGTCGATCTGTCCTTCGAGAACGGTTTCAAGACGGACGTCGATGCCATCGAGCGCGCGATACGGCCCGACACGGCCTATATCAGCGTGACCTGCCCGCATAACCCCACCGGCACCATGATGTCCTGGGACGACTTGCTGCGCCTGGACGGCATTGCGCACCGGCACGGCTGCCTGGTGCTGGTGGACGAAACCTATCGTGACCTGAGCTATACAGAGCCATACCCGACCGCGGCCAGCATCAGCGAACGTTTTATCTCGGTGTCTTCGCTCTCCAAGGCCTACGGAACGCCGGGCATACGGACCGGCTGGCTCATCACCCGCGACCGTACTCTGTACGAGCGCTTCCTGGCCGCGAAGGAACAGATCGGCATCTGCGGGTCCGTGCTGGATGAGGCCGTGGGCGCGGCGGTCCTGACCCAGCGCGACAGCTGGCTGGCGCTGAGCAACCCGCGCAACCTGCGGCATCGCGACATCGTGCGCGACTGGATGGCAGGCGAGCCCTATATGGAATGGGTGGAACCCGCCGGCGGCGTGGTCTGCTTCCCCCGCTTGAAGGTCGATGCGTCGTTCGATCTCGACCGCTTCTACCGCAGCCTGCTGGAGACGCACGGAACCTATGTCGGGCCGGGCCATTGGTTCGACATGCCGCGTCGCTACATGCGCATCGGCTTCGCGTGGTTGGGCGAACAGCAGTTGCGCGACGGGTTGACGGCCATTTCCTCGGCCATACGAGAGCAAATGCCGGAAAGCGAGGGGTGAGCGATGCACGGCAATCCGGATCGCGGCGCTCCAGCGGGAAGCGCGCTCGGCCGTATTCTGCCCGCCGCGCCGCGGCATCATGGCGAATGGCTGGCGCTTTGGCGGGGCTATCTGGACTTCTACGGCGTCCAGCTGCGCGATGAAGTCACCCGGGCGACCTGGGCGAGAGTGTCCGGGGCCGGCGGCGACCATTGCTGCCTGGTCCACGAGGATGTGGCGGGCCGGGCGACGGGATTCGTGATCCATCTGTTCCATCGCGCCAGCTGGACCGACGGCTGGAATTGCTGCATCGAGGACCTCTACGTGGCGCCCGCGGCGCGCGGCAGCGGTACCGGGCGCGCATTGATGGAAGCCGCGATCGCCGCCGCCCGGGACCGGCACGTGTATCGCGTGTATTGGCAGACCGACCGCGGCAATGCCGCCGCGCGCGGCCTGTACGACCGGCTGGCCCAGGTGGCAGACGTCGTCCAATACCGGGTTGGGCAGAGCTAGGTACGGTAGCCCGGGACAACGGTATCATCGTGCTTTTCCGGGCCGGCATGCCATCGGCCCGGCCCGCTGCACAGGAAGGAGATCCCATGGCCGTTACCCAACCCCAAGCCAGCCGTTACGGCCGCGGTTTCCGACGTATTGCCGCTGCCAGCCTGCTGGCGCTCGCCCTGGCCGGCGCGCGTGCCGATGCCGCGAACGGCGGCGCCAGCGGGCTGCATGACAATTTTTTCTGGTTGGGCCAGTTCAACAAGGCTTCCATCGTAATGACGGTGGAGCAGGGCATCGTCCCGCGCGATATCGGGCAGAAGACGGCGCGGGCGATCGCCCAGGTGATCGCGGAAGGCGATAGGCCGGGCGGCAAGCGGCCCGGGGATTATCTGCAGCTGGAGCCGCTGATCGTCAAGATCGCCGGCCCGGACGCCACGCGGATGCATTCGGGGCGCAGCCGCCAGGATATCCTGGCGACCACGCGACGCGTCATGCTGCGCGACCGCCTGCTGGATCTGTACGAGGCACTGAACCAGGCGCATGCGTCGGTCAACGCGCTGGCGGAGAAGTACGCCGATGCCATCGTGCCGGCCTACACCAACGGCGTGCAGGCCCAGCCGACCACCTATGGCCACTACCTGCTGGCGTTTTCCAGCGTGCTGGACCGTGATGCCGCGCGGGTGCGCGAGGCCTACGCCCGGGTCAACCTCAGCCCCATGGGGGCCGCCGCGCTGGGCACCTCCAGCTTCCCCATCGACCGCAAGCGCCTGGCCGACCTGCTTGGATTCGACGGCGTGGTCGACAACTCCTACGATGCCGCGCAGTTCTCGCAGATCGACGTCGGCGCGGAAGCCGCCAGCCTGGCCAGCACGATGGCACTGAGCGTGGGCGCTTTCGTCCAGGATGTGCATACGCAATACCATCAGCCCAAGCCCTGGCTGATGCTGACCGAAGGCAAGCTGACCGGCACCAGCAGCATCATGCCGCAGAAGCGCAATCCCTACGCGCTGAACGATGTGCGCCTGGCGGCCAGCGAAACCGTGGGCGACGCGATGGCGGCCCTGGTCGTGGCGCATAACGTGACGCCCGGCATGCCGGATTACAAGCGCGGGCAGGCCCAGGATGCGGTGGACGCCGCCACCGATATGTACCTGAAACTGGACGATATGCTGGGCGGGCTGGTGCTGAACCGCGAACGCGCACTGGCCGAAGTCGATGCCGATTATTCCACGACCACGGAATTGGCGGATGTGCTGCAACGGGATGCCAATGTGCCGTTCCGCATTGGCCATCATTTCGCCTCCGAACTGGTCACCTATGGCCGGCAGAACAATCTGAAGCCCGCGGATATCCCCTATGCGGAGGCACTGCGCATCTACGCGGCAGCCGGCAAGGCCAAGGGCACCGAGAACGCCAAGCTGCCGCTGGACGAGGCCCGCTTCCGCCAGGTGCTGACGGCGCAGAATATGATTGCCTCCAGCAAGGGCCAGGGCGGCCCGCAGCCAGCCGAGGTGTCGCGCATGCTGGCCGAGGCCAAACAGCGCCTGGCGGCCGACGTCGCCTGGGTGCAAAGCGCCCGCGATCGCCTGACGGCGGCGCAGGACAACCTGGATCGCGCGTTCGACAACGTGGCGAACCCGTTGCCGGCGAAGAAGTAGGCAGGCCTATACGGCACGGGCGATGCGGTCGCGCAGCCATTGATGGGCCGGGTCGCGATGGACGCGTTCGTGCCACAGCATCATCATGTCGAAGCCGGGCAGCTCCAGGGGAGGTTCGACGGCCTGCAGCGCGGGATTGCCGCGCATCAGGCGGGACGGCACCATGGCTACCAGATCGGTGCTGGCCAGGGCTGAAACCAGGAACAGGAAGTGGGGCACGGATAGCGCCACCCGCCGCGTCATGCCTCGCTCAGCGAGTGCGCTGTCGGTAATGCCCTGGAAGCCGCCGCCATCCGGCGACACGATGGCGTGATCCAGCCGGCGGAACTGTTCCAGGCTTGGACGGCGCTTCAGCCGCGGGTGTCCCCGGCGCCCGGCCAACACATACCGTTCGGTGAACAACAGCCTGCTGCGCAGGCCCGGCGGGGCCTCTTCGCCGATATGGAAGGCCAGGTCCATGTCCCGTTCGGCCTGGCGGGCCAGTGCCGACGGAATCAATTGAAGCACCGCCAGGCGCGTGGCCGGCGCTTCTTCGCGCAGCGCCGCCAGCACGGGCAGGACGATGGTGGATTCCGCGTAATCGGAAGCCATGACGCGCCAGGTCTGGCGGGCCCGGGCCGGGTCGAACGGATCCGATGGCGCCACGGCCTGGCGCAGCGCTTCCAATGCCTGCCGCAGCGGCTCACGCAGCGCTTCGGCCCGGCGGGTAGGACGCATGCCTCGCGGCCCCGGCAGCAAAAGGGGGGCGCTGAAGATCTCACGCAACCTGGCCAACTGGATGCTGACCGTGGGCTGCGCCAGGTGCAGGCGCGCGGCCGCGCGGGTCACATTGTGTTCGGCAAGAAGTGCGTCCAGCGTGACCAGCAGATTCAGGTCGAGGCGGCGCAGGAAATTGTCCATGGCAATACCTGGGATTCCGAGAGTTCATTTCTACTACAGCTGGGACAGCTCTATCTTTCCTGCATCCACGATGGAGCGTCTTCCCATGAATGTGTTTATCGTTTTTGCCCACCCCGAACCGCGTTCCTTGAATGGCGCGGTAAGGGACTTCGCCGTCCGGCACTTGCGTCGTGCGGGCCACGAGGTCCGCGTCTCCGACCTTTATGCCATGGGCTGGAAGTCCGCGCTGGATGCGGATGACAACCTGGTCCGGATGCCGGGCCAGCGCTTCGATCCTTCCATGGATTCCAGCCGCGCATACGCCAACGGCACGCAGCGCGAGGATATCGCCCGCGAGCAGGAAAAGCTGCGTTGGGCGGATGTCGTCATCCTGCAGTTTCCGCTGTGGTGGTTTTCAATGCCGGCAATCCTGAAGGGCTGGGTGGATCGGGTATATGCCTGCGGCTTCGCGTATGGCGTGGGCGAGCATTCGGACACGCATTGGGGCGACCGCTATGGCGAGGGCACGCTGGCTGGCAAGCGGGCGATGTTGCTGGTGACAGCGGGCGGGTGGGCGTCGCACTACGAACCGCGCGGAATCAATGGCCCCATCGACGACATCCTGTTCCCCATCCAGCATGGCATCCTGTACTTCCCGGGTTTCGATGTCCTGCCGCCGCACGTCATCTACCGCACCGGCCGCATCGACGAGGCCGGTTTCACGCAGGTCTGCGAAGCGCTGGGCCAGCGGCTGGACAGCCTGCGGGAGACCGCCCCCATTCCTTTCCGCAAGCAAAATGGCGGGGACTATGTCATCCCCGCGCTGACACTGCGGCCGGACCTGGCGCCCGGCCGGTCCGGCTTTGGCATCCATAGCGATCAGCGGTCGGCGTCGCCGCGCGATTCCCAGAACACCACGCGGTGATGCAGGCGGCGCATCAGCATCGAGCCAACCAGGCCGATGACGGCCAGCAGCACGACCCCCGCGAACATGGTGGACAGGCTCATGCTGACCGAGGCCGAGGCGATCAGATAGCCCAGGCCCTCTTGCGCGGACAGGAATTCGCCGACCACGGCGCCGATTAGCGCCATTGCCACGCCTATCTGCAAACCCGAGAAGATGTCGCCGGCCGCCGCTGGCAGCTTCACGTGCAGCAGCAGGTAGGCGCGGCTGGCGGAAAACGCGCGGCAGGCATCGAGGAGTTCCGTATCCGTGCGCTTGATGCCGTTGATCGTATTGACGAACAGCGGAAAGAAGCACACCAGCGCCACCAGGACGACCTTGGATGACATGCCGAAACCGAACCACACCAGGATGATGGGGCCCAGCGCGACCTTGGGCATGGCCTGCAGGCCGACCAGCAGCGGGTACAGGAAGCGCTCGAAGGTGCGCGATTCCGCCAGCAGCGCGCCCAGCAGCACGGCCACTCCGCAGCCGATGGCATAGCCGGCCAGGGATTCCGCCAGTGTGGCCCGGATATGGGGCCACAGGCTGCCGCTGGCGAAGCCGTCGTACAGGGCGCCGAACACCGCGCCGGGCGGCGGCAGCAGATAGTCGGGAATGGCGAACGCGCGGATGGACCAATGCCATGCCGCGATCAGCACGCCGAGGCTGATCAATGGATAGAGAACGGACGTAAGGTCTAGGCGTTTCAGCATGGATAGGATGCGGGCATCGGAAGGTCAGGCCGCTTGCGCGTGGGTGAAATGGCGGCGCAGGTGCTGGCACGCGGCATTGAAGGCCGCATCGCCCAGGGTCTCCAGGGTGCGTGGGCGGGGCAGGTCGGGCCGGTAGTCTTCGATGATGCGGCCGGGACGCGGGGACATGACAACAACGCGATCGGCCAGGAAGACGGCTTCGGGAATGCTATGCGTGATGAAAAGCACGGATTTGCGCTGCGTGCTCCAGATGCGTTGCAGTTCCAGCGTCAGTGCCTCGCGGGTCAGCGCGTCCAGCGCGGCGAAGGGCTCGTCCATCAGCAGCAGGTCCGGGTCGGGCAGCAGCATGCGGGCGATGCCGACGCGTTGTTGCATGCCGCCGGACAGCTCGCCGGGATAGTTGGCGGCGAAGCCGCCCAGGGACACCAGCTCCAGCAGCGAGCGCGCGCGTTCGCGCGCCGGCGCGGTGGGCAGGTCCATGGTCTGCGCCGGCAGCAGCACGTTGTCCAGCACGGTTTTCCAAGGCAACAGATTGGGTTTCTGGAACACCACACCGGCCCGGCGGCTGGGTCGCGTGACCGTTTCGCCGCCCAGGCGGACATCGCCCGCCGTCGGGTGCAGCAGGCCGGCCGCCAGTTTCAGCAAAGTGGACTTGCCGCAGCCGGACGGGCCCAGCACGGCGACGAACTCGCCGGCCGCGATATCCAGGTCGATGTCCGCCAGCGCCTGGATGCGCCCGCTCCGCGTGGGATAGGTCAGCCCGACGCGCTTGAAGCTCAAGGCCGCGGTGGCGGACGGCAGTCCGTCCTGCCGCTGTGCGGTTGTCGCGCCGGGGAGGGAGGCAGGCGCATCGGGCGGTGCGGCGTGGGTGTTCATGCCTGCGCTCCATGCCGGGCGACGGCCTCGGCCAGGAAGCGTTGCACGGCGTCCCAGGATTGCCGGTTCGCGTGCGCGTTTGCCTGCGGCGTCCCGCCGCCCGTCAGCACGACGCCGGCGACCGGGTGCGGCTTGGCGATGAGCGTGGTGGGCACATTGGGCAGGCCGATGGCGTGGCCGGCGCCCTGGCCGCAGACGTGCTGCACGGGCCAGCGATGGCCGTGCTCCTTCAGGGCCGCGGCGATCTGTTCGCTGAACAGCGTGGACGGCCAGAAGCCGTCATCCGTGCCGGAAATCAGCATGACCGGGCCGGCGATGCGTTCCACCGCGATGCGGGAGGCTGCCACGGAGGCCGGATGGCGCAGCGGGGTATGGAAGGCGGCCGCCTGCCGCACGGGGCTGCCATCGGCGCTGGTCTGGTCGAATGCGGACCAGTCGACCTCCGGGTTGTCCTGCCATACGTTGCGCAGGGGCTGGCCCTGCCACGTCCAGGTAGGCGAATCCGGCGCCTCGCCGGGCGCGCCGGCGCGCAGCGTGCCGTGCACCACGGCGCTGGGCACGTAGGCGATGGCGGCATTGACCAGGTCGGGAAAGCGCGACGCCAGCAGCAGCGTCAGCTCGCCGCCGCGCGACTGGCCGGTCACGGCGACGAAGCCGCCGGCCGGGTCCAGATTGGCGTGTGTCCACCGCAGCGCGCGCTCGAAATATTCCAGCGGTGTGCGGGAAATATGTGCCGGCAAACCCGGCGCCTTGAAATAGCCCAGCGCGAACGCCGTATAGCCATGCGCCGCGTACAGCGCCGCGCGCTGCCGCGGAATGCCGCCGCCGGAACCGTTCAATACGATAATGACCGGACGCGCACCGGCGCCGGCCGGCCGGAATACCGTGCCGACCAGTCCTTCTTCGGCGATCTCGCGCCGCGTCACGCCGTCGAGCACATAGCGCTGCACCAGCGTGGCGTGCGCCCGCGCCTGGCCGTCACGGCTTTCGGCATCGATGGCGATGGCCAGCGTATCGACTTCGTCACCGCGCTCCGGTTCTGCCGGCGCGCGCATGCGCTTCATGGCCCAGACCAGCGCCATGGCATCGGCGCTGTCCCAATCGCCCTCGACCGGCGCCTGGCGGTCCAGATCCAGCGTGCCGTCCGCACCCACGTCGAACGTGGCTTCGCTTTGCCACAGGCTGCCGTCCGGATGCCGCAATTCGCCGCGCACCGTCACCGGCCCGGGTGGAAATCCGCTCAGCAGGATGCGGCGCGCGACGTCGAGCGGCGCGTCCGCGGGTTCCACGCGCATTGTCGCGCGCGCGGGCTGGCCGCCGTCCGGTGTGGTGCTCATTTGGCCGCCTTTGCCTGCGCGCGAACCGCTTCGGCGTCGAAGTCGTTGATCTGCTTGATGTACTCGTTGGAGAAAATCTGCTCCACGGGCACGTTGGCCGACGGGTATTCGCCGGCCGCGGCCATGGCCTGGATGCCGGCCTTGATGGACTTCAGATCGTAATAGCCCGGCACGCGCGGCTGCCCCGACGGGGTGTACAGCACCCGCTGCAGGCGGCGGGTGAGCAGCGTGGCCTGGTCCTTCAGTGCCTGCGCCTCGTCGCCGGACGGCTTGGACTGCGGATTGGCGCGCCAGAAGGCCCGCACGCAGAATTCGGGATTCGCCACGCAGGCGACCTGCGCCTTGGTGTACGCGCGCGCGAACCGCACCATCAGGTCCGGATGGTCGCGAAAGGTGTCCACGTGGGCGATGAACCCGTTGCCCGCCGTTTCGGCGAACACGGGCGGATAGGCGATGCGCCGGATGGGCGTGCCCGACATTTCCAGCATGTCGTTCCAGCTGCTGTTGAAGTTCAGGGCCGCGACCCTGCCTGTCTTCAGCGCCTGGAAGCCCGCCGCCAGCGCGCCCACGGCCACATAGTTGACGTCCTTGCCCGGCGTCAGGCCGGCGGTACGCAGCGCGGCACGGCCGCCCGGGATGGTGCCCCAGGTCAGCGCGCCGACGCCGATATCCTTGCCCTTGAAGTCGGCCAGGGTCTTCACGGGCGAATCGGCCAGGACGGCGAATTCCATGGTGTTGCCCGGCACGCCGTTATAGAAGTAGCGCAGCGGCAGGATGTCCTTGCCGTTGAAGTAGCTGGAGATGACCGGCTCGGAGGTCGGGTAGCCGAAAGTCACCCGCTTATTGGCGACCTGCGGCAGCAGCGCGCCGGCGCCCTGGAACACGATGGTTTTGACAGACAGGTTTTCCTGCTTGAAGTAGCCCAGTTCGTTCGCGGCGGCATAGGGTGCCCCGTCATGCACGGCGGGCGGGATCGCCAGGGCGACGGTGACTTCGTCCAGGGCCAGGGCGGGCGCGGACGCAAGCGCCGCGACCAGTCCGCCCAGGGCGCATACAGTGGAAAAACGCATGGATAGTCCTTGCAGAAGGGATGTTTCAGGCTTGCCCCAGGCGGGCGGCGGCATCGCGCAGCAGTTCGTTGCGATCGATCTTGTTGGTCGACGCCAATGGAAGGTGATCGACGAACCAGACATGGCGGGGATGCTGGTAGGCCGGCGCGTGCTCCAGTGAATAGCGCTTGATTTCGTCGGCGGTGGCGGTATGGCCGGCGCGCAGGACGACATAGGCTACCGGTTTTTGCCCCTTGATGTCGTCATCGACGGGTACGACCGCGGCCTGCTGCACGGCGGGATGCTGCTCCAGCATTTTCTCCACCTCGCCGGGGTAGATGTTCTCGCCGCCGCTGACGAACATATCGTCGCGGCGTCCGACGAAGTAGTAGAAACCGTCGGCGTCGCGGCGGAACACGTCGCCGGTCGAGTAGTGGCCGTCCGGTGTGAACGGGTCGGCCAGGTCCGGACGCTGGTGGTAGCCCAGCATCAGGCCGGGGCTTCTCATTTGCAGTATGCCCTGGTCGGGGCCGTCGCCCGGGCCCGGGTCCAGTCTTAGCGACACTTCGGGATGCGCGTGGCCCACCGAGGCGGCCGGCGTCGGCAGCCCCCGCGGATGCGGACCGAACACGACCGGGCCGCCCTCGGTCGTGCCGAAGGCGTTGATCACCCGCGCATTGGGCAGCATGGCATGGATCTGCGCCAGCAGGCTGGCGCTGACGGGGGCCGATCCCATGCGGATCACCTTGACGGAGGACAAATCCGTGCGGGCGAGCAGATCGCGTTCGCGCAGCATCATGGCAATCATGGGCGGCACGGCGGTCAGCCAGGTGCAGCGATAGCGTTCGATGCAGCGGATATACGCCTGCGCATTGAACTGCGGCAGCAGCACCGTCGTCGCATGGCTGCCCACGGACAGGAATGCCAGGGCCAGCGCGTTCATGTGATACAGCGGGGCGGCGATCAAGGCGCGCTCGTCGTCCAGCGGCGTGGCCTTGCGGCGTGCCTGTACCGTCCACAGATGGCTGGCGTGCGACAGGCGCACGCCCTTGGGGCGGCCGGTGGAGCCGGACGTGTACAGCATCAGCCCGACGTCTTCCGGCCCGGGCCGGTAGGGGGCCTGCCGGCCGGGACGCAGGAAATCTTCGAACTGTGGACTATCCATCGCAACGGACGGCAGCCCGTCCGGCAGACTGGCACGGCGCGCCTCGTCGATGAACACCAGCCGCGCGCCGCTATCCTGCAGGACATAAGCGATGGTCGACGCCGGGAACTTGAAGTTCACCGGCACGGCGACCAGGCCCGCCCGCATGATGCCCAGAACCGTGGCGACGTAGCGCACCGAATTCGCGGACAGCAGCGCCACGCGCTCGCCCGGGGCATAGCCCGCTTCGCGCAACGCCTGCGCCACGCCTTCCGCCAGCGCATCCAGCTCGGCGTAGGTACACGGCGATTCGCGCAGCTCGGCATCCACGCCGATCAGCGCGATGCGCTGCGCATCCGCCGAAGGATCGATCAAGTCGCCCAGGTTATAGGGAATATGCATCTCACTTATCCATGGCGCCAAGCGCCATCAACCTCGCATGAAACAACCACCCCACCGCTCGGAAGCGGCAGCGCTTCGAAGATGGCCAACCCACCACTCCGCCCCGCAAAAAACAGATGCCGCCGACCGGGGACGCCGAGGATCCAGCTCCGCCAGTCCTCCAGCGTCGCCCCCTGGGGGAAACCGCGCAGCGCTTCGGGGGTGTGACACCCCACCACTCCGCCACGCAAAAAACAGATGCCGCCCATCGGGGACGCCGAGGATCCGGCTCCGCCGGTCCTCCAGCGTCGCCCCCTTGAGGGGGAAGCGCGCAGCGCTTCGGGGGTGGGACTACTTCATAGTGGAATACACGCCGCGGCCGCTGGCCACCAGCTTGCCGTCCTTATCGAACACCTGCGCTTCCGACACCGAGACCTGCGAGCCGAACTTGATGACCTTGCCTTTGGCCGTCAGGTCGCCCGGCATCGCGGCGCGGTGGTAGTCCACCCGCAGGTCTATGGTCGGCACGCCGCGGCCGGTGCCCGATACCAGGGCCCAGTCGGCGGTCAGGTCCACCAGCGCGGCCAGGATGCCGCCGTGGGTGTAGCCCTTGTCGGCATTGACCACCCATTCCTCGCGCCATTTTGCTTTCAGTTCGATTTCCCCGGTATTCACCGACAGGACTTCGATGCCCAGCCACTGGTGATAGGGACCGCGCAGCAGGCGCGCCTGGATGTCTTCCTTGGTGGGGAGAGCGTTTTCGGTCATGAGAGATTCCAGATTCGAGGGTGTTCAGGGATTGACGATGACCTTGCCGAGGACTTCTCGGTCGCGGATCAGGGCCAGGCCCTCCGCGGCCTTCTCCAGCGGCACGGCGCGATCGATCAGCGGATCGACGCTGCCTTCGGCGACCATGTCGAGCAGGGCCTTGAGGTTTTCGTCGTAGAAGCTGTTCGAACCCTTGATGTTCAGCTCGAAGCTCCACACGTAGCGCAGGTCTTCCTTGGGATCGTGGCCGGCGGTCGCGCCGCACACCAGCAGCGTGCCGCCGCGCTTCAGGCACTTCAGCGAAGGCACCCATGTGTCGCCACCCGTGAAGTTGATCACCACATCGACGCCGCCTTCGTAGTTGCGGCGCTGGGGCTTGCCGTACTGGCCGATGGCCCACTTGGAGAAATCGGTTTCCCGGTAGTTGATCAGGTGGTCCGCGCCCAGCTCCTTCAGCGCCTGCAGCTTGCTATCGCTGCCGGCGCAGGCGATGACTTCGGCGCCCAACTGCTTGGCAAGGATCACGCAGGCGGTGCCCACGCCGCCGCTGGCCCCCAGAATCAGCACCTTGTCGCCGGCCTTCACCGTGTTGTGGGTGATCAGCATGCGATGCGCGGTGCCGTAGGCCACCGGCAGTGCCGCCGCGTCATCGAAACTGACCTTGTCGGGCATGGCGATCAACTGGCCCGCCGATACCAGGCAGTATTCGGCCATGCCGCCATCCAGCATTTCGCCCATCAGGCCCTTGGCTTTGTTCAGGGGGTTGACCAGCACGCGGTCGCCGGCTTTCCAGCCCTCGACGCCTTCACCGACTTCGGCGATCTCGCCTGCCATGTCCAGGCCGATCACCACCGGCAGCGGCACCTTGATCCCCGGCATGCCCTGCACGGTGAATACGTCGTGGTAGTTGAACGACGAGGCGCGCACGCGAATCACGACGTGGCCCGGCGTCACCGCCGGTACGGGCTTATCGTTGACGACGCGCAACTGCTCGATGCCGCCGTGTTGGTCCAGGACCAGGGCTTTCATGGTTTTGCTCATGGGGGATCGTCTCCTTTGAAGCGTGATGACGCGATACGGATTACTTGATGGATTTGGCTTGCTGCCAGGGCCCGGTGACGAACAGGTCGTCCTTCAGCGCGCCTTTGATGACGCCGGTCTCCGTAAAGACCTGGTGTTCGCGCTTGAGGGTGTCGATGTCCGCCTGTTCGAACGATATGCGGTACATGTGGTTCCACTGGCCGGCGTAGACCTTGGCATCGTTCTCCGGCAGGTTGGCGGATTTCTGCAGGATGGCGATGACTTCCGGCTGGTGCGTCCGGGCCCAGGCCAGGGCGTTGCGCATGGCGGCCAGCACGCGCGCGACCACCTCGGGATGGGCCTGCACGTATTCGCTGCGTACCGTGCCGATGCCGATATACGGCACAGAGTCGCTCTTGGTGAGCTTGCGCCATTCTTCCGCGAAGCTGCTCAGGCGGGTGACCTTCAGGTCGGTCAGCTGCGCCACGGTCACGGACCGCAGTGCGGCGGCATCCACCTGCTTCTGCACCAGGAACTGCGCCAGCCGGGACTCGTTGCCGCCGACCAGCGAAAAATCGTCGGGCTTGATCCCATGGTTGCCGGCCAGAAGGGCGCCGGCGATCACGGCCACGGAGCTGCCCGCCGGCGACATGCCGATCTTCTTGCCGCGCAGCTGGTCCAGCGATTTGATGGGAGAACCTTCCGGCACGACGAACTGCACATCCGCGGGCTGGGTGGCGGCGAACACCTTCAGCGGCACGCCCTCGGCGGCGCTGCTGAATACCCCGGCAGCCGGGGCGCCATAGGCCAGGTCGATGGAGTTGGACGCCAGCGCGCGCAGCGGCGCGTTCACGTCCGGGAAGCGGAAGAATTCCACATCGAGGTTCTGCTGCTTAAGGAAAGGCGTCGCTTCCAGGACGGCGCCGAAGCCCAGGCTGACGCCGCTGCTCCAGTAGCCGATGCGTACTTTGTCGGCGGCGTGCGCGCCGGCAGGACCCGCCAGCGCGGCAAGGGCCAGCAGTGCGGCGAAGAGGGATTTTCTCCATGGCATGATGTGGACTCCGGTCAGTGATGTTGCAGGGCGGGTGGTCGATAATCGGGTTCGGGCATTCGAGTCGTGAGCGGGGTCGTATCGGTGGCCATCCGGCCACACGCGTGTCAAAGCGGCTTCCAGCGGAACAGCCGGCGTTCCAGCGGCTTGAGCAGCCCGCCTTCGAACAGCATCATCAGCACCACCAGCAACAAGGTCCAGGCGAACACCTGGTCGGTCTGCACGAGGTCCGCCGCCTGGCGCAGGCGATAGCCGATGCCGTCGGACGAACCCAGCGTTTCGGCTACCAGCGACACCCGCCAGCCGAAACCGAAAGCGAGACGGGCACCCGAGAAGAAGTAGGGCAGGATGGTGGGCAGGTAGATCTTGCGAAGGATCTGTGTCCGTGACATGCGGAAACTGCGCCCCAGGTCCACGTGCAGCTTGTCGACGTTCTGCGAGCCCTGCCAGACGTTGGTCAGGATCAGCGGCATTGCCGTCATGAATACCACGAAGATTGTCGTGGCGTTGGAAATGCCGAACCAGATGATCGCGAAGACGGCCCAGATGGCCGAAGACACCGTGTTCATGACGGCCAGCAGCGGGTCGAAGAAGGTCGCCAGCACGCGGCTGGATCCCAGCGCCAGGCCCAGCGGCGTACCGACCACGGTTGCCAGCGCGAAGCCGATCAGGATGCGCATCAGCGTGGTCAGCACATCGTGCGTGAAGCTGGCCGAATGCGTCAGGTTGACCAGCGCCTGGATGACTTTTTCCGGCCCGGGCAGTACGAAGGCGGGGACGTGGGAGGCGGCCAGCGACCACAGCACCACGAAGACGATGGTCAGCGCCGCGCGCTGCAGGAACAGCCATCCAAGGCCACGCAGGGCTATGCTCATTCGTGCACCTTCATGCGCAGCTGGCGGGTATGTTCGGCGACGTCGCGATCGGTGGGCGCGCGTGGGCGGGGCAGCGATACGGTGTCGATTTCGCGGATACGGCCCGGACGCGGCGCCATCAACACGATGCGGTCGGCCAGGACGACCGCCTCTTCGACGTCGTGCGTCACGAACAGGATCGTCATATTCTTCATTGCCTGGATGCGCAGCACCTCTTCGTGCATCTGCGTGCGCGTCTGCGGGTCCAGCTTGGAGAAAGGTTCGTCCATCAGCAGCACGTCGGGCTCGATGACCAGGCTGCGCGCCAGCGCGACGCGGCTGCGCATGCCGCCCGACAACTGGTGCGGCCAGGAATCGCCGAAGCCCGACAGGCCGACCATATCGAGCACGGCATCGGCGCGGCGGTGCCGCTCGGCCTTCGCGACATTGCCGGCTTCCAGGCCGAAGGCGACGTTATCGCGCACGCTGCGCCAGGGCAGCAGCCGGTCTTCCTGGAACAGGTAGGCCATGTGACGCCATTGGTCGTAGGTGGCCAGCGGTTGACCCGCCAGGAGAATTTCGCCGCCATCGTGCGGTTCCAGGCCGGCGACGATGTTGAGCAGGGTGCTCTTGCCGCAGCCGGAAGGGCCGAGCAGGGCGACGATCTCGCCGCTGCCTACCGTAAACGATATGTCGCGCAGGGCTTCCAGCGTGCCGAAGCGCTTGGAAACGTGCCGAACATCGAGGGCATCGGGCCGGGTCGACGGAACAGGTTCGCTCGCGGCGGGGGCGGCGCCGGGCGCCGCGCTGGCGCCGATGCCGGGTTGCAGGTAAGCGCGGTTCATCGGCCGCTCCCGTTAAGGTTCGCGGGGACCGGAATGGCCGCGCCGGTCTGGATCAGGCTGGCGTAGAGTTTCTCCAGCGTCATCTCCTGGAACGTCTCGATATGACGGCGCGCGATCGTTTCGGCGCGCTTGCCATCGCCCTCGGCCAACGCCTCTATCATGGCATTGTGATCGTGCTTGATTTCGGGCTTGGTGCGCTGCACGCCGAAGCCCAGCGCAACCAGGCGGGACATTTCGTCCATCAACTGGCTGAGCAGGCGATAAAGCCGCTCGTTGCCGCAAGCGGCCGCGATAGCCAGGTGGAAAGCCTTGTTGGCGTCCATGAACACATCGATCTGGTCGCTCAGCTGAAGGACCGGATGCGCCACTCTGCAGGCCGCTTCCAGGCGCCGAAGCAGATCGATATCCACGCGGCCGGCCGCCAGCCTGGCCGCCAGCGGTTCCACCTGCACCCGCAGCGTGAAGACTTCCTCGACGTCGCGCAAGGTGATCGGCGCGATCTGGTAGCCCTTGCGCGGTTTGGAGCGCACCAGTCCTTCGTGAGCCAGGCGCACCAGCGCGATGCGGCAACTGGTCTTGCGGATGCCGTAGGCCGACATCAATTCGGGTTCCGTCACGACAGCGCCGGGCGCCAGCCGGCAAGACAGCACGTCGCGCCGGATGCGGTCGTACGCGTCTTCGCCGGAACTCATGGCGGAGTTCGCGGGGGAAGGCGCGACGTGGATCCGGGCTTCAAGCATGCTGGCAGGGTCTCGGTCGAACTGTGAGCTGCTCACAGTTGGCGTGAAATACGTCTACAACGCCTCCATTCTATGGATGACCTGCCCTCGTGCTAACTAAGAATTTACCCTAAGCATATTCCTGGAATGTTGATTGAAGCCCGCGGATATCCCCTGCGGGCATAAGGGGCTCTGCCTACTCCACCGGCGTCAGCACCGGCGAGCCACTGTTCTTCAGCAGCAGGACCACGAACTTCGCCGGCCTGGTCTGGCTGGCGTTATGACCCACGGTATGCACATCGTTCGGTCCTTCGTAGAAGGTCTGGCCCGCCGTCAGCGTCACCGGTTCGCTGCCTCGCAAACCCATGACAATGGTTCCCTCCAGCACATAGACGAAGGCATGCGCGTCGTGACGGTGGACCGGATCCACCGCGCCGGGCGGATAGTCGACTTCCAGCAAAGTCGCTTCCTTGCCCGGGTAGTCGGCCAGCTGTTTGGTCATCAACGCCTTTACCTGTGCCATGGGAGCCCCCGGCTGGCCATGGGCCGGACCCGCGCCGGCCGCATGGGCGCCGGCGGCGGGAGCATGCTGGGCATAGGCACTGGCGCAAATGCCCGATGCCAGAAGCAGGGCGGTCAGGATTTTCGAAGTGGTCATGGTTCTTCCTTGATCGACATGATGGGGAATGGGAGCCGGCCGCGCGGGGGCCGGCCGTGGAGCAACCGGGCGCGGGGATTGCCGCGCCTGCCGCCCGGAGATCTACGCCTGTGCCACCGCGGTGCGCAGCCAGTCCTGGAAGCGGGTCGGGGCGATCCGCGCTCCCGGGCCGGTAACCAGGGACTGGTCGTTCAGGGCCGAGCCGAAATAGCGTGCATGGACGTCGGCGATGATCTGGTACGTGCTGTCTTGTTTCGCGGCCAGGTACATGCGCGCCAGTTCGTCCATGGGAATACGATCCGGCCCGCCCACTTCGGCCATGCCGTTCACCGGCGGCTGAACCGCCACGTCGGCCACGGCCGCGGACGTTTCATCGGCAGCGATGGGCTGGACCAGGGCGGGCGACAGGCGCGCGATACCGGCGTCGACGCTGGATTTGATGATGCCGTCGACGAACTCGAAGAACTGCGTCGACCGGAGGATGGTATAGGGGATGCCCGATGCCTTGATCAGGTTCTCCTGGGCGATCTTGGCGCGCATGTAGCCGTTGTCCGGCAAGCGGTCCGCCCCTACCACGGACAGCGCGACGTGGTGCTTCACGCCCCCCGCGGCTTCCGCGGCCGCGATATTCCGGCCGGCCGTTTCGAAGAACGCCAATACCGCCCGGTCCTCGAACGAAGGCGAGTTGGCCACGTCGACGACCACGTCGGCACCCTTGACGGCGTCGGCCAGGCCCTCGCCGGTGATGATGTTCACGCCGGAGCTGAGCGAAGCCGCGACGACTTCATGGCCGGCGCGGCGCAGGCGGTTCGCCACATTCGTTCCGATCAGGCCGCTGGCGCCGATAACGACGATTCTCATGATTTCGTTCTCCGTTCGTTGTCCCGGTCATCCACATGGCTGCCGGTGTATGCACTATGCCGGCCAGCGCTGTGGAATACTTTGGCGAAACCTTGTATTTCCCTTGTTTTGGGTTTGAGTCTTCGTCTACGGAAGCGGGAAGCGGCATGTGGGTGTTTGAGGATTGCGCGTTGGACGTCGATCGGCGGGAGCTCTCGCGGGCGTCCCAGGTGGTGGCGACCACGCCGCAAGTCTTCGATTTGCTCGTGTACCTGGCGCAGAACCGCGAGCGGGTCGTCTCGCGGGACGACCTGCTGGATGTCGTCTGGGGCGGGCGCATCGTCTCGGAATCGACCTTGGCGAGCCACATCAATGCGGCGCGCAAGGCGGTGGGCGATAACGGCCAGCAGCAGCGCGTGATCCGGACGGTGCCTCGCAAGGGATTCCGCTTCGTGGCCGATGTCAGGAAGGTGGAGCTGGCGCGGGACGCCGATGGGTCCGGTACGGATGCTGCGCTGGCGGGCCCGGCGGCGGCTGTGGCTGCCGGGGCGACTGTCGCGATGGATGGAGCGCCCGCCGTCACGGCGTTTTCCGTCCCCCATCGGCCGCCGGTCGCGACAGGCGCCGCCGGCCCGGCACTGCCCAATCGGCCGTCCATCGCCGTGCTGCCCTTCGTCAACCTGAGCGGTCTTCCCGACCAGGATTATCTGGCCGACGGCGTGGTGGAAGACATCATCGCGGCCTTGTCGCGCCATCGCTGGCTGTTCGTGGTGTCGCGCAACTCCAGCTTTACCTACAGGGCGCAAGCCGTGGACGTGAAGCAGATCGGCCGCGAGCTGGGCGTGCGCTACGTGCTGGAAGGCAGCTTTCGCCGCTCGGAAAACCGTGTGCGGATCACCGGCCAATTGGTGGACGCCGCGAGCTCGACCCATCACTGGGCGGGCCGGTTCGAAGGCGTGCTGGACGATATCTTCGCGCTGTACGACCAGATCACCGAAAGCGTGGTCGGGTCGCTGGCGCCGCAACTCGAACAGGTCGAGATCGAGCGCGCGACGCACAAGCCGACGGAAAGCCTGGACGCCTACGATTACTACCTGCGCGGCATGGCCCAGGTGCACCGGGGATCCCGGGAATGCATCGACCGGGCGCTGCCGCTGTTTCACGAAGCGATGGACGCCGACGAGGATTTTTCATCGGCCTATGCGATGGCGGCCTGGTGCCACTGCTGGCGCAAGATCAATGGCTGGATGTCCGATCCCAGGGACGACATTGCCGAGGGGACGCGTTTGGCGCGCCGCGCCATCGATCTGGGCAGGGGCGACGCCGTCGCGCTGACGCGGGCAGGCCATGCCCTGGCGCACCTGGCGGGGGATCTCGCGGGCGGGATCGCGCTCATAGACCGGGCCCTGGTTCTTAACCCCAACCTGTCGTCGGCCTGGTTTCTGGGGGCTTTCCTGCGGTTGTGGCACGGCGACACCGAAGAGGCCATCGCGTTCTTTACGCGTGCCATGCGCTTGAGTCCGCTCGATCCGGAGATGTATCGGATGCAGGCCGGCATCGCCACCGGGCATCTTTTCGCCGGCCGCTTCGACGAAGCCTCGTCATGGGCGGAAAAAGCCCTGCGCGACCTGCCGGGATTCATGCTGGCGCTGGCCGTCATCGGCGCAAGCCGTGCGCTGCAGGGACAGATCGAGGACGCGCGCCTTGCGACGGGGCAATTGCGAGCGGCCAGTCCGGACCTGCGTGTCTCCAATCTGGGCGATTGGCTGCCGATCCATCGATCCGAGAACCTGGCTGTCCTGCGCGACGGCCTCCGGCGTGCCGGGTTGCCGGCCTGAGGGGATGGCCGGCGCGGGCCCTGTCCGTCATAATCGGCGCATCGAGCGCGCAACGGCGTGGCGCAGTCCCCGCGCAACGGAGCCCAGTCCATGGACCAGACCGTCGATCCGGACGACCAGCACTATGTCTATTTCGCCGAGGTGCAATGCGCGGATTTCCCCACCATCGATGCCGTGGAAATCGAAGGATGCGGGTATGGCGTGTTGCTGGTGCGCTATTTTTCGCATCGGGCGCGTTCCGTCGAAGGCGACCACTGGTACGGGAACGCGGCGGCCGCCCGCGCGGCCGCCGAACTGCAGTTCGGCATCGACCCGGACGGCTGGGCGGTGCGCGGCAGGATGTGACGCCAGGGGTGGCATGGCCGCGCCGCCCCGCCGCGGTCAATAGGTCTTGTAGGGGAGGAACTTGCCGGACAGCAGGACCTGGACGCGATCGCCCTTGGGATCGGCCTGCCGTTGGATATCCAGCGAGAAGTCGATCGCGCTCATGATCCCGTCGCCGAATTCCTCATGAATCAGTTCCTTGATGGTGGTGCCATAAACGCTGACGATCTCGTACCAGCGGTAGATCAGCGGATCGGCCGGTATGGCGGTCGACAGCGATCCCTTGCTCGGCACAATCTGCAGCCAGGCGATGGCTTCGTCGGACAGCTCGAAAATGCCGCCCACGATTTCGGCCTGCTTCTTGTCCAGCGTCATCTGGCCCAGGCAGGCCGCAGTGGTCCACTCCTTGGACTGTCCGACCTGCTTGGCGATATCCGCCCATTTGAGTCCCTTGCGGACCTTGGCGGAAACGATCATTTCGGTGACTTGGGTACGGCTGGATATCATGAATGACTCCTGGAAACGGCTATCGGGGTGAATGAAAAGAGTGTCTGGAGAGAGGGCTGAAAGGGCTGCCGCCATGGGCCGTGTTCAACGCTGCCGGCGCTCACGCCGTGCCGATGGCGCGGGCGGTGCGGGTCAATTCCAGGTCCGCCACGTTTTCCGGGACGGCGCCGGGACTGACCGTGCGGGTCGTTCCGGTCTGTGCGGGGCCGTGTTCCACCTCGGCCTGGATCTCGGCCGACCGGCGCACCAGGAAGTCGATGAGGTGGTTGCGGATCCGATAAAACTGGGGTTCGTGGTGCAGCGAGTCCCGGGTGCGCGCGCGGGGCAGAGTGTTATGGACGATTTCGGCCAGCCGCGCGTGCGGCCCGTTGCTCATCAGGAAGATGCGGTCGGCCAGCAGAATGGCCTCGTCCACATCGTGGGTGATCATGAACACCGTTTGGCGCGTCGCGGCGCAGATCTTCAACAGTTCGTCCTGAATGACGCCGCGCGTCAGCGCATCCAGCGCGCCGAAGGGTTCGTCCATCAACAGCATGCCGGGTTCGACCGAGAACGCCCGCGCGATGCCGACGCGCTGCTTCATGCCGCCGGATAGCTCGGACGGCTTCTTTTCGCCGGCGCTGCCCAGCCCCACCAGATCCAGGAAGTACTGCGCATGTTCCCTGATGCGTGAACGGGACCAGTCGGGATGGCGGGATCGCACCGCGAAGGCAATGTTCTCGCGAGCGGTCAGCCACGGCATGAGGGCGTGGTTCTGGAACACGACGCCGCGATCCAGGCCCGGTCCGCTGACCTCCCGTCCGCCGGCGATGACCACACCGCTGCTGGCCTCTTCCAGCCCGGCCAGGATGTTCAGGATGGTGCTCTTGCCGCAGCCCGAGTGCCCCGTTATGCAGATGAACTCGCCGCGTTCGATGCGAAAGCCGACGTTCTCGAATACCGGCGGGAGATCGGCCCGGTAGCGCTTGGAGAGGTCGTCCACTTCGACGAAGGCCGCCGCCGGCCGCAGTGCGTTATTCGACATAGGTCACCTTTTTCTGCAGGCGGGCGAAAGCCAGGTCCAGCGCCATGCCGACGAGGCCGATCAGCAGCACGGCGAACAGGACGTTGGTCAGCGACAGGTTGTTCCATTCATTCCAGAGGAAATAGCCGATGCCGGTGCCGCCGACGAGCATCTCAGCGGCGACGATGACCAGCCATGCTATCCCCATCGAAATGCGCATGCCCGTGACGATGGTGGGTGCCGCGGCCGGCAGGATGATGCGCAGGGCCTTGCGCAACGGACCCACTTCCAATGTCCGGGCGACATTGAGCCAGTCCCTGCGAACGTTGGCAACGCCGAAGGCCGTGTTGATCAGCATCGGCCAGATGGAGCAGATGAAGATCACGAAGATCGCGGATACCGAGGAATCCTTGATGGTGTACAGCGCGATCGGCATCCAGGCCAGCGGCGAGATCGGCTTGAGGACCTGTATGAACGGATCGAGCGAGCGGTGCAGCAACGGCGACATCCCGATCAGGAAGCCCAGGGGAAGGGCAACGAGCGCGGCAAGCAGGTAGCCGCCCGCGACACGCGACAGCGACCATGCGAGCTGTATCCCAACTCCCTTGTCATTGGGGCCGCGATCGTAGAAGGGATGGCTCAGGTGCGTCCAGGCCGCCTGCGCGAACTGCGCGGGACTTGGAAATCCGTCGGACTTGGCGGCGCCGCCCGCCGCGCTCGGCACCTGGCCCATCAGCGCGGCGTACTCCGCCTGTTCCGGCGTCATGGCGGGCGCGTGCGCGGCCTGTCCGGTGGTGGTCGCGAGCTGCCAGATGCCGACCAGCACCAGCAGCAGAAGGCCGCTGAGCAAAGCGGCAGAGATCCGGGTCGAGGGTTTCATGGCGCCGATCCTTTCAAGTGCGCTTGATGGCGAAGCCATTCAGGTAGCGGGCCGGATCGGCGGGGTCGTATTCGCGTCCCATCACGGTGAACTTGCGATAGCCGTTGGCGGCGCCCGGGTCGATGGGTTCGTCCAGTTGCTTCATGTGCGCGCGCGCGTCGGTCAACAGGAATACCTTTTCGGCAAGGGCGTTGTAGTCGACCTCTCCCTTCACATAGCCCCAGCGTTGCATCTGTGTCAGCATCCAGGTGGCCATGGAATACCACGGCAGGGGCGTGAAGTCCGCCCGGTCCGGCTCGTTCTTGACGTTGCCCAGGCCGTCGGCGTAGCGGCCGCTCAAGGCTTGCAGGATCACGGTTTCCGGCTGGTTCAGGTAGTTCGGGCTGGAGATCGCCTTGGCGATGGCCGGACGGCTCTCTGGTTTGTGGGCGGTTGCGGCCGCCTGCAGGATGGCCCGATAGAGGGCCGCGAAGGTGTTCGGATTCTGTTCGATGAACGCCTGCGGTACGCCGAAGGCGCAGCACGGATGGCCGTTCCAGATGTCCTTCGACAGGATGTGGATGAAGCCGATCTGGTCGTAGACGGCGCGTTGGTTGAAGGGGTCGGGGCCCAGGAAGCCGTCGATATTGCCGGCGCGCAGATTGGCAATCATTTCGGCGGGCGGCGTGACGCGCAGCTGCACGTCCTTGTCGGGATCGATGCCATGCTCGGCCAGGTAATAGCGCAGCAGGAAGTTGTGCATCGAGTATTCGAAGGGGATGGCGAACTTGAATCCCTTCCAGTTCCTGGGATCGCGGTTCTCCCGGTGCTTGAGCGCGAGCGTAATGGCCTGGCCATTGATGTTCTGGATCGTCGCCACCCGTGTCGGCTGGGCGGTCGATCCCAGACCCATGCTCATCGCCAGGGGCATGGGCGCCAGGAAATGCGAGGCATCCAGCTCACGGTTCAGTACCTGGTCGCGCACCAGTGCCCATCCGGCGGTCTTGCGCAGCGTGACATTCAATCCTTGCCCCTGGTAGAAGCCCATCGGGTCGGCCATGATGAGCGGGGTGGCGCAGTTGATCGGTATGAAGCCGATCCGCAGGTCCTTCTTTTCCAGCGGGCCGGACGCTTCCGCGGCCATGGCCTGGAAATCGCCGATCGGCAGGACGCTGGCGATCGCCGCCATCGCGGTGCGCGCGCCCACCGCGCGCAGGAAGCGCCTGCGCACCGCGTCGACCGGGAAAAGCGCGCGGATCGCCGCGGCCTCGACGAAGTCGTTGGACATCAGGGTGGGATCCTGCCGCCGCTCCTCCAGGGACTGCCGCTGTTCCGCCTCGTGCGCCTGCTGGCTGGCGTGCCGGCCGCAACTGCAAGTGCCCAACGTCGAGTCGGCGCTGTAGGGCCGGAATGGGTTCTCGTGCTTCATGGTCAGGATGTCCTCTGGGCTGCGTGGGAAAGGGATATGGGGCGGTTCAGGCGGCGGCGCGCGTCGCGGAGGGTCTGGCTTCCAGCCTGGCGACCAGCATGCCGCCGTGCCACTGCTCCATCCGCAGGTCCTGGCCGGTCGAATGACTGACGCGCCATTCGCCGTCGGCGCGAGGCGCGCCGTGCACGACGACGGGGCAGGCCCGCGTCTTCAGCCGGATCAGCGGGACCTCGTGCACATAGCCATCGTGGGGCCGCCGCAGCGCGTGATGCGCCAGCGCATGGGCCTGCCGTGCGATGGGCTCGATGAATCGGCAGGGCATGCCGCCGATGCTGATGCAATCGCCCAAGGCGTATACGTCCGCGGTGCTGGTCTGCAGCGTGGCGGGGTCGACAACGATGCCGCGATCGAACGCGATTCCCGCGTTGCGGACCAGCCGCGATTCCGTGGCCAGGCCCGTGGCGGCGACGACCTCGTCGACCACGAGACTGTCGCCCGTGGCCAACCGGATGCGTCGGGCGCCGTCATCGACCACGTCGATACCGACGATTCCGGCCTGGCCGATAAAGCGCACCCCCAAGCCCGCCAGGCTGTCGCGCAGTCCTTCGGCCGCGAGGACCGGCAACAGGCCGGCCAGCGGCAGGGCGTTGATATCGAGCAGAATGACCTCATGCCCGGCACGGGCGAAGTCCTCCGCCAGCTCGCAGCCGACCATGCCGGCGCCGGCGATCGCGACGCGGCGCGGACGGCCTGCCAGGCGCGCGCGCAGCGCGGTCCAGTCGGACAGGTGATTGATGCGCCAGCATACGGCCGGATCGAACGCCTGCGGCAGCGCCGGCCTGGCCCCTTGCGCGAGGACGAGCCGGTCATAACGCAGCGTGCCGCGCGTCGTGCGCAGCTTGCGCGGGCCCGGGGAAATGCCGACGGCAAACGTTTCGGCGAGCAGGCGGACGCCCAGGCGCCGCGCGGCCTCCGGTCCGCTTTCGCGGATCAATGCGTCGGTGTCGACGCCGCGGTCCAGTGCCACGGAGAGTTCCGGCTTGTGATAGCGGTCGCCGGCGCAGGCCGTCACCAGGGTGATGGGTATGGCGGGGTCCAGGGCGCGCACGGCTTCGGCGGCGCTCCAGCCCGCGATGCCGGCGCCGACGATGACGATTCCCGGCGTTTGGGCGCGGGGCAGGAGAGCGGCCGGGGGCGGGCAGGCGTCGGACGACGCGCCGTCGTATGGCTCGAAGTCGGCCTTCACGACGCCGCACAGGGGGCAGGCCCAATCGTCGGGAATATCCTCGAAACGGGTCCCGGGCGGCAGGCCGCTGTCGGGGTCGCCGCGTGCTTCGTCGTAGATCAGTCCGCAGGCACGGCACAGAAATTGACGCCAGGGCAATTCGCCGGCGGGGTTCATCGGGGCATCTCCTCTTTGGATAGTCGATCCATTTCCCAGCGCAGGTGCTTGAGCGCCGGTGTGACGATGGCGACGAACTGCGCTTCGCGGATGCGCCGCTGCGGCGCCGCGGCGGCCAGGTAGCCGCGCGCGCCCTGGTGCATCAGGGATGACTGCGCCGCGCGCATCGCCAGCTCGGCGCCCTGCGCGCGGGCGTCCAGCACGTCCAGCAGATATTCCTTGCTGCCGTCGTACGGCGTAAGGGCCAGGTGCTGGACGCGTTGGTTGAGCTCGTCGTATTCCGCGGCCAGCTCCCCCGGGCGGTCATCCAGGAAGCGATTGACGTGGCCCAGTACCGGTTCGACTTCGCCGATGGCGTCCAGGCTGCCCTGCGCCACGCCCAGGGCCATGCCCGCCTGCAACAGAATGAAGGCGGCGCGTATGCGGGCAATGAAGGGGCGGGCGGGATCGGCGATGACGGCATCCTCGCCGACGAAATAGTCGTCGAGCCGGATGCCCCAGGTGCTGGTGCCCTCCATGCCGGAGAATTCCGGGCATTGCCGCAGCGAGACGCGGTCGTCCAGGCGCAGCAGGAACATCAATTCGTGCGAAAGCGTGCCGTCGTCGCGATGCACGCCGGCGATGGCGCCGCAAT
This sequence comes from Bordetella sp., assembly GCF_057362025.1. Classification (NCBI taxonomy): domain Bacteria; kingdom Pseudomonadati; phylum Pseudomonadota; class Betaproteobacteria; order Burkholderiales; family Alcaligenaceae; genus Bordetella; species Bordetella sp. The sequence goes on along the minus strand of NZ_JBMQQZ010000083.1, from coordinate 150,548 downwards.
ATTGGCCGGGCGCGATGTGGCTGACCCAGGGGAGCGCGCCGCTGACGCGGTAGCCGCCAGGGGTCCGGACTGCGCGCAGGAGCATCTTTTCGATGCCGGCAAGCGCTTTCATGGGATTGGACAGGGCCGTGCCGCCGAAGGTGCGTCCCGCCATATGGTCGCGCAGGAACTCGCCGGTCAGCGCCGGATTGGCGGACTGCTCCAGATACAGGCCGCAGACGTCGTGGCACCACGTGAGAAAGCCGGTGGATCCGCAGCGCCGGCTGATGGCGCGCATGGCGTCCAGGGCCAGGCCGACACGCCGTCCCCCGCAGTCCAGATGCGCGGCAAAGGCCCCGGCCTGGCCGAGGGACGCCATGACGTCCAGCGGGTAATGGCCCCTGTCGATGCGATGGGCGGCATCGGCCAGCGGCCCATCGGCGATTCGGGTGACGGCGGCGATGATCTGGTCGTCCGACCAGGCCGGATCCAGCAGGCCGCTGGGCATTTCAACCGGATGCATGGTCACATACTCCGAGAAATCAACGGGGCGGCGCCCGCTCAATCCGCGAGCGAGATGCGGAACGGCACGGGGTTGCGCATGGTGTTGGCCACGGGCGAGAAGTAGTTGGCGTGCTTGACGATATCGTCCAGTTCCTCGCGCGGGGCATCGCCTTCGATGAGCACCTTGACGCGGATTTCCTGGAAGCCCATCTCGGCCGGCTCGCGCTGTGCGCCGCCGGCGCCCCAGGCCGCCGTGTTGCCGATATCCGCTTCCAGGAACACTTCCAGGCGCGAAAGGCGGACGTTTCGGTAGGTCGCCACGGCGGTGATGCCGACGCTCAGGCACCCGCCCAGCGCGGACAAGGCGATTTCGCCGGGCGCGGGCACGGTGTTCTCACCGAACAGATGTACCGGCTCGTCGACCACCACGGGGTTGTGATCGCCGACATAGCTCCACGAACGGAACTGCCCCTGCATGACCGTGTGGACCTTGTTCATGCCGCGGCGCGCGGGGTTCTCGCGGCCGGCCGCCGCGAATTTGAGCAGGCCCTCGCGGTCGATGGGACGCAGATAGGTGGACGCGGTTTCGGTGGTCAAAGCAATTCTCCTGTTGGCGGGCCTGGCGATGGATGCCAGGATCGCGCTCGCTCCGATCGGATGCGATGGCGCTGCAATGCATCAATGCAATGACCGTGCCAACTTTTGAGAATTTCTTCAGACTATTGATTTTTATGGATATTTGTTCGCGGATGGACGCATCTGCAGCAAACCTGAGCGGGATGGATGTCGATTTAAATGTCGCCATTGTCAACAATGTCGACATTGTCGGTCAGGAGACAGTCAGTTTCCCGATGGTGGCGAAGGAAAGTGCTTCTGCCAGCGGTAGGCGAACTGGCGGGCCGTCAGGCCGAGCATTTGCGCGGCGCGCGACTTGTTGCCGCCGGCCTTGCGCACGGCGTCGACCAACTGCTGTGCGGTATGCGAAGCGTTGGACAGATAAGGACGCGCGTAGGGCTCCCAGGATTGCGGATCGGCGGGCGTGGATGGCGGTTCGTCGCTGGTCCGCGCCAGCGGCATGAAGCGCTCGATGTCGTCCGACTCGATGATCGGCTTTTCCGCCAGCAGGACCAGCCGTTCGATGAAGTTCGACAGCTCCCGGATATTGCCGGGCCAGTCATGGGCTTCCAGCCGTGCGCAGGCCTGCGGCGACAGATAAACGTTGCGCTGGTTGGCCTGGTTGAAGCGGTTGAGGAAGTGCAGCGCCAGCGGCCGGATATCGCCCTTGCGCTCGGCCAGCGATGGCAGGCGAATGGGAATGACGTTGAGCCGGTAGAACAGGTCCTGGCGAAATCGGCCGCGGGCGACTTCTGCTTCGAGCGCGCGATTGGTGGCCGCGACCAGCCGCACGTCGACCCGGAGTTCGCGCTTGCCTCCCAAACGAGTGATGGTGCCTTCCTGCAGGGTGCGCAGCAGTTTGCCCTGCATGGTCAAGGGCAGTTCGCCGATTTCATCCAGGAATATGGTGCCGGTGCTCGCCTGCTCGAACAGTCCTTCGCGGCTCTGGCTCGCGCCGGTGAACGCTCCGCGCTCGTAGCCGAATAATTCGGATTCGAACAGCGTATCGGGAATCGCCGCGCAGTTGACCTTGATGAAGGGACGGTCGCTGCGCCGGCTGGCGAGGTGCAGGGCACGTGCGAAGAGTTCTTTGCCGGTCCCGGATTCACCGAGCAGCAGCACGCTGGCGGTGGCCTCAGAGACGCGTTCCAGTTCGGAGATCGCCCGCAGCAGCGCCGGCGAAGTGCCGATGATTCCATAGCGCGCGCTGTCGTGTTCCAGCGCGTGGATAAGGATCTGGTTCTGCTCCTGCAGCGCGCGGGTCTTCGCTTCGAGCATGGCCTGCAATTGCAGCAGGTGGCCGGTCAGCGTCGCCAGGATGCGCAGGATGGAAATGTCGCTGGCGAGCGAGCGGTTCCGCATTCGGATGCGGTGGCATGCCAGCACGCCGACTGTGCGATTCTGGATGGTGATGGGCAAAGCGATGAAGGAAACCGGGCCGGTCGGCAGCTGTTCGCGCTTGACGGCGCGGGCGAGGAAATTCTCGTCGCGGTCGATGTCCTGCACGATCACCAACTGGCCATGCGCCATCACATGGCCGGTCACGCCTTCGCCCGGCTGGTAGACCCCGCGCGCCATCTCTTCGTTCGTCAGGCCGTAGGCGTGGCGGATCCTGCAGATCTCTCCGTGGTCTTCAAGGAGGACGACCCGGCCCCGGTTCAGGCCGAGCAATTCCGACATCAGATGCAGGGTCTCGCGCAGGACGATGTCAGGCGAAAGCCCTTTGCCCACCAAGGCCATGACCTGTTGCAGGAGCAGCATTTCCTGTTCGCGCCAATAGGCCGGCGAGTCTTCCTGCGGCAGGCTGGAGGAGGGCACGTGCATCGTGGAACTGGGGGCGCGACGATATGGGTCAACCATGATACACGCTGGGTTTCGTGCATTTGCGGGCGATGCGAGAGGCCGCGCGGGGCGTCCGGCCGGGGTGTGCCGGCGTTATCTGGGCGTTGCGCGGCCGACCGCCTGTGCTCATAATATTCCTTGACGGTAATATAAATAGAAGGTTATATATCTGCCATGGAATCCACTTTCTCTATCGTCGCCGAGCCCAATAGACGCGCCATCCTCGGTCTGCTGTTGTCCTCGGAACGCTCCGTTGGCGACATCGAGCGCGAGCTTCGCTTGTCGCAGCCTTCCGTGTCCAAGCACCTGCGCGTGCTGCGCGATGCCGGGTTCGTGGAATCGCGCATCGAGGCACAGCGGCGGCTGTATCGATTGCGGCCGGAGCCCCTGATGGAACTGGATGCATGGCTCGCGCCGTTCCGGCGCTACTGGTCCCGGCAGCTGGATGCCTTGGAGCAGCATCTGGACAGGATGGAATAGATGCCATCGCCGGCCGGGCAGGGCGCCCCGTGCGGCGCGACACCTATTGAATAGCCCTCTTTGCCAAAGGAAAAACCATGAGCAGCCGTGAATCCTATGAGCCCGGTCCCGCCGGCGGTGCGGAAATCCATAAAGACGGGGAAAAGTGGATACTCGTTGTCGTTCGCGACTTGCGCCATCCCCCAGAGAAAGTCTGGAGGGCAATCACCGAACCGGACCACCTGCGCGCGTGGGCGCCGTTCGACTCCGACCGCAGCCTGGGCGTCGTAGGCACCGCGAAACTTTCGACCGTGGGCACGCCCACGCCGCACATCAGCGAAACGCGGATCAAGCGCGCCGATGCGCCCAGGCTCCTGGAATACAGTTGGGGCGACAACGATATGCGCTGGGAACTGGAAGCCCTGGACGACGGTGGCACCCGTCTCACGCTTTGGCACAACATCGACCGTGGCTTCATCTCCATGGGCGCGGCCGGATGGCACATCTGCCTGGATGTGCTGGACCGCTTCCTCGCCGACCGGCCCATCGGCCGAATGGTGGGGCCTGATGCGATGAAGTTCGCCGGCTGGCAGCGGCTGAATGCCGAATACGCCAGGCAGTTCGGCGTGGAGCCCCCCGCCTGGCCGCCCATGCCGGTGGCATGAGATGGAGGGGAGCGATATGAAAACAGGCGATAAGGCAGGCGGCGCCTCCGACGCAGCACGGCTGATCGATGCCCGGATCGCGGAACTCGCGGACTGGCGCGGTGCGATGCTCGCGCGCGTTCGCAATGTGATCCGGAAAGCAGATCCCCAGATGGTGGAGGAATGGAAATGGCGGGGCGTGCCGGTGTGGTCGCACGGCGGCATCATCTGCACCGGTGAGACCTACAAGAGCGTTGTCAAAATGACGTTCGCCAAAGGGGCATCGCTGGACGATCCCACGGGACTGTTCAATTCCAGCCTGGACGGTAATACCCGGCGCGCCATCGACATGCACGAAGGCGATGAGCTGGATGAGGAAGCCTTGAAGGCGCTTATCAAGGCGGCCGTGGCGTTCAATACGAGGTAGCCGGCGCTCCCGCTCCGCAATCGTCAACCATCGCGCTCCATGCATTGCTTCCATCGCGTGTCGACCCGTTCGGCGAACCAGGCGGTGGTGAGCTTGCGGGTGATCTTCGGGCTTTGCAGGGTGATGCGGGGCAGCACGGCGCGCGGCAGTCTGGCGCCGGCTGCCTTGTCCGCGATATCGAAGACGCGCCGATAGAGCAGGGTATCCTCGAAATCGAGACGGCCGCCGGCGCGCAGGTCGCGCCGGATCGCATCGTCGCTCATGTCCAGGCGCGAACGCAGCGCGCGCAGCGCACGCTCGGTTTCGCCGGGCTCGATGGAATTTTCCCGCAGCACGTCGCCGTCCAGCGCCAGGGGAATGCCTGTGGCGCGGCTGACCGCGTTCTGGAAAGCGGCATTGCGGCTGGCATACCAGCCGGCGTTGTAGTCCGCGAAGCGGTATAGCAGGGCGTCGTAATGCGCCGGATAGCCCAGCAAGTGCAGCGTGCCGAAATAAATGCCGCCTCGGCGGCTGAAGACTTCCTTGCGTATGCCCTGGTGCAGGGAATACGGATACCCACCCGCGTGCGCCTCGGCGAAATTGATGCTGACCTGCATGGGGCCGGCGGTATGGACAGGATTCAGCCCACCGAACAGCTGGCGTCCCATCGGCACCATGCCGATGAAATCCTCGTACATGTCGCTGAGATCACGCTCGGTGCGGACGCTGTCCAGTCGCTGGCTGTAGGTTTTGCCGTTGGGCGACTTGATGCCCAGGGCCGCGTCGACCAGTATGCCGGGCACGTGCATGGAGGCCGCGCGGCGGTTGATTTCGTCGCGGGCCACCTTCGGCAGCCCGGGCACGGCGGGATCGGCGCGAAAGCTGGATTCCTGCCCGATGATCGCGATGACCGCGCACAGGTTGGCGGGAGTGGCCGGGATGTCCTGGGAGGTGACGGCGACCTGGATGTCGCGTGCCCAGCCCGCCGCATCGCCGACGCCGGCCGGCAGGCGCCGGATGACGTCGGCGCGTATGCGGTCGGGATTGCGTTGCGCCGGTTCCGGCCGCTTGGTCGCGCAGCCGGCCAGTATCAGAAGCGCGCCGATCGCCGCGCCAGCCGAGGCCAGGCGGGAGCCCATCATGCGACGGGGTGTTCGCGCCGCATCCTGGCGCGGGCGCCGTCGGGTGGCGGTGGCGGGCGGCCTCATCGCATCCCGCTTCGGTCGTACTTCCAGACTATCCATGCTTTTCCCGAATGGCATTCATCATGGCATCCATCGGCCATGCTTATCCTCAGCGGCGGGTGCGGCGTCTGTGTCCCGCCGGCATGGGCATCGTAGAGGAAAGGCGGCATCTTCGCTTTCGAGGACATCGTCCAGGCGCGCATCAGCCAGCGTACCTGGTAGGGATCAACCGGCCTGCCACCCCAAGCCCAGGCTCTTTTGCAGCGATACGAAGTCCTGCAGCAGCTCTGCCTGGGCCGCCACCACATCCTGCTGCGCGGCGAATTCGCTGCGTTGGGTGTCGAGCAGATCGATCAGCGTGGCGACGCCCGCGCTGTAGCGCTGCCGGGTCAGCCCGGCGGAGCGCTCGGCATAGTCCCGCACCTGGCGCAGCCGCACCAGGTGCTCGCGCTGGTGGCCGTAGCGGGACAGGGCCGTGTTGGCATCCTGCAAGGCAGCCAGCACCGTGTGCGCGTACTTCGCCCGTGCCTCGTCGCGCGTCGCTTCGGCCGCGTCGATGGCGCCGCGCGTCCGCCCGAAATCCAGGATATTCCACTGCAGATAGGGCACGCCCAGCCAGCTGAAGTTCTCCTTGCGGGTCAGGTGTCCCGGCGAGGAGGCACTGAAACTGATGTCGCCGAACAGCGTGACCTTGGGAAAGAGATCCGCCGTGTGCTCGCCGATCTGGGCATTGGCCGATGCCAGCCGGCGTTCCGCGGCGCGGATATCGGGGCGTTGCCGCAGCATCGCGGCGGGGTCGCTGATCGTGACTTGCCCTGGAAGCGCGGGCAGTGGGGCATGGGCGCCCAGCGCCTGGTCCAGCGCGCCGGGTTCGCGGCCTGTCAGCACCGCCAGCCTGTCCAGCGATTCATCGATCTGCGCCTCCAGCGGCACCAGCGTCGCGCGTGTCGTCGAGACCTGCGTGGATAGCCGGTCGACGTCCACGTCGGCCGCCGTCCCACGCGCGCGGCGTTGTTCGGTCAGGTCCAGCATGCGTTGCTGCAACTCGGCCGAGCGCCGGGCCAGGCCCAGCCTTTGCTGTTCGTCGCGCAGGCTGACGTAGGCTTGCGCGACCTCGGCCGCCAACGACACCTGCGTGTCCGCGAGGTCCGCCCGTACCGCGTCGGCCTCGGCGGACGCGGCCTCCACCGCGCGCCGCGTGCCGCCGAACAAATCCAGTTCCCAGGAGGCGTCGAAGCCCGCGGTGTAGAACTGCACGGGGCCTCGGCCCGACGGACCGCCGCCGCCGTCCTGGCTGCCCTGGCTCAAGGCCGATAGATCGGGCGAGCGCGTACGTACCGCGGCGCCCAGGGCATCCACGGTCGGCATGCCACTGGCCGTGGTTTGCTGCAATTGCGCGCGGGACGCACGCAGCCGCGCCTGCGCGGCATGCACGTCGGGGTTGTGCGCCAGCGCCTGGTCGATCAGGGTGTCCAGTTGCGGGTCGTTCAGCGCCAGCCACCACTTGCTGATCGCGTGCCCGGTGGTGACGGCGTCGCGCGGCGTGCGTACGAAATCCGCTTGCCTTGCCGCATTCGGCGCGACATCGGGGGCGCCGCGATAGTCCGGGCCCACCGTGCAGGCCGACAGCGCCAGGCCGCCGGCCAGGACGATCGCCGCGGCGCGCAGCGGGCGGCCGCGGCCCGCGAAACGTATCGTCGGGCTCGCGGGCAAGATACTCGCCGCAGGCGGGAGGGAAGGCATGGGATTGCTCTGTGACATAGGCATTCAATGGCCGGCGCCGGGCGTGCCGGTACCGCGCGGCGTGCGCAGCAGCAGTGCCAGCGGCACGCAGGCGAGCAGGGCCAGCGCCAGCAGGTAAAAGGTCTCGGAATAGGTCATCACGGCGGCCTGCTGCTGGATCTGCGCGGCCAATTGGCCGAGCGCCCGCATATGCGCATACGCCATGTCGCCGGTCTGCGAGAACCAGTTGGCCGTATTCGCGGCGATACGATCCTGGCCCAGCACCGAATTGGCGGTCAGGGATTCGCGCAGGATATGGTCGTGGAAGGTATTGCGCCGGTCGATCACGATGCCGATCAGCGACAGTCCGACCGAGCCGCCGAGGTTGCGCGCCATGTTGTACAGCCCCGCCGCATCGCCGGATTCCTCGCGCGATACGGCGGCCATCGATGCCTGGTTCAGCGGCATCATGGCCAGTATCTGGCCGATCCCGCGCAGGAATTGCGAACCGTAGAAGTCATGCCCCACGCTTTGCGCCGTCAAGCCGACGTCCAGCAGGCAACTGCCCGCGAACATCAGCAGGCCGCCGATGACCAGGACGCGAAAGTCCACTTTGCCCAGCAGCCGCGGCAACAGCGGCATCATCAGGAAGGAGGGCAGCCCGGCCACCAGCATCACCGCGCCGGATTGCTGGGCGTTGTAGCCCGCGATCAGGCTGAGGAACTGCGGCACCAGGTAGGAAACACCATACAGGCCGGCGCCCACGGCCACGACAATGAGAATGACGCTGGCATAGCGCGGATTGCGCAGCAGGCTCAGGCGCAGGATGGGCCTGGACGCGGTCAACTGCGAAACGGCGATCAACACGAAGCCGGCCAGCGTCACAAAGGTCAGCGTGACGATCATCGTGGAATCGAACCAGCGTTCGCGCTGGCCTTCCTCCAGCACCACCGTCAGGCTGCTCAAGCCGATGGCCAGGCCGACGATGCCCAGCCAGTCCGCCTTGAGGAATTCAGGCCAGCGTGGCGGTTCCGCCGGTAGGCCGCCCAACAGCAGAGCCACCAGCGCCGCGCAAACCGGCAGGTTGACCAGGAAGCACCAGGTCCAGCTGACGTTCTCGGCCAGCCAGCCGCCGACCACGGGTCCCAGCAGCGGCCCGAGCAGCACGATCAGGCCGAACATCGTCATGCCGATGGGCATCTGGGCCCGCGGCAAGCGTGTGCGGATGATGGTCTGCGCGGTGGGAATCATCGCGCCGCCGGTGAAACCCTGGCCGATACGGCCGGCGATCATTTGCGGCAGGCTGTGCGAAAGACCGCACATCACGGAAAACAGGGCGAACAGCAGGGCATTGCCCAGCAGGAAGTTGCGCAGCCCGAAGACGCGCGTCAGCCAGGCCGCCAGCGGGATCATGACGATCTCCGACATCAGATAGCCGGTCGAAATCCAGGTTCCTTCGGTGCCGGTCGCGCCGATGGAGCCCTGGATCTGCGGCAGGGCGGAGTTCGTGATGGAAATATCCAGCGTCGCCATGAGCGCGCCCAGCGCCCCGCCGGCGACCGCGATCCAATCGGCCGCGCTGGCGCGCGGTTCGGCGGCGGGCGAGCGCGCCGGCGTGGCCGAGGCGGAGGGCGCTTCAGCCATGGCGAGCCGCCACCTGGCTGGGCGTCGGCCCGGCATTGCGCGTATCGACGTCGGCGGTGACCGACAGCCCCGGCACCAGCAGCCTGCGCGTGTCCGCATCGGCGTTCACCCGGATCCGCACCGGCACGCGCTGCACGATCTTGGTGAAATTGCCGGTCGCGTTCTCCGGCGGCAGCAGGGCGAACTGGGCGCCCGTGCCGGGGGAGAAACTGTCCACCACCCCGGCCAGATGCCGGCCGGGCAGGGCATCGATGTGCAGCGTCACCGGCTGTCCCGGACGCATGCGGCCGATCTGCGTTTCCTTGAAATTCGCTTCCAGGTAGATGTCCTGTACGGGCACCACCGTCATCATGCGCGTGCCCGGTTGCACATACTGGCCTACGCGCACGGTACGGTCGCCCACATTGCCGGATAGCGTGGCGCGCACCACCGTATCCCGCAGATCCAGATCGGCCTGGCGCGCGCTGGCCTGGGCCGCTTCCAGCTGCGCGCGCGCCTGCGCGATCTGTGCCTCGCTGACGGCGATCTGCGCCCGCGCCGCCTGGACGGCGGCGTCGTTCGCCGCCAGCGTCGCGCGCGCCTGGTCGCGCTGGTTGCTCAGGCTGGAAAGCCGTTCGCTGGTTTCCGCGCCGGTGGCGGCCAGCGGCCTGTAGCGGCGCACTTCGTCTTCGGCGTGGCTGGCGTTCAACCGCGCCACGCGTTCCTGTGCCTCGGCCTGCGTCACGTTGGCGGTCTGCTGGCGGATTTCCGCCTGGGCGCGCTCGATGTCGGCCTGGCGCGCATCGACCGTGGCCCGGGCCTGGTCCTGGGCCGCGCGGTATTGGCGGTCATCCAGCCGCACCAGCGGGTCGCCCGCCCGCACGGCCTGGTTGTCGGCGACATAGACTTGCGTCACATAGCCGCTGACCTTGGGTGCGATGGTGACGCTGTCGGCCTGCAGGTAGGCGTCGTCGGTGCTTTCGATATAGCGTCCCACCAGCCACCAGTGGGCGCCCCAGGCCAGGGCGGCGGCGATGGCCAGCGCGCCGGCCCCCAGCAGGATGGCGCGGCGGCTGCGTGTACGCGGCCGCCGTGCGGGTGCGGCGTCGGCGGTTGATGTGCCGCGCGGGGCGGTCGGGGAATCTGGCGATCCTGCGGATACGGGCATGGGGCGCGTTGAATTTTGAACAAGTGGAATATTTTTATCGCCTGGAAGAAATTTATCAAGTGTTATATTTTTCCCTGACGAACAGATGACGTGCGGCGGACGACGGACCGCGGAACTCGCTCCGGGAGACAGGCATGAACGACACAAAGCGCGTCCGGCGCCCCGCTGGCAGCGGTTATGCAAGGGGTGACGAAACCCGCCTGCGCATCATCGAGGCAGCCATAGAACGCTTCGGCGAATCCGGCTTCGGCGGCGCCTCGACGCGGGACATCGCCGCGCATGCCGGCGTCAACGCCCCGGCGTTGCAGTACTACTTCGAAAGCAAGGAAGGGCTGTATCGCGCCTGCGCCGAACATATCGCCGATAGCGCGCGCGCCGCTTTCGAGCCGGCGCTGGAGCAGGCTCGCGCCGCCCTGGCCGATTGGTCGGACGCCGAAGCGCTGATCGGCGCTTTCATCCATATCCAGGATCTCATCGCCGATCGCATGTTCCGCGCGTCGTGCGGCCCGGACCAGCGGCTGTTCTTCGCGCGCGAGCAGGCCGGCCACGAACCGCCGATCGCCACCGACATCCTGCAGGAGCGCTTACGCAAGCCGCTGAACGACGTCTGCATGGCGCTGGTGGCGCGCATTGCCGGCACCGCGATCGACGACCCAAGGACCATGGTGCGCGTCTTCTCGCTGCACGGACAATTATTGATATTCCACACGGCCAAGCGGGGCGCGCTCTCGCTGCTGGGATGGCAGGAAATCGATTCCGCGCGCGCGGAACTGGTCAAGGAGACCGTACGCGAGCAGACCCGCACGCTGCTTCGGCTGTGGCATGCCGGCGCATCGGAGGACATGCGCGGCAAGGCCGCGGGCCGCACCCCACGGCCACCGCGCAAAGCCTTGTCGAAGAAACGCTGATCCGTGCTTCCCGTCCGCTGCCGCGGGCCATCCGGATGACCCGCGCGTCGGCGCTGGCGCGCCGCGTTCTACAGCGCGCCGGCCGGACCGAAGAATTCGTAGCGGCTTTGCGATTCCGGCACCCCCAGCGCCGCCAGCGTTTTCTTCATGAAGGACATGAAAGGCCGGGGACCGACGAAGTAGGCGTCCAGGTCGGCGGGGAAGGGTAGCCACTGGCGCAGCTGTTCCGCATGGGCCCGGCCCACGGCATCGGGCTGGCGTGCCGCGCCCTCGGCATCTTCGTAGCAAACGTAATGACGCAGCCGCGGATAGCGCGCGGCCAGCTGATCGACGTAGTCGCCAAAGGCATGGACGTCCCCGTTGCGCGCGTAATGGATGAAGTGCACGGGCCGCTCGCCTTCGCGCAAGGCATCTTCCAGCATGGCGAGCACGGGTGTCACACCCACGCCGGCGCTGATCAGCGCCAGCGGCCGGTCGCCTTCGCGCAGCACGAAGTCCCCCGCGGGCGGAAATACGTCCAGGGTATCGCCTTCTCGGATCCGGTCGTGCAGGAAGTTCGAGGCGACGCCGCCCGGCTCCCGCTTGACGCTGATGCGGTACTGGCTGCCGTCGGGCGCGCGCGACAGCGAGTAATTGCGGCGGATCTCCTGGCCGTCGACGTTCAGCCGCAAGCCCAGATACTGGCCCGGACGATAGGCGAGCAGGGCGCTGCCATCGGCCGGGCGCAGATAGAAAGACGTGATTTCGGCGCTCTCGGCGGCCTTGCGGGTCACGATGAAGGGCCGCGCGCCCCGCCAGCCTCCCGCTTCCTGTTCGCGTGCGTCATACGCGGCCGCCTCGGCCTGGATCAGCATGTCGGCCAGTTGCCGATAGGCGGCGGCCCAGGCGGCGATGACTTCGTCGGTGGCGACGTCCGCGCCCAATACTTCGCGGATGGCCCGCAGCAGGCATGTCCCAACGATGGGATAGTGCTCGGGCAAAACCTGCAAGGACACGTGCTTGTTGACGATCTGCGTCGCCAGCGGCGCCAGGGCCTGGAGGCGATCGATATTGCGCGCGTACATCAGCACGCCATTGGCCAGGGCTCGCGGCTGCGCGCCGCTGGCCTGGTGCGCCTGATTGAATAGCGGCCGTACCTCCGGATATTCGTCCAGCATGATCTTGTAGAAGTGCGTGGTCAGCGCCTCGCCGCCCGTTTCGAGCAGGGGCACGGTGGCGCGGATAATGGCGAGCTGGTTCGAATCGAGCATGGCAGTGAAACTCCTTTATTTGGCCCCTCGTTTCATGGCTTCCACGAAGGTGCGGGGACGGCGGCTCGCGGGTCGCGAGTCTGTTTTATGCAATGCAACATCCATGCCAATGCGGCCCGCCCCGGCGCCCTCTCGTCCAGTCAGGAATAAGCATTAAATAAAGGAGTTTTATAGACTCTATAAAGATAGATACGAGTCATATGAACCCGGAATTTCCGGGAGATGCGTTATGCTGGCGGCACCGGTCTTCACCTTGACCGGCTTATTTCCGCCCCAGCGTCCCCATGCCCGCCCGCACCCAACATCCCCTGCTTGGCGCCATCATTCCCCTGGTGGCCGATCTGGCGCGAGAGCTCGTGCCGGCAGAGCGCTATCGCCGGCTGCTGGACGCGCTGCGCGCTTTGCTGCCGTGCGATGCGATCGGCCTGCTGCGTCTGGAGGGCGACGCCCTGATCCCCCTGGCGATGGAGGGCCTTAGTCCCGACGCGATGGGCCGCCGGTTCCGGCTGGACCAGCATCCCCGCCTGCGTGCCTTGCTGGCGGCGGACGGCGCCATGCGTTTTCCGCCGGATAGCGGCCTTCCGGATCCGTACGATGGACTGGTGGCGGAGGGCGGCGAGCTGCACGTACACGATTGCATGGGATGCGTCATCACGGTCGGCCAGCGCAAGTGGGGCCTGCTGACCCTGGACGCATTGCAGGCAGGGCGGTTTTCCGCGGAAGACCTCGGTGTGCTGGACGTCTTCGCCGGCCTGGCCGCCGCGACCGTCACCGTGGCGGCCCGTATCGAGCAACTGGCCGTCACCGCCGAGGACGAACGGCGGCGGGCGGAAAGCTACCGCCTGGCGGCCGCCGAGCCATCGCGTCGCCTGACCGGCCAGAGCAGCGCCTTTCGCCGCTTGATGAAGGACGTCGAAATGGTCGCCGCCAGCGAGCTTACGGTGCTGATCACCGGCGAGACCGGGGTGGGCAAGGAATTGATCGCGCAGGCGTTGCACGCGGGCTCGCCCAGGGCGGGCAAACCGATGATCAGCGTCAATTGCGCCGCCTTGCCGGACAACCTCATCGAAAGCGAACTCTTCGGCCATGTCCGCGGCGCATTCTCGGGCGCCGTCCAGGACCGGCGCGGCAAGTTCGAGCTGGCGCACGGCGGCACGCTGTTCCTGGACGAGGTGGGAGAACTGCCGCTCAGTGCGCAAGCCAAGCTGCTGCGCGTGTTGCAGAGCGGCCAGTTGCAGCGCGTCGGTTCCGATCGCGAGCATCAGGTCGATGTGCGGCTGATTGCCGCCACCAACCGCGACCTGGCCGAGGAAGTGCGTGCCCGCCGCATGCGCGCGGATTTCTATCATCGGCTCAGCGTCTACCCGCTGCGCGTGCCGCCGCTGCGCGAGCGCGGCCGCGACGTACTGCTGCTGGCCGGGGCCTTCCTGGAAGAGAACCGTGCCCGCCTGGGGTTGGGCGCGGTGCGCCTGCAGCCTGAAACGCACGCCGTCCTGCAGCATTATGGCTGGCCGGGCAATGTGCGCGAACTGGAACACGTGATCAGCCGCGGCGTGTTGAAGGCGCTGGGCCGGCATGCGGAACGGCCGCGCATCCTGACCGTTACGCCGGACGATATGGATATCGAGCAGCCTGATGCGCCGCGGGCAGGCTTGCCTGCGGCCCTCTCCGCCACGCTCGGGACTTCGCTGCCCGCCGTCCTGGCGCGTCAGGCCCCCGGCGCCCTGCCATTGCAGCAGACCTTGCAAGCCGTGGAGCAAGCCACGATCGAGTCCTGCCTGGCCCGCCACGGCAACAACTGGAGCGCCGCCGCCCGCGAACTGGGCGTGGACCGCGCCAACCTGCGCCGGCGCGCCGCGCGCCTGGGTATTCCGGTGCAGGGCAAGCCGGGACGGCCGCGCCGGACCAAGCCGTCATTCACCGCGTCGTAACGCCGCGCGACACGCCGGCATAGGCCTCGATCGCCCGCAGGCGGCTTTCGCGCAGGTCGACGATACGGGTCGGATAGCCGCAAGCCTGGCGCTGCGCATCGGGCGGCGCGTGTATGGAGCGGTTATCCAGCTCCGCCAGTTCGGGCACCCAACGACGCAGGAAGCGTCCGTCCGGATCGAACTTGGCCGACTGCGTTTCCGGATTGAATACGCGAAAGTAGGGCACGGCATCGGTTCCCGTGGACGCGCTCCATTGCCAGCCGCCATTGTTCGACGCCAGGTCGCCGTCGATCAGGTGGGACATGAACCACGCTTCCCCTTTGCGCCAGTCCAGAAGCAGGTTCTTGCTGAGGAACATGGCGGTCATCATGCGCAGACGGTTGTGCATCCATCCCATGGCAGCCAACTGGCGCATCGCCGCGTCGATGATGGGGAAACCCGTGCGGCCCTCGCACCAGGCACGCAGGTCCTGTTGCGCGTCGCGCCAGGGCACCGCATCGGTTTCCGCCCGCATGGGGCGATGCATCGATAGCGCGGGATGGGCCGCCAGCAGGTGCAGATAGAACTCGCGCCAGAGCAGCTCCGTGATCCAGGTACGCGCGCCCGCGCGGCCGCTATCGATTTCGCCCTGGTTCGACGCCAGTGCCGCGCGCAGGCAGGCGCCGGGCGAGATCACCCCGGCCGCGAGATAGGGCGACAGGCGGCTGGTTCCGTCCACGCCCGGTACGTCGCGCTTGTCCTGGTAGTCGTCGAGCGATGCGTCGATAAAGGCGTCCAGCCGGCGTTGCGCGGCATCCTCGCCGGCGGGCCATAAGGCGCGTTGGTCGTCGGTGGGCTGCGCCGCATCGCCCAGCATGGCGCGGGCGTCGGGCAAGGCATCCGCTGCCGCGGGCATGGCTCCCTGCGCGCGCGGCGCCGGCGCGGGCCGGGGCGGCGCGCTCGCCAGACGCTCCCCGCACACGCGGGCATAGGGCGTGAAGACTTTGTAGCATTCGCCTTTGCCGGTCAGGATGGTGCCCGGCGGCAGCAGGGTGGCCCCATGGTGCTGCGTCCACGCGATGCCGTCCCCTGCCAGGCACGCGGCGACGGCCTGGTCCCTGCGCCGCTCGTTCAGTCCCCATTCGGCGTTGGTGTGCACCGAACGGATATCGTGGCGGCGGCAAAAGTCGGCCAGGGCAGCGGGCGCTTCCGACCAATCCTGGACGGCGCTGAATTTCAGCGGGACGTTCAGCGCGGCCAGTCCGGTCCCCAGCGCGGCCAGATTGCGCGACCAGAAGTCGATTTTGATCGGCGCGTCGCCGTGGCGCCGCCATTGTCCGGGCGCGGGCATGAACAGCGCGAACGTCGCGCCCTCCGACAGGGCGGCGGAAAGTGCCGGATTATCCTGCGTGCGTAAATCGGTGCGGAACCAGATAAGCGTAGCCATGCCGGCATTGTCGCATCGGACGAGGCGCACCGCCTTGCATGGTCGGGCACCACCCCCCGGGGGGCACATCCGGGCGTCCGGCGGCGGTCAGCGGGCGGCCGCCGTTGCGCCTTCGCCGACGGTATGCTGTCGCGCATACACCTGCAGGTTGCAATACGACGCACGGATCAGCGGCACCGCCAGGCCATGGCGTTCGGCGCGCACGATCATGTCGCCGACGATGGCGTCCGCTTCGAGCCTGCGCATGTCCTGGCCGATATCGCGCATCATCGATGCCGCCCATGTCGACGTCTCGTCCAGCAGCCGCGCCGACAGGCGCAGCTTCTCCTCATCCCCCAGCGGGTGGCCTTCGGCGGCTGCCACGGCGCTGCATTCTTCCATGGCCTGCCGCATCAGCGCGCGGCCATCGAGAGTGGCCAGGATATCGGCCAGCGTGCCGCGCATCAGGCAGTTCATCGAGGCGCCGGAAGCCAGCATGACCCATTTGTTCCACAAGGCCTGGTCGATGTCGGGCGCGATCGCGCGGTTGCCGGCCGAGCGTGAGATCAGCGCGTGAAAGTCCTCGGCGATGGCCCGGGCAAAGGGTGAACGGGCGCCGACCTGCACCACATCGTTGCTGCCGAAATGCCGTATTGTGCCGTCCGGATCCAGCATGGTGGCGATGTAGGCCACGCCGCCGAGCACGCGGTCGCGGCCATAATGGCCGTCGAGTGCGTCATAGACCGACATGCCGTTCAGGAAGGGCAGAAGAACCGCCGGACTGCGCATGGCGGGCGCGATATCGGCGACGGCTGCGTCCAGGTCATAGGTCTTGCAGCTGAGCAACACCAGGTCGTAGTCCGGGCGTACCGCATCGCGGGTCACGGTGCGAACCGGGCCCGCGTAATCGCCGAGGCCGCTCTTGACGCGCAAGCCGGTTTCCCCCAGTAGCGCGGCCCGGCGCGGCCGCACCAGGAACGTCACATCGGCGCCCGCCTGCAGCAGGCGCGCGCCGTAATAGCCGCCGATAGCCCCGGCGCCGACAACAAGTATTTTCATGCGAGTCTCCCGCGAGGGTTGCGGGCCGTCCGGATGGCGACCCCGGCATGTCTGCGGTGTGTCGGTGAATTTACTTGCATATGCCAATATCGGTCAATCCGCCTTGCCGGGCGTTCTCCGGCGTCCGGTATCATGGCCGGGATGTCACAGATGCTTAGCCCGGGTATTTCTTCCATGGACGTTCACTCTTGCCTGCGCCTCGCCACGCAATCGCGTCACGAACGCCTGGACAGCGCCTTGCGTATCGGTTCCGCGGATGCCGGCTACGGGGACTATCTGGCTTATCTCGCCGCACTGCGGGGCTGGCTGGAGCCCGTCGAGACCGCATTGTGGGCGCGCGAATGGCCGGCCTCGCTGCTGCCTGAACTGCGCCAGCGGAAATCAGCCCGTATCGAGCAGGATTTCGAAGCGGCACGCGGCCTCGGCCTGGTTGTGCCGCCGGTGCCTGTTTGCGGCCAGCTCCCGGATATCGAGCGATCCCGCGCCTACGCTTTGGGCGTGATGTATGTCATCGAAGGGTCGCAACTGGGCGGTCGCATGATGGCCAAGCGCCTGCAGCAGGCATGGCCCGACCGGCCGTTCCATTACATGGAGGGCTACGGTCCGGAACTGGGCACGTTGTGGAAGGCCTTCACGGCTTTCCTGCGCGATGAATTGCGCAGCCAGCGGGAAATCGACGAAGCCGTGGCTGGCGCCTGCGATGCCTTCGACACGCTGGCCGATTGGTTGAAGCGGCAGGGCCAGTAGGCAGCGGGTCAGGGCGCGACGCCCATCTCTTTCAGCAGGGAAAACAGGCTGTCCAGTTCGTACGGCTTCTGGATGAAGGACACTCGCGCTTGCTCCGGCATGTCGCCGGGCAGCTCGACCTGGCCATAGCCGCTCGCCACGATGATGGGCAGGCAGGGGTGGCGCTGCGCCAGACGCAGTATCAGCTCTTGCCCTGGCATATCGGGCAGGCCGAGATCCACGATCGCCACGCCGACGGCCGATGCGTCGCCATTCATGATCGCCAGCGCCTGGGCAGCGGTCCCGGCCTCGGCCACCCGGTAGCCATATTCGGTCAGCGCATCCGCGGTCAACTCGCGGACCAGGTCGTCGTCCTCGACGATCAGTACCCGTGCATCACCGGTCGCAGTGTCGACGGCGGTTGTCGTGGAAGCGTCGCCCGCGGTTGCCGTGAGGGAGTCTGCCGCCATGGCAAGGGAGGCGCCGCCCGCCGTCGCCGGGGCCGTCGCGATCGAGACATCCTTCGCGATCGACGCATCTGTCGCCATCGACGCATCCTTCGTGCCACCTGCGTCTACCGCATCGTCCAGGATTTCGCGCACACGTTGCGCGAGTTCGGGGAAAGTGAAGGGCTTGGGAAGCAGGGCCACCCCTGGCGGCAGCCTGCCATCGTGGCTGAGGCGGCCTTCCGCGTATGCGGATGTGTATAGCACCCGCAGCCCCGGCCTGGCCTTGCGCGCCGCTTCCGCGAGGTCGCGCCCGTTCATTCCCCTGGGCAGGCCCACGTCGGTGAACAACAGTGCGATATCGTCGCGTTCGCGCAGGCATTGGAGCGCGGCCGCCGCGTCGCCCGCTTCGTGGACGGCATACCCGAGCTCGAGCAGCGCCGCGGCCGAATGCGCGCGCACGGCCTCGTCGTCCTCCACCACGAGAATGCTTTCGCCGCGCGCCGCCACCGGCGAGCCGGCGTCATGCGGCCTCTCGTTGCTGGTGACCTGGGTCGCGGTCTGGCGGGGCAGGTAGATATGGACGGCCGTGCCCTTGCCCAGGGTACTGTCTATGCCCACGTAGCCGCCCGACTGCTTGACGAAGCCGTACACCTGGCTCAATCCCAGGCCCGTGCCCACGCCGATGTCCTTGGTCGTGAAGAAGGGCTCGAACACCTTCTCTATGACGTCACCCGGGATGCCGACACCGGTATCCGAGATGCTGATGCGCACGTAGTCGCCAGGCTCCACATCCACCTGCGCGGTGCGTTCGTCCAGCACCGTGTTGCGGGTCTGGATAACGATTTCCCCGCCGTCCGGCATGGCATCGCGCGAGTTCACCGCCAGATTCAGCAGGGCGCTTTCCAGCATGTGCGGATCGATATGCGCGGCCCAGATGTCCGCCTGAAGGTCATTGCGCAGATCCACCTGTTCGCCCAGCATGCGGGTCAGCATCTCCGCCGTCGCGGCGATGAGATCGTTGACGTTGACGCTGCGCGGCTGCAGGGGCTGGCGGCGCGCGAAGGCGAGCAGGCGCTGGGTCAGCGCGGCGGCGCGCTGCGCCCCTTGCTTGGCGTGGCTGAGGGCGGTTTCGACGCGCCGGGTGTCCATTGCACGCACGCCACCCGCCAACTGGCGTTCCAGGGTTTCGAGGTTGCCAAGGATGACGGTCAGGAAATTGTTGAAATCGTGGGCAACGCCGCCGGTCAACTGGCCGAAGGCTTCCATCTTCTGGGGTTGCCGCAGCTGTTCCTCGGCCTGTTCCCGCGCTGCGTCGGCGTCGGCGCGCTGGCGCATCTCTTGCAGCAGGCGCTCGTTGGTACGCAGCAGCTCGGCGGTACGCGACTGCACGATGCCTTCGAGTTCGTCGCGGGCCAGCTTGGCATCGGTGACGTCCACATTGGTGCCGCTCAGCCCCTGGAAGCGTCCGGTCTCGTCAAAGCGCGGCACGCCACGGCAGTCGAGCCAGCGCAGGCGTTGCTGTGCGTCGATCACGCGGATTTCGATCTGCAGCGCCTGCTGCCTGGCCACCGCGTTATCGAAGGCGGCCATCAGTATGGGCAGGTCCTCTCGATAGACGATACGGAGCCATCCCTGGCCCAGCATTTCGTCGCAGGGGATGCCGAACATGAATTCGTAGTGGCGATTGACGAAAATCACCCTGCCATCGATGTCGGTTTCCCATATCAGCGCGGGGGCGGAGTCGGATAAGGCGCGAAAGCGGGCTTCGCTGTCGCGCAGGGCTTTCTCGACGCGGCGCCGCTCGTGGCGGTCTTCCGCTTCCGACAGCGCCCGCCGGGCAGCCCCGCCCAGGCGATCGAGACGCTGCTTCAGCACATAGTCGGTGGCGCCGTTCTTCAGGGCCTTGACGGCCAGGTCTTCGCCGATTACACCGGAAACGAAGATGAACGGCACTTCAGGCAGCTTGTGCATGGCCATGGACAAGGCTTCCCAGCCATCGATATCGGGCAGGGAGAAATCCGAGATGACCAGGCAGATATCGCCATCGTCCAGGGCACTGGCGTAAGAGCGTTTGTCATGCACGCAGCGCGCCGGAATGTCGGGGAGCGCGTCCGCCAATTGATGCATCATCAATTCGGCGTCCAGGGCGTTGTCCTCCAGCAGCAGGATCAAGGCAGTTCCCGGCTGTTTGCGGGCTTGCCGTCGCGGCGGCGTGGCGGAGGGGGCTGGTTCACGATCGCCCAGAACATGCCCAGATTGCGTATCGCCTCGAAGAAGGCCGAGAATTCGACGGGCTTGACCACGAAGGAATTGACGCCGGACTGGTAGCTGCGGACCAGGTCCTTTTCTTCCTTGGAGGAGGTCAGCATCACGACGGGGATCTGCTTGTGGTCGTTATCCGATTTGATGCGTTCGAGGACTTCCAGTCCGTCCACCTTCGGCAGCTTCAGGTCGAGCAGGATGACCGAGGGTTCGCCCGGCGGCCGGGCCGCATGGGCGCCGCGGCGATACACGTAGTCCAGGGCTTCCGCCCCATCGCGCAGCACGACGACCTCGTTGGCGATGTTGCACTGCCTGAGCGCGGTCAGCGTCAGTTCGATATCGTTCGGATTGTCTTCTACCAGCAGAATAGGCCGTAGATCTTTCATACCTGTCACTGCACTACACACTCATTGATTGGGCAGCGCGAAAGAGAACTTCGCGCCTTGGTCGACGATGCCTTCACCCTTGATCCAGCCGCCGTGTTTTTCAACGATGCGCTTGCACAGGGCCAGGCCGATGCCGGTGCCATCGAAGTCTTCCAGCCTGTGCAAACGCTGGAAAACGCCAAACAGTTTTCCCGCGTAGGCCATATCGAAACCCACGCCGTTGTCGCCTACGCTGAACAGAGTGAATGTACCGCAATTTTGACCGCTGACCGTGACGATGGATTCGGGGCGGCTGCCGGAATACTTGACCGCATTTTCAAGCAGGTTGTACCAGACCTGCCGCACGTATTGCGCGTCGCCCCATGCGTGCGGCAGATCGTCGATGCGCCACTGCACTTTCCGGTGCGGCAGTGTCAGTTCGACCGCCTGGCGCACTTCCGCGACCAGTTTGTTCGAATCCAGTTCGGAGACCGTCAGCGCGGCGCGCCCAAGGTGCGAAAAGCGCAAGAGGTCGTCCACCAGCCGGCCGGCCATCACCGCCGCCCGCATGATGTTCTCGATATAGCGTGTGGATGTCGGGTCCAGGTCGGATTCGCGCTGCTTGAGAAGCTCCGCGAATCCGGCGATGTGGCGGAAGGGGGCGCGCAAATCGTGCGACACCGAATAGGAAAACGACTCCAGCTCCACGTTGCTGCGCTGTAGCTGCTCGCTAAGCTCGGCGCGTTCTTCCGCGCGTTTCAGGATCAGGTTGACCACCACCGTACGGAAATCGGCCAGCGCGTCCACTTCGGACTGGCGCCACGGCATCGAGCGCCCGCGCAGTTCTTCCTGCCACAGCTCGAACGACTTGCGCGGGTGCAGCCGGCCCGATACCGGGTCGACGGATTTGCGCGGGTCGCCACGCCACTGCACCGTCCGTATCACCTCTGGCCGGAACCACATCAGGTAGGCCGTGTGCAATCCGGAAATCGACGCGGCCGCCAGGCCGCTGGCGACTTCGGCGAACGGCGCGGCCTCGGGCCACACCAACGGCAGGCGATCCGTGTGATAGGCCTGCTCTACGTTATTGCCGTGCAGCCATTCGGCGATCTTGCGGATCTGTGCCTTCGAAGGCGTGTTGCCCATGGTATGCACTTCGTCCTGCCACACCAGGGCGGCGCCGTGGGCATCCAGCAGGCGGGTCCAGGCGGGCGAGCGCTGCGCATAGCCGTCGGTCAGCGTATCGGCGCTGGACAGCAATTCCACCAGTTCGATCTCTATCTTCTTCAGTTCGATGCGGTGGGAATGTTCCGAAATACGTTCGTGCGCGCCGATGTGATGGGCGACGATGCGGCCAAGGAATTCGCAGGCGGCGCGGACCTGCGGTCCGACCAGGTGCGGGCCCGCGCTGTGGCAGGAGATCAATCCCCACAAATGGCCGTCGATGACGACCGACACGGACATCGACGAGCCGGTGCCCATGTTGCGCATGTATTCCAGGTGGATGGGAGACACGCTGCGCCAGTTGGCCGCCGTCAAGTCCACGGATTCGCGTCCGGCGCCTATCAGCGGCGGTTCCAGGGGCACTGGCTGGTAGTCCGCGTCCGGAATCAGCCGGACGCGGTTCTGGCAGTACAAGGCGCGTGCCTGCGGTGGAATGTCCGAGGCAGGAAAACGATGACCCAGGTAGGAAGGCAGGGCGCCCGTGCCGTCCTCGGCGACCACCGTTCCATGGCCGTCGCTGTCGAACCGGTAGGCCAGCACGCGGTCGAAGCCCGTCAGCCGACGCACTTCCACGACGGCCCGCTGCAGAATGGGTTCCGGCCGGCCGGCGGGCTGGATATCGTCCAGCAGCATGCGTAGCCGGGGATAGAGGGCATCCAGGGTGACGCCCTGTTCGGCACTGTCGGGTTCCAGTTCGACCAGCAGGCCTTGGGCGGTACGCGCGCCCGAGACGTGCAGGTGGCGATCGCCGATGTGCACGGCGGCCGACAGCACACCGTCTTTAACGTCGCGCCAGGCGCGCAGGGCGCGGAGCAGTTCCTCCATGGCCGGCGCGTGCCCGACCACCTGCGGCAGGCGTTGTCCCGCCTCGCACGCGATGCCCAGCATCGCCTGGGTGTTGGCGCTCCGGGTGATGATTTCCAGCGTATCGGGCGCCAGCAACAATAGCGCCGCGCAGGGTTGGATGGCGCCGGGAATTCTTATCGGCTCTTGCGCGCAACGGTCCAGGTCCAGCTGCGTCGAGGGTAGGGTGTCTTGCTGCGGCACCTGTTTGCTCCGTTGCTAAGCACTACACGAGACTATTGGGTATCGGGCGGCCGGCTAGGATATCACCGAGCCCGCGCCGCGCGGCCAGTCGATCGGCTTCTCTTCTGCCCATCCAGGCCTGAGCGCGCGCAGCAGCAATTTCCGGGCCCGGCCCCTGGCGAAGGCCAGGGTATTGGCCCGTATCGCGGGTGGCATTGCTATAGTCGCGTCCATGGAGACAAAACAGCAGGGACGCGCAGAGTCCCGAACCCGGGAAGACGGGGAGCCGCGACCGGACGGTCGCGCCGGTACCGCCGAAATACTCGATTCGCGCCGGTCCTGGACCGTCGCGACCATGGCGCTGGTCTGCCTGGGCATGTCCTTCGGCGGTCCCTTGATCGCGATCGTCGGCTTGAAAACCATCGCCGCCGATATGGGTGGCGCCCGTTCCGTGCCGGCGCTGGGCGGTTCGCTGGCGTGGCTGGGCGCGGCGGTCGGCGGCGTGCTGATGGGCCGGGTGGCCCATCGTTTCGGCATACGCTGGACGGTCATCGGCGGCGCGCTGTCGGTATGTACCGGGCTGGCCATTTCCACCGTGGGGGAACCCTGGGCGCTGTACGTCGGGCATGGCGTGTTTATCGGCCTGCTGGGCCTGGCCGGCCTGAACGCGCCGCTGTACGTGTATATCAGCCATTGGTTCCTGCGGCGGCGCGGCTCGGCGCTCGCGCTGCTGTCCAGCGGCAACTACATCGCGGGCGTCGTGTGGCCGGTGATCTTCGAAGCCGTCATCGACAGATTCGGATGGCGGACCACTATGCTGGGCTACGGGCTGATCCAGGCGGCGCTGGTGACGACCCTGGCCCTGGTATTCCTGCGGCCGCCGCCGGCCGCGGCGTCGCCCTCCGCCACGGCGGCGGTGGCGCGTCCCGGCAAAGTGGCGGGCATGCGCCCGAACACGGTATTCGTCATGCTCGCGGCCGCCGGCTTCCTGTGCTGCGTGCCGATGGCGATGCCGCAAGGCCATCTGGTCGCGCTATGCAGCGATCGGGGATTGCCGGCCACGGTAGGCGCGGCCATGCTGTCCGCGCTGCTGGCGGTGGCCTTCATGAGCCGGCAGGCCTGGGGGCTGGTTTCGGACCGGATAGGGGGCGTGCGCACGGCGCTGATCAGCTCTTTCATGCAGATGATCGCCGTGTCGGGTTACCTGTACGTGCAGCAGCAGTTCGGGCTGTTCGCCGTATCGATCGCCTATGGGCTGGGATTCAGCGCCCTGATTCCCGCCTATGTACTGGCCATGCGCGAAATCTTCCCGCCGCACGAGGCCTATTGGCGCGTGCCGTCGATGCTGCTGATGACCGGTTCGGGCATGGCCGCGGGCGGGTGGGTGGCCGGCTTTCTGTACGATCGGTATGGCAGCTACGATCCGGCGTTCATGCTGGGCGTGGCGGCGAATATCGTGAATCTCGTCCTGTTGGCGACCCTGACGCTGCGCATGCATGGGGGCTTGCGGATGCCCGCGTTGCGGCGCGCGTGAGCATCGTCGGGGCCGCGGGCAGGCGGTCATCGGCATGCGGTACCCTAACCGCATGAAGATCCAACTGTTATCAGACCTGCACCTCGAAACGAACGCCGACTTCACGCCGACGCCCGCGCCCGACGCGGATCTGTTGATCCTGGCGGGCGACATAGGTTCATACCAGCAAGGCTCCCGCATCGACGGCGACGATTTCGGCCTGGAGCGGTTTTCACCGCGCGATCGCTGGCCGGTCCCGGTGGTGTACCTGCCCGGCAACCACGAATACGACGCGCAGGATTTCGACGCCGCCCACGAAAGGCTGCGCGCCTTGTGCGATACGCTGGGCATCCAATGGCTGGAACGCGAAACGCTGGTGATCGACGGCGTGCGCATGGTCGGCACTACGCTATGGAGCGACTTCGATGCCCTGGTCAAGCCCGGCGATACCTTGACCCAGGTCTTGAACAAGCGCGGCAAGGCGTTCCGGGCCGCGAATTTCTATCTTGAGAAGGCGCGCACCACGCGGGGCGGCAGTCCGTTCCTGGCAGAGGAACTGCGCGAGCAGGGCCTGGCCTGCCAGGCGTGGCTGGACGCGGCCCTGGCGACGCCTTTCGACGGCCCGACCGTCGCGATCACGCATTTCGCGCCGACCCTGTCCAGCGCCGATCCCCGCTATGGCTTGACACCCGGCACGGCGGGCTTCTGCAACAGCCTGGACGAGCTCATTCCCAGGGCCGACCTGTGGCTGCACGGCCATCTGCACCATGCCGTGGACTACACCCAGGAGGGGTGCCGCATCGTTTCGAACCCGCTGGGCTATGAATCGAAAGGCGAGCAAGAGGGCTTTCGCCCGACGTTGACCATCGACCTGGCCGCATTGTTCGGCCGGACTGCCTAGCGACGGGAAGTCGATGGGGCGCGATGTGTCGCCGGCTTGACGGCTTTCCTGCTGGGCCCCGACGGTGGCGTCATCACGGGCCAGCACCTGGTCATTTGCGGCGGCGCGTCCCTTTAGACGGAAGGCGGTGGTCACAGCGAAATGTAAGCAAAGGGAATGTAGCTTGCAGGAAGTCCGGCTCGCCGCCTGCAAGCGGCTTACGCAAGGAGATTCACGATGAAGACCACTATTGCAGCCCTGATGATGGCCGTCGCCCTGACCGCCTGCAACAAATCCGGGGACAATGCGCCGCCGTCGTCCGGCAGCGGCGCCACGTCGCAGTCCGGCGCCGCCCCAGCCGGTCTGGGCGGCCTGGGCGGTAACGCCAAGACCAAGTAGCCCTGCGCGGATTCGGTAGCGGCCCGGCGCCCCCCACGCGATGCTCAGTTCACCGTCGCGTGGGACTGCTGAACGATCTGGCGCCAGCGTACGATTTCATCGGCCAGGAATTTCCGGAAGTATTCCGGCGATTCCGTCATCGGCGCGGTCCCGAGGTCCTCCAGCTGCTTGCGGAACTCTGGATTCGATACCGCCTGGTTCACGGCTTTGTTCAACTTGTCGATGATAGGACGCGGGGTGCCGGCCGGCGCCAGGATGGAGTACCAGGTGGCCACCTCCATGCCCGGGATGCCGGCTTCGGCCATGGTCGGGATATTGGGTACGGCGGGGAAGCGCTTGGCGCTGGTAATTGCCAGCGCCTTCACCTGGCCGCTTTCGATGAGCTGCTTGCTGCTGGGAATGTTGACGAAGGTGAAATCGGATTCGCCGCTGATCACGGCGGTCAGTGAGGGCGCAGAGCCCTTGTACGGAACATGGGTGGCGGTGATGCCGGCCTTCGTCTTGAACAGTTCGCCCGCCAGGTGCTGGGTGCTGCCGCTGCCTGCCGACGAAAAATTCAGCTTGCCAGGGTGCTTCTTGCCGTAGGCGACCAGGTCCGCCACGGAATTGACGGGCAGCTTGGGATTGACGATCAACAGGTTCGGGGCTTCGGCAAAGATCGCGATGGGTTCGAAGTCCTTGACGGCGTCGTAGTCCAGCTTGGGATACAGCGTGACGTTCACGGCCAGCGCGGTCGAGGACAGCGACAGGGTATACCCGTCCGGTGCCGACCGCGCGACATACGATGCGGCGATGTTGGTGCCGGCACCGGGACGGTTTTCCACCACGATGGTCTGGTGCAGGATCGGCGTCAGTTCCTTCGCGATCAGCCGCGCCGCGACGTCGTTGCCGCCGCCGGGTGCATAGCCGACGACGAGTTTGATGGGATGGTCGGGATAGTTCGCCGCCGGGGATTGCGCTTGCGCGGCGCCGGCGCTGAAGGCAAGGCCCAGCAATGCGGCCGCTATCGAGGAAAGAGGCTTCATGTGTTTGTCTCCGTGATGTTATATGTGCCGATCGCGGAGACGCCCGATCACAGGCCGTGTCAGCGATCAGGACTTTCTTTGGCCTTGTCCGGGCCGGTGCCGGTGTTGGATCGCCGCGTCCGGGCACCGGCGGCAAGCCCGTACCTTATAACATCGAACGGTTCGCGCGCCGTCGTTTCGGCGGCGCCGGCGTATTGCGGTTATCCCTGAGTCCGCGCCACCCGCGAGCGGCGCAGCCGCTCGCTGACACGCTGCCACAAGCGCGCCGGCGACAGCGATATGGGCCGCGGGTGTCCGTCGCCCCCCATGGCCGCCGTGCTGCCTTCGCCCGGCGGCTTGTGGCGGTAAGCGGCTGTCGCGCCGAAGGCGGCGGGATCCGGCATGCGGCCCGGCGCGGACCGGGACAAGGCCTTCGCGATTTGCGCGGGCGGGGGAAACACGAAGGAGGCGCACAGCTTGTCCACCGCGGCCGCGACGTCCTGCCATTCGTCCGTATGGCTGATCGCATAGTCGTAGCCGTCCTGGCTGACCGAGATCCAGCGCTGCTGGTCCCCCCCGATGAAGAAACTGAGCGCCACGATGTCGCGCGACGGCCCGAAGCGCGGCGCCTGGCAGGGCCCGATATGGCTGGCGCGCTGCGTTTTCAGCTGGCTTTTCATCAGATGGAGCCGGGCCGACGCGTTGCCCTGCGACCGGCCGACCTGTAGCAGCAGACGCGTATCGCCCAGCCCCAGGACGACAGTGACGCCTTCATCGGACATGCGTGCGCTGTCGAGGTCCCAGTCGTCCGGCATGTCGAAGGCAAAGCCGATACGCGGATGACGGTAGTGCATCTCATACCACCTTGAGCGGAAGCGCCGCGCCGCCAGGAAATCAGCCGTGCGCGGGAGAAACGGCGTAGCCCGATCGAGCTTGTTTTTTAGCGGAAACCGTTGGACTCGCGCCAGCGAAGTCCGGCGGCATACGGAAAGAATACGTGGACAAGTATCCAGCGGATCGCCCTGTATGCGCTAAGCATGGACGAGGCCAGGAAACAGCGGCGGCGGCATCATACGCTACGATGCGTGCTATCGCGGCATCTCATGATTTGTCCTGCCGATACGGCGGGCCGCAATCAAGCGTTGCTGTTCCAGTCGTTCAACACTTGGGCAACATGGCAGGAGGTGTGATCATGGGTACGTTCAAAGCAGTGGGTATCGGTGTGGCAATGATGGCGATGGTCGGCTGCACGTCGGCTCCGCCGAAAGAATCCGGCTTCCTGGGCAACGAATATTCGAAAATGCATCAGACCGAGGCGCCCGACGGCGGCCGTCGCCTTTCCTACCTGAATTCCAGATTCACGCCGGCCAACTACAACGCGCTCCTGCTCGAGCCCGTGGTGTATTACCCGGAGCCCCAGCCCACGGAAAAAGTCTCCATGGCGACGCTGGACCAGATCCGCACCTATGCCGATACCTCGCTGCGCCAAAAGCTCGGACAGCAGGTGCGCCTGGTGGACAAGCCGGGCCCGGGCGTCGCGCGGGTCCGTGTCGCCGTGACCGCCGTGGGCAGCGAGAACCAGCCGCTGGCGTTCTATCAGTACATTCCGATAGCCCTGGTGGTGACCGGTGCCAAGGCGGCGATCGAAGGAGGACGGCCGCAGGACGCGACCATTGCCATCGAGACATCGATCACGGACAGCATGACCAACGAGACGCTGTACGCCGCCGTGCGCGGGGGGGCGGGCAAGGAAATCACGGAATCCGACACGGAGGGCGAAGGTGGCGTCCGCCTGCAGAACGTGGAGGCCTTGATCGATACCTGGACCACCGGCGCGGCCCAGGAGATCGTGAAGTACGTCGCGGCGCGATAGCAGGGTCGCGCGTTCGCGAGGGTAGCAACCCGTACATCGTCGAGCGCGGCGGCCGCGCGGCTGCCGCGCCCGCCACCATGGTACGCGCAGGCGCGCGCCGGGGGGATGGAAAATGGCGGATCCCGATACCTCCGAGGACACCGAGATCCACGACGCTTCCATTACACGCAGGAAGCGTCGCATTTCCTGGATTTGGCTCGTCCCTATCGTCGCCGCGCTCGCGGGCGGTGCCCTGGTACTGCGTACCTGGCTGGAGTCGGGGCCCACCATCACCATCACGTTCCAGACCGCGGAAGGGCTGGAGGCGGGCAAGACCCAGATCCGCTACAAGGACGTGATCGTCGGCCAGATAGAAAGTATCCGGCTGAGCGACGACCGGTCGCACGTCATTACCACGGCGAAACTGGCGAAGGACGCCACGTCGCTCGCGCAGGAAGGCACCATCTTCTGGGTCGTACGGCCGCGCCTGGGCTTGAGCGGAGTATCCGGCCTGGGTACGCTGCTGTCCGGATCCTATATCGGCGTGGACGCGCCGCGCCGGGTCGATAACCGGCGTCCGAAGACCGAATTCGCCGGCCTGGAGCTGCCGCCCGAGGTCCTGCAGGATCGTCCCGGCAAGCGCTTTCGCCTGCGGGCGGCCAACCTGGGTTCGCTGGACATCGGGTCCCCGGTTTACTACCGCCGCATTCCCGTCGGGCAGGTCATCGGGTATCACCTGAGCGACGACGGCCAGGACGTGAATATACAAATCTTCGTGGATGCGCCCAACGACCGTTTCGTGACCGATGCCACCCGTTTCTGGAACGCCAGCGGTTTCGACTTCACCTTGAGCGCGGATGGCCTGAAGGTACGCACGCAATCGCTGATCTCCCTTGCCCTGGGCGGCCTGGCGTTCGAGGATATCGGCGAGGGCCCACGCACGGTCGCGGCCGCCGACGCGGATTTCCGCATCTACGATAGCGAGCAGTCCGCGCGCGCCAAGCCGGATAGCCTGGCCTTGAAAGTGCAGATGCGGTTCGACCAGTCCGTGCGCGGGCTGAGCGTGGGGGCACCGATCGATTTCAATGGCATCGCACTGGGCCAGGTCGATGCGATAGACATGGACCTGGACAGGGAACACAACCGCTTCTATGCGCTGATCAGCGGCACGATCTATCCCGATCGCCTGGGGAGCGTTGCCAGGGTCATACGCCAGGACTATATGGGACCCGACGTGCAGCGTCCCTCGGGTATCCTGATGGACAACCTGATACGCAACGGCATGCGCGCACAGCTGCGCACGGGCAACTTTTTGACCGGCCAGTTGTATGTCGCGCTGGACGTATTCCCGAACGCGGAACCCGTGACATTCCAAATGTCGATCCCCGCCAGGATTCCGACGGTGCCCAACAATCTGGACCAGTTGCAGCAGCAACTGGTCAGCATTGCCAACAAGCTGGAGAAGGTTCCGTTCGACCAGATCGGCGCGGACGTGCGCGCCACGCTGTCGAGCGCCGCGCGCCTGATGACACGGCTGGACAAGCAGGTCGCGCCGCAGGCCCAGGCGGCGCTGCGCGAAGCGGCACAATCGCTGGCGGCGCTCGGCACCATGCTGTCTTCCGAAACCGGCCTGGCTTCGAATACCGAACGCGCCGTCCAGGAACTCGGACGCACGGCGCGCTCGCTGCGCGCGCTATCGGATTATCTGCAGGCGCATCCGGAATCGCTGCTGCGCGGACGGGCACCGGATCGCGGGCCCGCCGCGCCGGCCGCCAGGAGCAACTAGCGCCTCGCCGCCAGGCGCTTCACCGTCATTTCCCGCCGCCTACCCACGTCAGTGGAGGGCGGCAGGGCGCCCGCTGCCGACAGGCGCGCACGACGCTTTCCCGCAAGACACTCCCACGGCCGGTCCGTCCGTCGTTGACAGCGCCTTGGCGCCTTGGATAATATGTATATACATTACATTTGATATGTACATATAAATACACGGAGGAGCAATGAAGATTCGCCTTGTCGCGGCCACACTGGCGCTGGCCGCGGGTATGGCCGGCAACGCCGCCGCCGCGGACTATCCGTCCCGCGCGATTACCTGGATCGTGCCGTTCGCCGCCGGCGGCCCCACCGATGCCATGGCGCGCAATATCGCCAATCGCGTGGGGCAGGAGCTCAAGCAGACCATCCTGATCGAAAACGTGGCGGGCGCCGGCGGCACGATAGGGGCGGCCAAGGCCGCCAAGTCCACGCCGGACGGCTACACCTTCCTGGTCGGCCACGTCGGTTATATGGCGGCGGCGCCGTCGCTGTACCAGCGCCTGCAATACGACCCGGTCAAGGATTTCGAGGCGGTCTTCCGCTTTCCGGACACCCCCCTGGTGTTGCTGGTCGGCGCGGGCTCGCCGCACAAGGACGTGAAGTCGCTGCTTGCCTATGCGCGCGCGAATCCGGGCAAACTGACCTTCGGCAACGCCGGCGTCGGTTCGACGTCGCACCTGGTGGCCGCCATGTTCGCCGCCCAGGCGGGCATCGAGATCACGCCTATCGCGTACAAAGGAGCCGGCCCCGCCATGAACGACCTGATGGGCGGCCAGGTCGATGCCATGTTCGACCAGACCAATACCGCGCTGCCGCAGACACGGGGCGACAAGGTACGCGCCCTGGCGCTGACATCGACGTCGCGCATGGCGCAGTTTCCCAATGTCCCCACGGTGGCCGAAGGCGCGATACCCGGCTTCCAGGCGTCCACCTGGTACGGACTTTATGCGCCCAAAGGCACGCCGCGCCAGGCCATCGACACCTTGTATGCGGCCTGGCAGCAGGCCTTGAAGGACAAGGATTTCACGGGCAAGATGAGCGACCAGGGCATCCAGTTGCTGGACCCCGCCCAATATGCACCCGCGGCGCTGCAGTCCTTCACCGCCGAAGAGGTCAAGCGCTGGGCGGGCGTCATCGAGCAGGCGCACATTCCCAAGCAATAGCGCAGTCCGGCGGCCTCCGGCCGCCTCCTTCAGGCCACGTTTTCCCATGCGCGACATCCACGCCGAAGACATCGTCAGCAGCATCGCCGACGCATTGCAGTTCGTCAGCTACTACCATCCGGCCGATTTCGTCATGGCGCTGCGTCGGGCGCATGACGCGGAGACCCGGCCCGCCGCCCGCAACGCCATGCTGCAGCTGCTGATCAATAGCCGGCTCAGCGCGCGGGCCCACCGCCCGATATGCCAGGATACGGGCGTGGTCCACGTCTATGCGCAATTGGGAATGGAGGTTCGCGTGCGGGGCGAGCCGGGGAAGCCGACGCCCTCGTTGCAGGCGCTTGCCGACCGGGCCGTCGCGCGTGCCTATGGCCTGCCGGACAATCCGCTGCGCGCTTCCGTGATCCGCGACCCCCTGGGCGCGCGCACGAATACGCGCGACAACACACCGGCGGTGCTGCACGTGGAGCTGGTCGAAGGCGATGGCTTGCGCCTGACGGTGGCGGCCAAGGGCGGCGGCGGTGACGTCAAGGCCCGCTACACTATGTTGAATCCCAGCGATTCGGTCGCCGATTGGGTGATCGCGCAACTGCCCGGCATGGGTGCGGGCTGGTGTCCACCCGGGACGCTGGGCATAGGGGTCGGCGGCACGCCGGAACAGGCGATGTTCATCGCCAAGCGCGCGCTGTTCGCGCCGGTCGACATCGACGAGTTGCGTGCCAGGGGTGCCCGGACGGCGGGCGAAGCCCTGCGGCTGGAACTCTACGAACGCATTAACGCGCTGGGTATCGGCGCGCAGGGGCTGGGCGGCGACCTTACCGTGCTGGACGTCAAGGTTGCCGAAGCCCCCACGCATGCGGCCTTGCAAGCCGTGGCGATGGTACCGAACTGCGCAGCCACGCGCTTCGTCTCGTTCGAGCTGGACGGCTCCGGCCCGGCGCGACTGGAGCCTCCCGATCCCGCCCTATGGGACGGGCTGCCGGATGCCCTGCCGCTGGAAGCGGGGCGCCGTGTCGATCTCGATAGCCTCTCGCGGGACGATGTGGCGCATTGGCGTGCCGGCGAAACCCTGCTGTTGTCCGGTACGCTCTTTACCGCGCGCGACGCCGCGCACAAGCGGCTGCTCGATATGCTGGAACGCGGCGAACCGCTGCCGGTGGACCTGCGCGGCCGCGCCATCTATTACGTCGGGCCGGTAGACCCGGTGGCGGGCGAGGCGGTCGGGCCGGCCGGGCCTACCACCTCCAACCGCATGGACAAGTTCATGCCGGCCCTGATGTCGCGCACGGGCCTGCTGCTGACGATAGGCAAGGCGGAACGCGGCGCCCAGGCCGAGGCGGCCATCGCGCAGGCGGGCGGCGCCTATCTGATTGCCGTGGGCGGGGCGGCGTACCTGGTGTCGCAAGCCGTGCGCTCGGCGCGCGTGGTGGCGTTCGCCGACCTGGGCATGGAAGCCATCTATGAATTCCAGGTGCGCGACATGCCCGTGACCGTCGCGCTGGACGCGCACGGAGGCACGGTGCACAAGTTCGCGATATACAATGCGGCGTCGAAAACGCATGAGAAGGCCGCGCCGTCGGATGGAGCCGCGCTACGCTGAACTGACCAGGACGTTGATCAAGGACATCGCCAGCGGTGTCTATCCCGTCGGCGGCAGCTTGCCCTCGGAAATCGATCTCGCCAGCAAATACGGGGTCAGCCGCGGGACGGTACGCATGGCGCTGGATCGCATCCAGACCCTGGGTTTGATTTCTCGGCGCAAGCGGGCGGGCACTCGCGTCGAGGCCTCCACGCCG
This sequence comes from Bordetella sp., assembly GCF_057362025.1. Taxonomy (NCBI): domain Bacteria; kingdom Pseudomonadati; phylum Pseudomonadota; class Betaproteobacteria; order Burkholderiales; family Alcaligenaceae; genus Bordetella; species Bordetella sp. The sequence goes on along the minus strand of NZ_JBMQQZ010000083.1, from coordinate 117,381 downwards.
CGCCAGACCGAATACGGCCCGACCATATCCACGGTAGAGGAACTCGTCCAGTATGGCGCCGACACCCGCCGCGTCGTCCATAGCGTGCGCGGCATCGTCGTCGACATGGCCCTGGGGGCCCGCCTGGGGCTGCCGCCGGGAACACGCTGGACGCACATCCAGACCTCGCGCTCCAATCCGCTTTCGCCGGATTACCCGCTGGCGTGGTCCCATCTTTACGTGCCGCAGGAAATGGGTACGCGCATCCGCCATGCGATGGAAAACGACGAGCAGGCCCTGGTGTGCGACCTGATCTGCCGGGCGACCGGCCGCGTCGTCAAAGAGATCCGCCAGACCGTGCGCGCGGTGGGGGTGCCGCCCTCGCTCGCCCAGACATTCGGGACGGAGTCCGGGGCCCATGCCCTGGAATTCGTGCGCCAGTACTACGACCAATCGGACAAACTCTTCGAGGTCGCCGTCAGCCTGCACCCGGCGGACCGCTTCAGCTATACGACCGTGCTGCAGCGCCAGGAGCAGGCACCGCGCTGAGACCGACGCAGCCGGGCGCCGGCCGGTCCTAGCCTTCAGCCTATCCCCGATCCCGTCCGTCACGGGCCAGGTGCAATACCCGTTCATTGGGCGGAATGAAGAGCTCCTGGTAATACACCGGGCTGCCCTTGCCGACAAAGGCCCGGATGTCCAGGCGCTGTCCCGACGTGCCCGTGCGCACGCCGATGGCCTTGCAGATCGCCGCGTCGAACTTTCGGGTCGACAGGTATTGGTCCATGCGGCCGATCGCCTGCGCGGTCTCGCGCATGATCAGCTCCTTGAAGTTTTCGTTGGCCAGCTTCTTCAAGGGCAGGCTGTGGAAGGCGGGCAGGCGTTGGGGGTCCGCATAGAAGCGGGAAAACACCGAGAACTCGTCGCCGATCGCCAGGACGCGTTCGATGCATAGCGAGCGCGCGCAGCGAAGATGATCGGCCCAGGGACCGGCCGCCTGCACGTCGTAGCGATCCAGGATCTTCGGATAGACCGGCAGGTAGCCCGTGCCGCTGTCGTCGATGAAGCGGCAGTGCAGCGGCGCATGCATGGACTCGTCCGGCTGGCCCGCCACGAAGGTGCCGTTGCCCTGCTGGCGCACGATGATGCCTTCGTCCACCAGCATGCGCAGCGCGCGCTGGATCGTGCCGATGCTCAGGGGCAGGGTGGCCGCCCATTCCAGTTCGGTGGGCAGGCGCAGGCCGGGCAGCCATGAGCCGTCGGCGACGGCATGCGCGATCGCATCCCGCATCGCCATGTACTTGGGAATCCCGGGGCGTACATAGTGGTCCAGCCGGCGTTGCAAATCCGCGCCGATCGAGGCTTGATCTTGGTCCATTGCTTTAATACTATATAGTAATAGAGTAATTCAGCGCTAACGGTGGAGAGGAATATGGGTCCGGAGAATTTGCTTGTCATTATGTCCGATGAACACAATCCCAAGGTAATGGGATGTTCCGGCCATCCCATCGTGCAGACGCCGAACCTGGATGCCCTGGCGGCCTCGGGCACGCGCTTCACCGGGGCGTATACGACCAGCCCGGTCTGCATTCCCGCCCGGGCCGGCTTTGCCTGCGGCAAGTACATCCACCAGATCGGCTTCTGGGACAATGCCGACGCCTACGACGGCAGCGTCCCCAGCTGGCACCATGTCCTGCGCGAACGCGGCCATGACGTCGTGTCCATCGGCAAGCTGCATTTCCGCAAGCCCGGGGAAGACCACGGTTTTACCGAGGAACAGATACCCATGCACATCCTGGAAGGCAAGGGTGACCTGATGGGTTTGATCCGGGACGATCTGCCGCGCCGTGGCGGGGCCAAGAAAATGGCGGCCATGGCCGGGCCGGGGGAAACGCCCTATACGTTCTACGACAGGGAGATCTGTTCGCGCGCCCAGGTCTGGCTGCGGGAGCAGGGCACGCGCCGGCGCGAAAAGCCCTGGGTGCTATTCGTTTCCTTCGTTGCTCCGCACTTTCCGCTGACGGCCCCGCCCGAGCACTACTACCGCTATTGGGAGCAGGACCTGCCCATGCCCAAGCTGTACGCGCGCGAGCAGCGGCCCCGGCATCCCTACCTGAACGACTACGCCAACAGCTTTTGCTACGACGACTACTTCGAATCCGCGCAGGATGTGAAGCGCGCGCTGGCAGGGTACTTCGGGCTGGTGTCCTTCCTGGACGAAAACATCGGCAAGGTGTTGCACGCCTTGAACGAGAGCGGGCTGGCCGGCAGCACCCGCGTGATCTATACCAGCGATCATGGCGACAACCTGGGCGCGCGCGGGTTGTGGGGCAAGTCCACCATGTATGACGAGATCGCCGGGGTGCCGCTGATCATGCGCGGCTCCAACGTGCCGGCAGGCAAGGTGGTCGATACGCCCGTCAGCCATGTCGATTGCTATCCGACCATCGTCAACGGGGTGGGCATCGATTTCGGTGCGGTGCGGGATACGCATCCGGGCGTGGACCTGCGGGATATCGCGGCCGGCGCGCAGCCGGAGCGCACGGTATTGTCCGAATACCACGGCATGGGCTCGACATCGGGCGCGTTCGCGATCCGGCATGGACGCTACAAGTATGTGCATTACGCGCTGTATCCGGCGCAGCTGTTCGACCTGGAGAGCGATCCCGACGAAATCGCCGACCTGGCCGGCGACCCGCGCCATGCCGGCGTACTGGAGGAATGCCGGCAACGGTTGTACGCACTGTGCGATCCGCAGGAGGTGGACCGCCGCGCCAAGGCGCGCCAGGCGGAACTGCTGGCCGCCAATGGCGGCCGCGAAGCGGTGATCGCGCGCGGCGATCTGGGGTTCACGCCGGCGCCGGGGACGGCGGCGGATTTCCAGTAGAGGGAACCGCGGAACGCAAGCGGCAAAGAAAAGTCGGCGATCAGGCCGGCAATCCTGGCGACCCGCCTGGAACAGCCGGGCACCCACGATCGGATGGCGAATGGGCACGACGGACCTTGCGCAGTCAAGGCCGACCAATAACGAGGATAAGGAGACAAGTCATGAAATGGATCGCCCATGCGGCAAGCCCGGCGCGCAGGCTTCGGCTGTTCGCCACTGTGCTGCCATGCCTGTTGGCCTCGGCGGCCGTCCAGGCCGCGGACACCTGGCCCAGCCATCCCGTGCGGGTCATCGTCGCCTATCCGGCCGGCGGCGGCCTGGACTTCGTCACGCGGGTGCTGGCGCAGCAATTATCGAAGAAGTCCGGGCAGAGCTTCGTCGTGGAGAATCGCGCCGGCGCGTCGGGCCTGATCGGCGCCGATGCGGTGGTGAAGAGCGCGCCCGATGGATACACGATGCTCGTGGCCTCGCCCGCCGAAGTCCTGGTCGGCGCGATCGCCGGACAGAAAATGCCGTATGACCCCGACCGCGACCTGGAGCCGGTGACGCTGGCGGGCGAAACGCCGCTGGTCGTCGCGGTGAATCCGTCCGTCAAGGCGAAGACCATGCAGGAGCTGCTGGCGCAGGCGAAAAGCAGCGGGACGCCCATGTCCTACGGGACGCCGGGCAATGGCAGCTCCATGAACTTCGCCGGCGAATCGATCAACCTGGTGGCCGGCACATCGATCCAGCATGTGCCCTACAAGGGCGCGGCGCCGGCGGTTGCCGACCTGCTGGGCAATCACATTCCCATCGGCATCGTCGGCATGCCGCCCACCGTCCCGTATGAAAAGAGCGGACAGCTGCGCGTCCTGGCGGTGACCGGCGACAAGCGCTCCAAGGCCATGCCCGATGTGCCGGCGATGGCGGAACTGCCAGGGTTCAAGGGATATCGCTTCACGAACTGGATGGGTGTGTACGTTCCTGCCGGCACGCCCAAGGCTATCGTGGACAGGATGGCGACGGATATTGCCGCCGTATTGAAGCAGCCCGACACGCGCGAGCTCCTGCTCAAGCAGGGCGTCGAACCGGTGGGTGGGACACCCGCGCAGTTTTCCGCCTTCCTTGCGAGCGAACGTGAGCGCTATACCCGGATCGCGCGCGAACGGCACATCAAGATCGATTGAAAGCACCGACCACCGGTGGGGTTCTCCCGCGCGTTGCCGATCAGTTCGTGATATCGATCACGACTTTGCCCATGGCGCGCCCGCTGTGCAGGTGCGCGTGGGCCGCCTCGGCGTTTTCCAGAGAGAAACGGGCCGGATCGAGGAGGGGCGCGAGCTTCCCGGCATCCACGAGCGTGGCAACCTCGCGCAGGATGTCGCCATGGTGCGCCAGACCCTGGCCCGTCAGCATGGGCAGCAACATGAAAATGCCGATCAGATCCAGGCTGCGACCCAGGACGGGAACAAGATCGTGGGGCTCCCATGCCGCGCAGCTCACCAGGCGCCCGTACCGCCGGGTTGCCAAGGCGGACTGTTCGAGCACGGCGCCGCCGACCGTATCGAACACCACATCGAAGCCCGCGCCGCCCGTATGGCGGGCGACATAATCCTCCACCGGCATGTCGCGATAGGGAATCGGCTCCGCGCCCAGGCGCTGTGCAACGGCCAGCTTTGCGGGTGTGGAGGCTGTCGCGTACACCTGCGCCCCGAATGCCTTGGCGATCTGGATCGCGACATGACCGACGCCGCCGGCCGCGCCGTGGACAAGAACGGTTTCGTCGACATTCAAGGTGGCGCGGTCGATCAGTCCTTCCCAGGCAGTGATGGACACCAGGGGAAGGGCGGCGGCTTCCCGCATGGACAGCCGCGCGGGTTTGGGCGCGACGAGTCGCGCGTCGACGGCGACGAATTCGGCCAGCGTGCCGGGCCGTCCTTTTACGCCGCCGGCGCAACCGTATACGGCATCGCCGACCGCGAAATCGCGCACACCCGGTCCGACCTCGGTCACGATACCCGCGAAGTCCATGCCCAGGATGGCCGGCAGGCTGGGCGCCGCCGGACCCATCAGGCCCGCGGCGATCTTCAGGTCGGCCGGGTTGACTCCCGATGCATGCACGGCAATAAGGAGTTCCCCCTGGCCCGGCCGCGGGTGCGGAACATCGTCATGCAACCGGCCTGCCTTGCCGAATTCGGTTATTACATGGGCGCGCATCGGATCCTGCCTTCCTGCTCCAAAAGAGGAGACGATACGGCCTGGCTTTACATTCGCAAAACGACTAATTCTTATTGTTAGCATTCGATCCGTAAATGATAGACTGGCGCCTGCGTAACGCAGGAGCCGGAAATGGCATCGACTCAGCTGGAACTCGACAGTCTTCGGGCTTTCCTCGCCATTGCGGACCAGGGCAGCTTCACCGCGGCGGCGGGCAGCGTCGGCCGCACCCAGTCGGCCGTCAGCCTGAAGATCCGCAAGCTCGAAGAAGCGCTCGGCAAGCCTCTGTTTCTGCGCAACGCCCATCGTACGACGCTGACCCCGGCTGGGGAATTGCTGCTTGGCCATGCCCGCCGACTCGTACGCGACAGCGACGCGGCGATCGCGCACTTGCGCGCTGCCGAGGCGGCGGGCGCCATCCGCCTGGGCATTGGCGAGCTCTTCGTGCCCGACCACCTGCCGCGCGTACTGACCCGTTTCCGCCGAACGCATCCCAAAGTCCGTCTCGAAGTGCAGGTGGGGCTGTCGGCCGATCTGCTGAAAGAGATGCGCGCGGGCGCGCTCGATCTGGTGGTCGCGAACCGCGAGGGCGACGACGATACGGCCGGGCGGGTGCTCTGGACCGAACCCCTGCGATGGGTGGCGGCGAAGGATTTCGAATGGAGCGAGAACGGCCCGGTGCAGCTCGTGGCATTGCCGGCGCAATGCGCGTATCGGCGTATGGCCATCGACGCGCTCGCCGGCATCGGACGGACCAGTGAGGTGGTTTATGCCTGTACCAGCCTGCTGGGCGTCGAGTCGGCCATTGCCGCGGGTGCCGGTGTGGCCATTCTTGGACAGTCTTCGCTGCGCCGCAATCCCGGCCTGCGCGACATAGGGCAGAACCTGCCCCTCCTTCCGGATTGCCGGATCGCGATATTCGGCGAAGCCGGCGCCGACCACGACGCCGCGCACGCGCTGATTCGCTTCATCGAAGACAGCCTGACGTCCGAATCGTCGCTCTTCAGGACGTAATCACCCTGCGCGGAAAAAAGAAATTTCCATGCCGCTGTAACCGACCCATACTTTTCGGCGAACTACCGGGAGTGCTGCCCGCACCCGGGACGTGCGCGTGCCGCGTTTCCCTGGATACCCGAATCGAAAGGCGAGGAAAGAAATGTCGATGGTCACAGAGCAAGACGAGCATAGCAAGTACCTGGGCCAGTTCATTCCCATTCAATACCATCACGTCATGCTGATGGATGCGAACCGGATGAAGAACTTCAAGGCCGCCATCGACCATGTCGTCAAGCCGGGCGCAAAGGTACTGGAGTTGGGCGGGGGCACCGGCGTTCTTTCCTGGTTCGCGGCCGCCAGGGCGGATAAGGTATGGTGCGTGGAGTTCAACCGCGAGCTGGTGACCGAGGCGAACCGCTTCCTGGACATGAATCCCAACGGAGATAAGGTCGAAGTCGTCCATGCCGACGCATTCGAATACCTGCCGCCGGAGCCGGTCGATGTCATGATCTGCGAGATGGTGCACGTCGCCATGCTCAGGGAAAAGCAGGTCGAGATGATGGAATCGTTCAAGCGGCGCTACCGCGAGCGCTTCGGCCCGGACCTGCCGATCATGGTGCCGACCGCGGTGGTGATGGCCGTGCAGCCCTTGCAGAAAGCCTATGATTTCGAGGGTTTCCAGGCGCCCATCATCCAGGTGGAAGAGCTGTCGGGGAATGAACCGGGAACCTTCGAGCTGGGTGCGCCCGCGGTCTATAGCGTGCTCGACTTCACGCTCGACAATACCTTGGACATCGCCTGGGACGGCACGGTGGCGATCGAGCGCAGCGGCATGGTCACTTCGCTGCGCTTCATCACCAAGAACATACTCGCGATGGTGATGGAGCGTGGATCGACGATCGATTGGCTCAACCGCTACATGTCATTCCCGCTGCGGACGCCGGTACGCGTCGAAGCCGGCGATACGCTGCGGATCCGTTTCCAGTACCGTGCCGGTGACTTTATTTCGGTACTGATGGATGCGCTGCAGGTGGAGGTGGTCCGCTAGCAGCGGCGCGTTCGCTTTGCGCGCGGCAGCGAAGTACCCCGGCCCTGCGCACGCGCCGATACCGCGCGTCGCCGCCCTGAGCGCGCTCAACCGCGCCGCGCCGCTTCGATCTTCGCGATGTCGATTTTCCGCATCTGCATCATGGCATCGAACGCGCGTTTGGCCGCGGCGGGGTCGGGATCGGTGACCGCGGCGGTAAGGGCGCGCGGCGTGATCTGCCACGACACTCCCCATTTGTCCTTGCACCAGCCGCACGCGCTCTCCTGGCCGCCGTTTTCGACGATAGCGTTCCACAGCCGGTCGGTTTCGGCCTGGTCATCGGTCGCGATCTGGAACGAAAACGCCTCGGTGTGCTTGAACATGGGTCCGCCGTTCAAGCCCAGGCAGGCAACGCCCGCCACGGTGAACTCCACCGTCAGGACCTTGCCCTGCCTGCCGGAAGGATAATCACCCGGGGCGTGATGGACGGCGCGGACCTCGCTATCCGGGAACGTGCGCGCGTAGAACTGAGCGGCTTCCAGGGCGGTGCCGTCGTACCACAGACAAACTGTATTCTTGGCGTCCATGCGTGTCCCTCCAAGCATGCGCGATCGCCAGCCGGCAAGTCCGTCCGGCAATCGCGTGGACAGGGCGCCAGCTTCGACCGACCATGGCCGGACCGCGGTCGGTAAGCTGCGCGCCGCGGGTGCTCAGCTGCGGTCGGTGACTTCGACCAGGTGGTAGCCGAATTGGGTCTTGACAGGGCCCTGTACGACCTTGACCGGCGCGCTGAATACGACTTCATCGAATTCACGCACCATTTGGCCGGGGCCGAAGGTGCCCAGGTTGCCGCCGTCGCGGCCGGAGGGGCACTGGGAATGTTCGCGCGCGACCTGGGCGAAATCCGCGCCGCCTTCAATGGCGGTCTTCAATTCCTTGCATTGCTGTTCCGTCGGAACGAGGATGTGGCGTGCGGTGGCTTGGGCCATGGGTATCTCCTTGTAGAAAGTGAACCCGCAAGCGTACCCCAATCGGGCGACCCGTGCCGTCACGCGTTGAAAGACAATATGCCCGTTCCCTGGGGCGCGATAGCGGACGCGGCCGGATGCCGCGTCCCCGGGCCGCTCGATCAGTGTCCGCGCGCCTTCAGCTGCGCGTCCAGCCGCGGATAGACGCGTCTCGCATTGCCTTCGAAAATCTTGAAACGTGCATCCGGGGTAATGTCCGCGGCGACGACATACCGGCGCGTGTCGTCGAAGTAATGTCCGGTCTCGGGATCGATGCCGCGCACGGCGCCTATCATCTCGCTCGCGAACAGGATGTTGTCGACGGGGATGACGCGCGTCAGCAGGTCTATGCCCGGCTGGTGATACACGCAGGTGTCGAAGAAGATGTTGTTCAGCAGATGGTCCTGCAGCAGGGGTTTCTTCAGCGCCTGCGCCAGGCCGCGGAAGCGGCCCCAGTGGTAGGGGACCGCACCGCCGCCGTGCGGAATGACGAGCTTCAGCGTGGGAAAATCCCTGAACAGATCCGAATCCAGGCATTGCATGAAAGCGGTGGTGTCGGCGTTCAGGTAATGCGCACCGGTGGTGTGAAAGCAGGCGTTGCAGCTCTGGCTGACGTGCACCATGGCCGGCACATCGTATTCGACCAGCTTTTCGTATAGCGGATACCAGTAGCGGTCGCTCAAGGGCGGGCTGGTCCAGTGACCGCCGGAAGGGTCGGGGTTCAGGTTGACCGCGACGTTGCCGTATTCCTCCACGCAGCGTTTCAGTTCGGGCAGGCAGGTGGCCACATCCACGCCAGGGCTTTGGGGCAGCATGGCCGCGGGCACGAAATGGTCGGGAAACAGCGAGGCGACGCGGAAGCACATCTCGTTGCAGATGGCCGCCCAGGTGGACGAGACCTGGAAGTCGCCGATGTGATGTGCCATGAAACTGGCGCGCGGACTGAACACCGTGAGGTCATGGCCGCGCTCTTTCATGATGCGCAACTGGTTGGACTCGATGGCTTCGCGCAGTTCGTCGTCGCCGATGCGAAGTTCCGAGGCCTTGGGCGCGGGCGTGCCATCGTTGAAGGAAGCGATCTGGCGCTTGCGCCAGGCTTCCAGTGCGGCGGGGGCGGTGGTGAAGTGTCCGTGACAATCGATGATCATGCCAACTCATCCGGTAAGGCCGTGCGGCTGCCGGCACGGCCAGGTTGCATCTTGTGGAAGTATCTCCTCCGGGAAGGGCGCGAGCGCGCCGGCCATCCTGGGGTGAACTATGTTGCGATTGGCACCGGGCCGCGTCAAATATATATTTTCGCGGCTTTCCATATCGGAATCGAATAAATCGCGGGGGGGTAACCCAGGGGTAGTGTCGTCGCCGGCCGGCCCGCTGGTGCGGCAGCCACGCCATTACGGGCCGGTTTGCGCGCGGTTCCGACTTACCAATTGGCCGAATACCGCCCATCGAAGGGCTGGTTATTCGGATCCCCGAATTCATTCGCGTGATAATTCGCGGGGTCCGCCGCGGCACGGCTTTCCGTGTGCGACATGCTGCTGCGGGAGCCGGAATCCGGCATGGCACAACCCGCCAGTGCCAGGGCCAGCAGGGCGCCGGCCACGGTCAAGGTCTTCATGGCTAACCTCCAGAACGATGTCCGCCGGAAACGTGGCAGCCGGCCGGAGCCGACGCCGTTCTCATCCCTTTCCGGTCTAGCGATTCACGCCGGATGTCAGCGCGAAATGAACCATGGAGATAGCCGGCCGCGCGTCTTACAGGATGCGCGCGGGCAGCGTGACGCGTTCATTCTGCGATTTCCGCATGGCCGGCGTCCATGGACGTTTCCTTAGTTTTTCTCATGGCTCGCGGCGGTGCACCGTAGCCCGGGCGCTTCGGCGATACCACCGACGTCAGGGTTTTCCGCCATGGCTGCCTGGAACTTCTACAGATAGGATGTCCAACATCCTACACAAGACCGGGCGGTGATTACCCGGGCGGAAGCGATCCGGCGTGCGTGTCGCCTGGCGATCGGTAGCTTCCAAAACACGACAGGAGACATCCCTTGCCTTTTGCCCCTTTGAAACGCTTCGTCGTGCTGGATCTGTCGCGGGTACGGTCCGGCCCCGCCGCCGTGCGTCAGTTCGCCGATTGGGGCGCGGACGTGATCAAGATCGAGGAGCCCAGCGAGGTCAAGGACGACAAGCCGGGCGGCGCGGCCAAGTTCAGCGACTACCAGAATACCCATCGCAACAAACGCAGCCTGACGCTGAACCTGAAGCACCCCGAAGGCAAGGCGGTATTCATGGAGCTGGTCAAGCGCGCCGACGTGCTGGTCGAAAACTACCGCCCGTCCGTCAAGGCCAAGCTGGGGATCGACTATGAGTCCCTGCGCGCGGTGAATCCGCGCCTGGTCTATGCCAGTATTTCGGGCTTCGGCCAGGATGGGCCTTACGCGGACCGGCCGGGCCTGGACCAGATCGCACAGGGCCTGGGCGGGCTGATGTCGGTCACCGGCGAAGCCGAGCGCGGCCCCATGCGCGCGGGCATTCCGATCGCCGATCTGAGCGCCGGCCTGTTCGCCGCGATCGGCATCCTGATCGCGTTGCTGGAGCGTGAGGAAAGCGGGGTGGGGCGCTGGGTGCAGACCTCGCTGTTGCAGTCGCAGGTCTGGATGATGGATTTCCAGGCGACGCGCTGGCTGATCGATGGCGAAGTGCCTGCGCAGTCGGGCAACGACCATCCGACCAGCGCGCCGACGGGGGTGTATCCGACGGCGGACGGCTACATCAATATCGCCGCCATGGGCTCGGGTATGTTCACGCGCTTGTGCGAAGTGCTGGAGCTGCCGGCGCTGGTGCGCGATCCGCGCTTCATCGAGGCCGGATCGCGCGTGGAAAACCGGGCGGACCTGAATCGAGAAATCATCGCCCGCACGCGCACCCGCAGCAGCGCGGAGTGGATAGACCGCCTGAACGCTGCCGGCGTGCCCTGCGGCCCCATCCTGTCGATGGACGGAACCTTCGAAAACGAGCAGGTCCGGCACCTGAACATGATGCGGCAGGTGCGTCATGCGACCAAGGGGGATATCGCCATCATGGGCCAGCCGGTGATTTTCGGCGGCACCGAGCCCCCCGAGCTGCGGGCGGCGCCGGAAACCGGCGCGCAGTCCGACGAGATCCTGGCCTGGCTGGGCATGGACGAGGCGCGGCGCGCCCGTTTGCGCGCGGCCGGCGCGATATGACACCATCGCGCCTTCGACCTACAACCCGGCAAACATCTTTATGGTCCGCAGCGAAACCCCCTCCGACGCGATCTTCGGCAGCCTGGCCCGCCCGGACAACCTGCCCGACGAAATCGCCCAGCAGATCCGGCAGAAGATCCTGAGCCAGGCTTTCGAGCCCGGCCAGCGCCTGCCCACCGAGCTGGAGCTGGCACAGTCGTTCGGCGTGAGCCGCAACGTCGTACGCGAGGCCATCGCGCGGCTCAAGCTGTCCGGCTACATCGAGACACGCCGGGGCGTCGGCAGCTTCGTGACGGCTGAAACGGGCCAGCGCAACTTCGAGATTTTGCCGCAGGACCTGTTGCGCGAAGACGCACTGGAACAGGTCTACCGGTTGCGCGTAGAGATCGAAGCGGGCGCGGCAGCGCTGGCGGCCGAGCAGCGCACGGAGGCGCAGTTGGACCACCTGCGTGCCGCGCTCATCATCGCGGATGCCTCCAGCGACGATTGGCGCGAAGGCGCCGATACCGCGCTGGACTTCCACATGGCGGTAGGCCGGGCCACCAACAATCCGTATTTCGTGCGCTTGCTCGCGCATTTCGGCCATGCCATCGGCGACGCCGTGCGCACGCTGCGCTACGGCAGCACCGGGACGGACCGCGTGGCGCAGATCGAACGCGAGCATCACCGCATCTTCGACGCGATCGCGGCGCGCGACGGCGAGGCAGCCCGCCAGGCCATGCGCCTGCACCTGATCAACGGCATGCAGCGTCGCCAGGCGCTGCTCAAGGGAAAACAGCAATGAGCATCGAACGTATCCTGCGCGACCGCATTACCGACAACATCATCGTAGAGAAGCGCGGCGGCGCGGGCTGGATCACCTTCAACGATGCCGGCCGGCACAATGCGGTATCGGTCGCGATGTGGGAAGCGATTCCAGTCGCCCTGGCGGCGCTGAACGAAGATCCGGCGATACGCGTGGTGGTGGTGACCGGCGCCGGCGATCGGGCCTTTGTCAGCGGCGCCAACATCTCGCAGTTCGACAATATGCGCTCGGGAGAGCAGGCGGTACTGGCGTACGAGAAAGTGGCCGAGGCCGCGCAGCTGGCGCTGTACGACTGCGACAAGCCCACGCTCGCGCGTATCAAAGGCTATTGCATCGGCGGCGGGCTGAACATCGCCCTGTGCTGCGACCTGCGCGTCGCGTCGGACGACAGCTCGTTCGCGATTCCGGCCGGCAAGCTCGGACTGGGCTATCGCATGACGGCCATCCGCAATCTGGTGACGGCGGTGGGAGCGGCCCGTGCACTGGAAATCTTCCTGACCGCGAAGCGCTTCAATGCGGCCGAGGCCCCCGACCGCGGGCTGCTGCACAAAGTGGTACCGGCCGAAGCGCTGGACGCCACCGTAGAGGACTATATCCAGGCGATTTCCGCGAATGCGCCGCTGACCTTGAAGGCGGGCAAGAAGATGATCCGCCAGTTGCAGCGGATCGGCCCTGACGTCGACATGGACGCGATGACCCGCCTGGTGCTGGATTGCTTCGAGAGCAACGATTATCGCGAAGGACGCAAGGCCTTCGCGGAAAAGCGTCCGCCGGTGTTCACGGGCACCTGAGCACGCGCCGCGCGACGGCATCGCCTGGCGGGCCGGCGGCGGCTTGATTCAACCACGATGACCATGCGGGGGCTGTCACCCCGCAGGACCTCGCACGCCTGTCGCGAGACAAAAACGATGACAACGAGGAGACATAGCATGAAGAAAACCCTGGCGGCCGCGCTGGTGGCAGCGGGCGTTCTGGCGGGCCTGCCCGCCGCCCGCGCCGCGTATCCGGAGCAGCCCATCAAGATCGTCATCGGCTACGCAGCCGGAGGCACCACGGACATCCTGGCCCGCGCGCTGGGCGAACAGCTGGGCAAGACACTGAACCAATCCATCATCATCGAGAACAAGCCCGGCGCGGCGGGCAATATCGCCGCCGCCTATGTGCAGCAGGCGGCGCCGGATGGCTATACGCTGTTCATGGCGACGGTGGCGAGCCACGGCATCAATCCCGCCCTGTACAAGGACAAGCTGGGCTATGACCCGAAAGGCGGCTTCGCACCCGTGGGCATGGTGGCGGCCATTCCCCTGGTGCTTATCGCCAACCCGAAACTGCCGGTTCGCAATGTCGCCGAGCTGGCCGCCCTGTGCAAGGCCAGGGGCGGGGAAATGAACTATGCCTCCAGCGGCAATGGATCGCCCGTGCACCTGGCCGGCGCGATGTTCGCGCAGGCCGCGCACGTCAATATCGTTCATGTGCCGTATCGCGGCGGCGCGCTGGCCAACACGTCGGTCATGACGGGAGAGACGCAATTCAGCTTCGCCACACTGCCGGCGGCGCTGCCGCAAGTGAAGGCCGGCACGCTGCACGCGCTGGCCGTCACGACCAAGGAGCGTTCCAGCCAATTGCCGGACGTACCCACGGTGGCCGAGACGCCCGGCTTCCAGGGCTACGAAATCAATACCTGGAATGCGCTGCTGGCGCCCCGGGGCACGCCAGCCGCCGCGATCGACAAATTGAACGCGGCGCTGCGGCAGGCCATGGCTTCGCCGGAACTGCAAAAGCGTTTCCAGGGGGAGGGCGCGATGCCCCGCACCAGCACGCCCGCCGAACTGAGCGCCTTCATCGACGCCGAACTGAAGAAATGGGCGGGCATCGTGCAGTCGGTCAATATCAAGATCGATTGACCGGTCCGTCGCGCAAAGGCTCCGCGGTGTTGTCGGGCTTCGCGGCGACGCGCGGGGGCAAGGTCCGCCGGCAGAAAACGATCGGATTCAGTCAAAATCATCCAAACTCAGTCAAACTCGCCTATACTCGTGCACAGAAGCCCCGCGACCTCTGCGTGGGGACCATAAGATCGAGGAGACTAGCGATGACGAATCGCGTGCTGACGCGGCGCCAGGCGCTGCGCGCCATGGCCAGCCTGCCGGCGCTGGCGGCGTGGCCCGCCTTGGGCCAGGGAACCGAAAAATGGCCGACGCGGCCGATCCGCGTGGTGGTGCCGGTGGCGGCGGGCGGCATCATCGATCTACTGGCCCGCGCTGTCGGCGAGGCGCTGACGCCCAAGTTCGGGCAGCCCCTGATCGTCGAATCGCGACCCGGCGCGGATCATCTGATCGGTATCCAGAATGTGGAGCACAGCGCGCCGGACGGCTACACGTGGCTGTGCGCATCGATCCCGTTCACCGTCAATGTGGCCCTGCGCAACAATCCCGGCTATGACGCGGTAAAGGACTTCGTGCCATTGGGCCTGATCGCGACCAGCCCCAATGTGCTTGTCGTGCCGCCCTCGGTGCCGGCCGGCACGATGAAGGAATTCGTCGCCCTGGCCAAGAGCAAGCCCGGACACCTGACCTACGGCAATCCCGGCAACGGCTCGTCCAACCACCTGGGCATGGAGCTGTTCAAGACCGAAGCCGGCGTGGATATCATGGGCATACCCTACAAGGGCCAGCCGCCGGCGATTTCGGACCTGCTGGCCGGCCGCGTGGACGCCATGCTGATGAGCGTGTCGCTGGCGGTGCCGTATCTACGGGCCGGCAAGCTGCGCGCGCTGGCGCTGGTGGCGCCGCAGCGGTCGGCGGCGATGCCGGATGTGCCCACCATGAAGGAAAGCGGCTTCCCGGGCGTGGACGTACTGCCCTGGTTCGGGATGCTGGCGCCGGCGGGCACGCCGTCGTCCGTGGTCGAGCGTATCGGCGCGGACCTGCAGGCCGCGATGAAGGAGCCCACGCTGCGCACCGCCATCGAGCGCATCGGCGCCACGCCTTACCCGAATGGATCGTCGGCGCAGTTTGCCAGGCTTATCCAGAACGAATTGTCGAAGTGGCCATCGGTGATCGGCCGGGCCGGCATCGAGAAAACCTGAATCCGCGCGGCAAGACATCTGGCGGCGAATACGAGGCAGCAATGACCAAAGCGAAACGACCGAATGTACTGTTCATTGTCCTGGACGATGTCGGTTTTTCCGACCTGGGATGCTATGGATCGGAGATTCCGACGCCGCGCATCGACCAGCTGGCGCAAGAGGGGCTGCGCTACAACAACTTCCACGTCACGGCCATGTGTTCGCCCACGCGCGCCTGCCTGCTGACGGGACGCAATGCGCATTCCGTGGGCGTGGGGATTATCGCGGAATGGGCCAACGGTCAGCCGGGCTACGACGGCCGCATCTATCCCAGCGCCGGCACCTTGCCGGAAGTGCTGCGCGGGCAGGGCTACAACACCATGGCCGTGGGCAAGTGGCACCTGGCGGGCACGGAGGAATACGGCGCCGCCGGGCCATTCTCGAATTGGCCGCTGGGCAAGGGTTTCAACCGCTGGTACGGCTTTCATGGGGCGCTGGCGGATCAGTACTATCCGGAACTCTACGTCGACAATCATCCCATCCACCTGGATCCGCCCAAGGACTATCACCTGAGCACCGATCTGGTGGACCAGAGCCTGGCGATGATCCGCGACCATGAAACCAGCGCGCCCGGCGCGCCGTTCATGATGTACGTGGCCTTCGGCGCCTGCCATTGGCCCCACCAGGCACCGGCCGACTACATCGACCGCTTCGCCGGCCGCTACGATGGCGGTTGGGATGCCGTGCGGCAAGCGCGCCTGAAGCGCCAGATCGACATGGGCATCGTGCCGCCCGATACCGAATTGGCCCCGCGCAACGAAGACGTGCTGCCGTGGGACGAGGTGCGGCGCGACGACGCCGTGGTGCGCCTGAGCACGCGCCTGCAGGAAGCCTACGCCGGCTTCATGGCGCATACCGACGAGCAGATCGGCCGGCTGGTCGACGGCCTGCAGGCGATGGGCGTGCTGGACGATACGCTGGTAGTGCTGTTGTCGGATAACGGCGCCAGCCCGGAAGGCGGCCCCACCGGCGCGATCAATTTGCGCAAGCACATGGTGTACGAGCTGGACGATCCCCGGCAGGCCGTGCAACACCTGGACAAGATCGGCACCGCGCACGCCTTCAATCACTATCCCACCGGCTGGGCGCAGGTCAGCAATACCCCGCTGAAGTGGTACAAGAAGGACACGCACGGCGGGGGCGTGCGCGCGCCGCTGATCGTGCGCTGGCCGCGCGGCATCCAGGCGCGCGGCGAAATCCGCGAGCAGTTCCATCATGTCATCGACGTCACGCCCACCGTGTACGAATTGCTGGGGGTGACGCCGCCCGACTCGCTTGCGGGGGTCGCGCAGCAGCCCCTGCACGGCCTGAGCATGGCATACAGCTTCGACCAGGGCGCGGCGCCCACGCGCCGCGCGAAACAGTACTTCGAATTGCTGGGTGACCGCGCGTTGTGGCAAGACGGCTGGAAGGCGGTGACGCGGCATCGCCGGGGCACGCCGATGGAAAGCGACGTCTGGGAGCTTTATCACCTTGACAAGGATTTTTCCGAGGCCCGCGATCTGGCGGACGCCCAGCCGGAACGCCTGCGCCGCATGATCGCCGAGTGGCTGGCGGAGGCTGAAAAGTACAGCGTGCTGCCGCTGGACGACCGCGAATGGGAACGCGCCGCCGAACGCATACGCGAAGGCGCGCGCGGCCGGTATGTGTACCGGCCGCGCATGGCGCGCATCGACAGGCTGATGGCGCCCGATGTCACCGGCAAGAGCTTCCGTATCGACGCCGCGCTGAAAAAGGGCGACGCGCCGCTGGAAGGGGTGCTGTTCGCCTGGGGCAGCCGCCTGGGCGGCCTGGTGCTGTACGCGCGCGCCGGCAAGCTGGTGCTGGAATATGTTTTTTCGCAGGACGAACGCGTCGTGATCGACGTCGACGAGCGTTTGCCGGCAGGCGACGTCAGCGTGGCGGCGATTTTCGATCGCGGTCCGCATGGCGGGTTGGATCTATCCTTGACCGGCACGGGCCTGGCGCGCGCATCCGGCCGCTCGGCCAAGGCCTGGCCCACGCATGGCATGACGGCGGGCATTTCCTGCGGCCACGACGCCGGTCATCCGGTCAGCGACGTGTATGCGGCGCCGTTTCCCTTCACGGCGGGCGAGATCAGCCATGTGACGCTTTCGGTCAAGCCGGATGGCGTGGCGTGGGGCGGCGACCCGGCGGGCGGCCAGCCGGCATCGGCTTTCCTGGAGGACTGACATGGCAGCCGCCGGCTCCGTCGTTTCCGGGCGTGCCGATGCGATCGGCGGCGCGGCCGTCGGGGCCGGTGCACACGGTCTGGCATGTCCGCCCGGCGACCGGCCGGCAAGCGGGCGCTGGCTGATCCTTGCCGACGACCTGACGGGGGCGGGCGACACCGCCATCGCGCTGGCGGGCCGGCACGGGCTGGCGGATGTTTATCTGGACGCGTTGCCGGCGGCCTGGGCGTCCAACGGGGGCGCGCCCATGGATGCGGGCCTGGCGTCCGTCGCCGCCGTCGATCTGCACACGCGGGACCTGCCGGCCCAGGAAGCAGCCCGCCGCGTGGCTGCGACCGCCGCCCGCGTCCCTGCCGGCGTGGAGATCTACAAGAAAATCGATTCGACCTTGCGCGGCCATATCGGCGCCGAGCTTGCCGCGCTGTGCGCCAGTTTGCCGGACCGCGACGGTGAGCCGCTGCTTTGCATCGTGGCCCCGGCCTTTCCGGCCATGGGGCGCACCATCGAGGACGGCGAATTGCGCATGCACGGCAAGCCGGTGGATGCCGCCTCCTTGTGGGGCGCGGGCGCGCCGTGCGCCAAGGGCGGCATCGCGGTCGAGCTGCGCGCGCATGGGTTCACCTGCCTTTCCCTGGGTCTGGCCGATATCCGGAGCGGGCCGGACGCGCAACTGGCGCGGCGGATGGCGGGAATGGTGCAAGCCGGCACGGCAGGCGCGCCACGCCTGGCTGTCGTCTGCGATGCGGCGTCCGAGGACGATATGCAGCGCATCGCGCGCGCGGCCGGCATGCTGCCGGCGCGTCGCGTCTGGGTGGGAAGCGCCGGACTGGCCCATGCGCTGGCCGATGTTCGCGGGCCGCACCCGCAGGCGTCGTTCGATAGCGCGCCAGCGACGACGCGATGCGGCAAGGTTGCGCCGCGCGCGCTGGCATTCGTTGTCGGCAGTTTTTCCGCCGTGGCGGCCGAACAGGTGCGCCTCCTGGCTGAAGGCGGGCATGCCGCCCATGTGGCGATGCCGATCGACGAGCTCATCGGCGATCTCAGCGCCGCGACGGTGGGGAACATCGAAGCGCATCTCGTGGCGGCACGCGATATCGTCCTGAGCATTGCGCGCCACGATATCCGTCCGGAGCTGGCGCAGCGGCTGTCCGCCGGCATGGCGCGCGTGGCGCAGGCCATACTGCCCCAGGTCGGCGCCCTGGTGTGTTGCGGCGGCGATACCTCGCACGCCTTGCTGAACCGCATCGGCGCGCGGCATTTGCGGGTGCGGCGCTGCGCCGAACCGGGCGCGACGGCCGCCTGGTGCGACGTGCGGCCGGACCTGCCCATAGTCATGAAAGCCGGCGCCTTCGGCGATGCCGATGCGTTGATCCGGCTGCATCGCGAACTCAGCACCGCGCCGCCGGCGGCCGGCCAACTACCTGCAAGCCATACGCTTGCTTGATCGAGGGATTACCGTGCAATCTACCGCTACAACCAACACCAGCGTGGCCGCGCGCCCCATCGTTGCCATTACGATGGGCGATGCGGCGGGCATCGGCCCGGAAATCATCGCGCGCGCCCTGGCTTCCCCAGACGTCTACCGCACCTGCCGTCCGCTGGTGATCGGCGACGCCGGACGTCTGCGGCAGGCCGTGGAGATCGTCGGCAAGAAGCTGGACGTGCGGTCCGTGGCCGGACCGTCCGATGGACACTACATCCTTGGGACCGTCGATTGCGTCGACCTGGCGCTGATTCCGCCCGAAACCCCGTTCGGCGTGCTGTCGGCCGTGTGCGGGGATGCGGCGTATCGTTTCATCGAGCGCGCGGTGCAACTCGCCATGGCACGTGAAGTCGACGCCATCTGCACCGCGCCGCTGAACAAAGAGGCCCTGCATGCCGGCGGCCATATCTACCCGGGCCATACCGAGCTGCTGGCCGAACTGACCGGCACGCCGGAAGTTTCCATGATGCTGTCGTCGCCGCAGCTGAAGGTCATCCATGTGACCACGCACATCGGCCTGCTGGACGCCATCGAGCGCATCGAACCGCAATTGGTCGGCCGCGTGATCCAGCGCATCCATGACACGCTGCATCTGTCCGGTATCGCCTTACCGCATATCGGTGTGTGCGGCATCAATCCGCACGCCGGCGAGAACGGCCTGTTCGGTCGCGGCGAAGAGGGCGCCAAGATCGTGCCGGCCATCGATGCCGCGCGCGCCCGCGGCATCGATGTCGAAGGGCCGCTGCCGGCCGATACGCTGTTCTTCCGCGCGGCGCGCGGCGACTTCGACGGCGTGGTCGCCATGTACCACGACCAGGGCCACGGCCCGGTGAAGGTCATGGGGCTGGAGGCTGGCGTAAACGTTACTATTGGCCTGCCCGTGATCCGCACATCCGTGGACCACGGTACGGCGTTCGACATCGCCGGCAAGGGCATAGCCGACGAGCGCAGCCTGATCGAGGCCCTGCGGCAGGCGATCGCGCTGGCCCCGCGCGGCAGGGCCTAGGCCGTGGCGCTGTCGGCGACGCCTGTTTCCCCCTATCCGAAGACATGGAAAAGACCAAACGCGCGCTGCTGGCCCCGGAACGTCACGCCCTGATCCTGAACCACTTGCGCGGCAACGGCACAGCGTCGTTGTCGACGCTCACCGAACTGACCGGGGCGTCGGAATCGACCATACGCCGCGACCTGCTGGAGCTGAGCGCGCGCAGCGGCAATGTGCGCCGCATCCATGGCGGCGTGGTCAGCACACGGCTGGAATCGTCCACCTACGAACCGCCTACGCAAGTGGCGGAACAGCTCAACGCCGACGCCAAGCAGCGCATCGGCGCGGCCGCCGCGGAACTGATCCTGGACGGACAGAGCGTGATGTACGACAGCAGCTCGACCGTCATGGAGGCGGCGCGCGCCACGGTTGGCAGGGGCCTGGCCGTGACCGCCATCACGAATGACCTGGCGATCGGCCAGGTGCTGAACACGGCCGCCGCCGGGAGCGCGATCCTGACCGGCGGCACGCTGCGCCCGAACAGCAATACGCTTTATGGCCCGGCCTGCGAGGCGATGCTGCGCGGCATCCATGTCGACCTGCTGCTATTGGGTACGCACGCGCTATCGTCCGCCGGGCTGACCGAAAGCGCCATGGAGATCGCCGAAACCAAGCGGCACATGATCGGCGCCGCCCGGCGCGTCGTGCTGTTGGTGGACCGGTCCAAGTTCGGACGCCGGTCTTTCGCCAGCATCTGCGGCATGGACCGTATCGATATGGTCATTACCGACGCCGACGCGGAGGCCTGCGCCGAGCAGGGGCTGACCGAGTCGGGATTGGAAATACGCATGGTGTAGCCGACACCGGCGCACAGACAGGAGAAGACATGCAGGCAGGCACCGAAACGCGCTATGACGTCGCCGCTACCCGGGCATTCGCGCGGTCGCTGTTCCAGGCAGCCGGATTGGACCAGGAAAAGGCCGTCGCGGTCGCCGACATCCTGGTGGAAGCGGATCTTATGGGCCACGTCACGCATGGCCTGGCGCTGGCGCCCATGTACCTGGACGCGCTGGCGGCGGGAACGATGCGCGCCGACGGCGTGCCGGAGGTCGTCTCGGATCGCGGCGCCTGCGTGACCTGGCGCGGCCTGCGCTTGCCGGGGCCCTGGCTGACCAGCCGGGCGGTGGACCTGGCGCTGGATCGCGTGGCCACCTATGGCACGGTCACGGTGGCGATTTCCGACAGCCATCACATCGGTGCGCTTGCCGCCTATTTGCCGCGCGCGACGGCGCGCGGCTACATGCTGATGATCGCCAGTTCGGTGCCTTCCGTGGCCGGGGTGGCGCCGCATGGCGGCACCAGGGCCGTGTTCACACCCAATCCCATCGCGGCCGGAATTCCGACCGGCACCGATCCCATCCTGCTGGACATCAGCGCATCGATCACGACGCTGAACCTGACGCGGCAGCTGGCCAGCACGGGGCGGTCGTTTCCGCAGCCGTGGGTGCAGGATGCGCAAGGCAATCCCAGCACCGATCCGGATGTGGTGCTGAACCAGGGCGGCACGCTGCTACCGGTGGGCGGACTGGACCATGGCCACAAGGGCTACAGCCTGGCGCTGCTGGTGGAGGCGCTGTCCACGCTGGCCGGCGTCGGCCGCGCCGACCAGCCCAAGGGCGTGTCGCTGTCGGTATTCATCCAGGCCATCGATCCGGCGGCTTTCGGCGGCAGCGCGGCCTTCGAGCGCCAGATGGACTGGCTGGGCGACGCCTGTCGCGCGGCGCCGCCGCGTCCCGGGGTGGAACGCGTCCGTTTGCCGGGGGAAAGAGGCCTGGCCTGCAAGCGCGACGCGCTGGAGCGCGGCGTGCCGATATCCGCGGACATTGCGCGCGGCTTGCAGGGCTGGGCCGACCGATACGGCCTGGCGATGCCCGAGGTCAGTCCTGGCGCATGCCGGTAGCCTTGACCACGGCGCCGAGGCGGGCGCGTTCTTCATCGCAGAACTTGACGAAGTCGGCGCGCGTGCCGCCGACGGGCTCGATGCCCAGATCGGTCAGGCGCTTGACGTTGGCCGGGTCCTTCATGGCCGCGTCCACGGCGCCGGCGACCTTGTCCAGGATCGCGTCGGGCGTGCCCTTGGGCGCGTGCACGCCGGCCCAGTGGGCGATCTTGATCGCCGGAAAGCCTTGTTCGGCCGCGGTGGACAGCTCCGGATAGGCCTTGATGCGTTCGGACCAGGTGCAGGCCAGCGCCTTGAGCTTGCCGGCACGGATCATGGGCAGTACGACGATGCTGGCCTCGGATGTGGCATCGACCTGGTTGCCGACGACGGCGGACACGGATTCGGAGCCGCTCTTGTACGGAATCAGATCGAGCTTCGCGCCGTAGGTGGTCGTCAGGATGCCTTCCACGAAGTGCGGCGTGCTGCCGGTGCCGGCGGTGGCGAAGTGCAGGCCATGGCCTTTCTTGGAAGCCTCGACGAAGTCCTTCAGGGACGAATACGGCGAGCTGGCGGGCGCCACGACGACCGAGGGCGCCAGTCCCACCATGGCCACGGGCACCAGGTCGCTGTCCTTGTACTGGACTTTGCGGATCATGCTGTTGGAAATCACGCCAGCCGCGCTGATCAGGAAGGTGTAGCCGTCATTGTCCGCGCGTGCCACGTAGTCGGTGCCGATGACCGCGCCGGCGCCCGGCTTGTTCTCGACGACGACATTGGCGTTCAGGTTCTTGGCGATGCCTTCGGCCGCGGCGCGGCCCAGCAGGTCATTGGCGCCGCCAGGCGCGAACGGAACGATGATACGGATGGGCTTGGAAGGCCATTTGTCATCGGCGAAAGCGATCTTGGGTGCGATGGCCACGGTGGCCATGCCGAATGCGGCCGTACTGAAGCGGCGACGGGAAATATCCATGAAAGTGCTCCTGGCAAATCTTCTTGTTTTGTAGTTATGGTTAATAGTAGTTATTGGTGGGAGCCGTAATTTAACCCATTGCACGGCTTTTACACGCCGCGGAGCACAGCGGGCCTTGCGGTGAAAACGGGCCGGCCATCCGGCGCACTACCGAGGGGCAAAATCCCCTGTGCGCGGGGCCGGCGATCCCGAAGGAGCGCGATCAGGAATCCTGTCGCATTCCTGTCGCCTTGACCACGGCACCCAGGCGCGCCCGCTCCTCTTCGCAGAATTTGACGAAGTCGGCGCGCGTGCCCCCCACGGGTTCGATCCCCAGTTCGGTCAGGCGCTGGACATTGGCGGGATCTTTCATCGCGTGGTCCACACCGGCGGCGATCTTGTCCAGGATGGCGTCCGGCGTGCCCCTGGGCGCGTGCACGCCCGCCCAATGGGCGATCTTGATCTTCGGGAAGCCTTGTTCGGCAGCCGTGGAGAGTTCGGGATAGGCCTTGATGCGTTTGGACCAGGTGCAGGCCAGTGCCTTGAGCTTGCCGGCGCGGACCATCGGCAGCACGACGATGCTGGCCTCGGACGTCGCGTCGACCTGTCCGCCGATGACGGCGGATACCGATTCCGATCCGCTCTTGTACGGCACGAGGTCCAGCTTGGCCCCATAGTCGGTGGTAAGGATGCCCTCGACGAAATGCGGGGTGCTGCCAGTGCCGGCAGTGGAAAAATGCAGGCCGCCGGGACTTTTCTTCGAGGCGTCGACGAAATCCTTCAGGTTGGTGTAAGGCGAACTCGCCGGTGCGATCACCACGGACGGCGCCAGGCCGATCATGGCGACGGGGACCAGGTCGCTATCCTTGTACTGGACCTTGCGGATCATGCTGTTGGAAATCACGCCCGCGCCGCTGATCAGGAAGGTGTAGCCATCGTTGTCCGCGCGCGCCACGTAGTCCGTGCCGATGACCGCGCCGGCGCCGGGTTTGTTTTCGACGATGACGTTGGCCTTGAGGTATTGCGCGATGCCTTCGGCCGCGGCGCGGCCCAGCAGGTCATTGGCGCCGCCCGCGGCGAAAGGGACGATGATGCGGATCGGTTTGGACGGCCATTTGTCTTCCGCATGGGCGATCCTGGGCGCAACGGCGATGCCGGCAAGTCCCAGGGCTGCCGCGTTAAGGCGGCGTCTCACGATATCCATGTATGTCTCCTCGAAGTCGTTCTTGTGTCCGGCGCACCGGCAGCCCGCAGGCGATCGGCGCGCGCCGCCATCGTCGAATGGATGCGGCCACGCCATTATCCGCCCGCATTGGCGATGCGCGCATCATGGAGAGCCCGCGCTTCATCGCGGCGTCTGCGTCCATGGGCCGCGGCGCTGACGCTCGATTGTTGATTTGGGCAATGATGTGCGACTTGTTACTTGAGTTGTCACATCAGATTCAGTGAGGTGCTCTCCGTTTTCGACACAGATGAGCCCCCCTTCAGGAGTCCACATGTCTTTTCGCGGATTGACGGCCGCTTTGCTGCTTTGCTCCTTGACCGCCTGCGCCAATATGAATGGCGGCGGCGAGGATAAGATGAGTATGTCCTATCTCAGGCAACATCTGGTCTCGAACCGGACGACCAAGGCAGACGTGGTGCAGATGTTCGGGCAGCCGAGATATAAGAACGAAGAGGCCAACGGCGCGGATTATTGGTCCTATTCCGAAGAACAGATCAACGGCAGGAACTATCTGACCGATGCCGCACAATATATTCCCGGGCTGGGATCGCTGGGCAACGCGGCGGTGCAGTCGCAAAGCAAGGGGCCCAACCGCGACCTGAATATTTTCTTCAACAGCAACGGCACCGTGCGTCAATTCAACACCAGTGGATCGACGGGAGCCGGTTCCTGAGCCTTGCGCACGGGCGGCGTCCGGACGGATGCCGCATCGGGCTGTTCAACAAGAACCCGCGCGAGCGCGAAGCTCCGCGGGTTTTCGTTTGCACGGGGCCGCCGGCCGCTGGCGGCGGCGATGGCGGAAGAAGGCGTGGGCGCGCCAATCGGCGCATAAACGGAATAGAGCGGCTTGCTGGAATCGCTGCCGGTGCCGTTCGCCATCGCTGCGCCTGTACTGGTACGACGGAAAAAACAGATGTCATCGAGACCTCGCACGCTGCGTAACGAGGCGCTGCGTATCTGACCGCATCCGGCCCGCCGCCATGCGCGGCGTTCACAGGCTGGAGGCGTGAGAGGTGTGCTCTGCAATGAGTCGTAGTACGAGATATCCCTAATATCCGGGGACGCGTGCCATCGATAACATCCCTGTCACTTAGATTTCATTCTTCTTTCAGGCGCGCGATGTAGCTCCATCGCCCACGCGCCTTCATCAAGCGATGCTTTCGGGACGGCCACGCACGCCTTCATCCCGCCTTTTTTCACAGCATCGCATCGTCCGTGCAAGGGACCCGCCAGCGCAGCACTTTTCGCGGCGCGGGACGCATACACCCGCGCGGCATAGCGCTACCCGCAAGGAGACCTCGATAGTGGAATTGCTGGAACACCTCTCACTTGGCTTTTCCGTGGCGTTCTCTCCGGAGAATCTGCTTTACGCCTTGCTCGGCTGCATACTGGGTACGCTGGTCGGTGTGCTGCCCGGCCTGGGCCCGGTGCCGACAATCGCCATGCTGTTGCCGATCACCTATGTGCTGCCGCCGGTCGCGGGCCTGATCATGCTGGCAGGCATCTATTACGGCACGCAATATGGCGGCTCGACCACGGCCATCCTGGTTAACTTGCCTGGCGAAACGTCGGCGGTGGTGACCACGCTGGACGGACACCAGATGGCGCGCAATGGCAGGGCCGGCGCGGCGCTGGCGTTGGCGGCGATGGGGTCGTTCTTCGCCGGCTCGGTCGCCACCGCGATCATCGCCGCGTTCGCGCCGCCGCTGGCGGAAGTCGCCTTCCTGTTCGGACCCGCGGAATATTTCTCCCTGATGACGCTCGGGCTGGTGGGCGCTGTCGTGCTGGCATCGGGCTCGCTGGTCAAGGCCATCGCCATGATCATCCTGGGACTTTTGCTGGGAATGGTCGGGACGGACGTGAATTCGGGCGTCGCGCGTTACGACTTCGGCATTCCGGAATTGCAGGATGGCATCGACTTCGCCATTGTCGCCATGGGCGTATTCGGCTTCGCGGAAATTCTGGCCAACCTGGAACTCAAGGACCAGCGCGTGGAGGTCGCGGGCAAGGTGGGATCGCTCTACCCGAACCGGCGCGAGCTGCGCGAGGCGGCGCCGGCCATCCTGCGCGGTACGGCGCTGGGATCGTGCCTGGGGATCCTGCCCGGGGGCGGGGCGACGCTTTCCGCGTTTGCCTCCTACACGCTGGAGAAGAAGGTATCCAGCGATCCGGGGCGCTTCGGCAAGGGGCATCCGGCCGGGCTGGCGGGACCGGAGTCGGCGAACAACGCGGGGGCCCAGACGTCCTTCATTCCGCTGCTGACCTTGGGTATTCCCGGCAACGCCGTGATGGCCCTCATGGTGGGTGCGATGACGATCCATAATATCCAGCCCGGACCGCAGGTGATGTCCAGTCATCCGGACCTGTTCTGGGGCCTGATCGTGTCAATGTGGATCGGCAACCTCATGCTGATCGTGTTGAATCTGCCGTTGATCGGGATCTGGGTGAAACTGCTGAAGGTGCCTTACCGCATCCTGTTTCCCGCCATCCTGATCTTCTGCACCATCGGCGTTTATTCGCTCAACTACAACGTCTTCGATATCTATGTCACGGCTGCGTTCGGCGTAGTGGGCTATATCTGGGCCAAGCTGAAATGTGAAGGCGCGCCGCTGCTGCTGGGCCTGGTCCTGGGACCGATGATGGAAGAAAACTTCCGGCGCGCGCTGCTGCTTTCGCGCGGCGACTTCATGACCTTCCTGCAACGGCCGATCTCCGCGGGGCTGCTTATCGCGACGGTGGCGCTGATCACGATCGTGGCCCTGCCGTCGATTCGTCGGGGGCGCCAGGAAGCGTTCGCGGAGGAAACCTGAGCCGGCGGGCATCGCATTGCAAATGCGTGACTCGCAAGCCCTGGCTCGGAGAACGGCATGCCGGCGCCCCAGGGCCTTGAAGAAGCCGCGAGGCGGCATCCCGGCACACCCGGGCTCGCCTCAACTGCCGGCGTACACCAGCATCGCGGCGGCCAGGTCTTCCGAGGCCGCGCCCACCGCCTTGTAGACGGTGATTTCCTCCGGCATGCGGCGCCCGGGATGCTGGCGCCGGCACAGCGCCTCCAGCGTGGCCAGCACGCGTTCGCGGCTGAAGACGCCGGCGGCGATGGGCGACAGCAGGTCTCCCGCTTTGTCCAGGGCTTCCTCGGTGTCGACGAACACCGCCGTATCGGCGAAGGTCGCGTCGTCGGACTCGCGCATGAAAGGCTGGAAGCTGCCGATCAGGTCGACGTGGGTGCCGGCCCGCAGGCATGTGCGCCGCACCAGCGGCTGTTGCGAGAGCGTGGCGCACGTGACGATGTCCGCCTCACGGACTGCCGCGTCCAGGTCCATTGCGACGTCCGCGTCGAAGCCGTCGGCCGTCAGCCTGTCGGCCAGGACACGCGCTTTTTCGGGATGGCGGTCCCAGACGTACACCCGGCGGATGTCGCGTACGGCCGCGTAGGCCGGTGCGAGGGCCGCGGCTACGTTCCCCGCGCCCACGACGAGCAGGCGATGGGCATCCTGCCGCGCCAGGAAGGACGCCGCCAGGGCGGATGCCGCGGCCGTGCGCCGCACGGTGATCTGGTCGCCGTCGATCAGGGCCAGGGGCACCCCGTTGGCGGCGTCGTATAGCGTATAGGTGGAATGCAGACCGGGCAGCCCTTGCGCGCCGTTGCCCGGAAAGATGGTGACGTGCTTGATTCCCAGGTAGCCGTCCTGCCAGGCCGGCATGATAAGCAGGCTGTCCTTGCCGCCTTCGCTTTCGCGCAGGATGTGATTGTGGCGGCGCGGCACCGTGCAGCCTTGAACGAAAATCCGTTCCAGGGCAGGGATGAGCCTGTCGAAGGGCAGGCGGGATGCGGTCGTGGCACTGTCGAATATCTGCAAGCTATCCTCGGAGAAAGCGCTGGGGAGAAAAAGGACGCACGTCGACCCGGGAGTGCCGTGGCGTCGATAAGTTCTGTCCGGCTGGCAGGGCGGCGGTAAATGCGCGCCGCTCTGCGGCAATGAATTATCGTATACGATAAAATTATTCTTTGTTAGATAATTTCATGATGGTTATCCCGGTATTGTCGGATCGGATGCAAAATATGCGTTTGCTAGAATCCCGGCGGCTTTTTCCCTTTCACCCGCCGCGGCGTCCCCGGCCGCCGCGCGGATACGAGGACGACGCGGTCGTACGGAAGTCTTTATGGATAGAGCGGTGAAATATGCGCGCACGGAAGACAGAACGAGTTCCGACGCGCCGCGCGGCGCAGCGGGTCCCGCTACGCCCCGGAACGATTCCGCCATGGGCGAAAACCTGCTGTCGCGCAAGCTGCGCCGGCTGCGGCGAGAGGCCCAGTTGACTCTCCAGCAACTCAGCGCGCGCTGCGGGATCTCCGTGTCCACCCTGTCCAAGATCGAAAAGGGCCGACTGTCGCCCACTTACGAAAAGATCGCTGCCCTGGCGCAAGGGCTGGACATACAAGTGGGCGAACTGTTCAACGACGAACCCCTGGCGGCACCGACAGCGCGCCGCAGCGTGACGCGGCGCGGGCAGGGGGTGATACACGCCACCGCGCAATACGATTACGAAGTGCTGTGCGCCGAACTGGCGCACAAACAGTTCGTCCCCCTGGTGGCGACCATCAAGGCCCGCACCCTGAAGGCATTCCCGGCGATGCTGCAACACGCCGGCGAAGAATTCATCTACGTCCTCCACGGCAAGGTCACGGTGCATACCGACCATTATCAACCGATGGAGCTGGGCGAAGGCGATTCCTGCTATTTCGACAGCACCATGGGCCACGCCTGCGTGGCCGGCGACGAAGACGCCCGGGTCCTTTGGGTCTGCTCGAACGCCACGTTGCCCAAGACACCCGAATAGCGCTTTGCTTCCGTGATCCGGCAGGCGGGGGCGCGCGCCCCCGCCGTGCCGCCGGCGCTGCGGCCAGGGCCCCGCGCTCAGCCGTCGGGCCACCACCGTTTGACGTACGGTTCAGTCGCGCGCGCATCCTCGTTTGAAGTCAGCGTATTCTGGTGCTGCGATGCAAGTATCCCGATGCCATCGGCCCGGCGGCCCTGGCGTCGGCCGGCGTACGTAGTGCCTCTCCGACGAGGTTCGCATGCACAGGCGCATCTCCGCGACATCGTTGTTGTTGCTGGCGTTGGCCAGTGCATGCCAGAAGGCGCCGGAGGCGCCCGCGCGCGAACCTGTCGCCGTGACCGTGCTGCCCGTGGCACAGCGCGATACCCCCGTCGATTTCGAGTTCACCGCCCAGACGCAAAGCTCGCGCGAGGTGGAAATCCGTGCGCGCGTCGATGGCTTCCTGGACAAGCGCGTCTACGTGGAAGGGGATCTGGTGCGCGAGGGCCAGACGCTTTTCCTTATGGACCCCAAGCCTTTCCAGGCCGCGCTGCAGACGGCCAAGGGGCAGCTCGCGCAGCAGCAGGCCCGCTGGACGGTGACGCGCCTGAACCTGGCGCGGGTGCGTCCGCTGGTCGCGCAGAATGCGATCAGCAAGAAGGATCTGGACGATGCGGTGGGCAACGAGCAGGAAGCCGCCGCCGCCGTCATCGCGGCGCAGGGGCAGGTGCAGACGGCCGAGCTGAACCTGAGCTACACGACCATCAAATCGCCGCTGAACGGCCTGTCCAGTTTCGCGCGGCAGCAGGACGGCAGCTATGTCACCGCGACCTCGCAAAGCCTGCTGACCTACGTCTACCAGGTCGACCCCATGTGGGTGAACTTCAGCATTTCCGAGAACGAACTCCTGTCCTATCGCGACCAGATCGACAAGGGACGGCTGCGCTTTCCGCCCCGCAGCCAGTTCGACGTATCCATCATCCAGGCCGATGGATCCGTGTATCCCCAGGTCGGCCATATCGACTTCGCCAATCCGGCCTTCAGCACGCAGACGGGAACTTTCCTGGTCCGCGCTTCGTTCGCCAATCCGGACGGCGTGCTGCGCCCTGGCCAGTTCGTGCGGGCGCGCGTGTCCGGCGCGGTCCGTCCCAATGCCATTCTGGTCCCGCAGCGGGCCGTATTGCAGGGATCCAAGAGCCATTTCGTCTGGGTCGTGGGCAAGGATGGCAAGGCGCGCGAGCGGGTGGTGGAGGTCGGCACGTGGCATGGGGATGACTGGTTCGTCACCGAAGGCCTGCAGCCGGGCGAGCAGATCGTGGTCGATGGCGCGATCCGCGTCACGCCCGATGCGCCGCTGAAGATTACGGCCGGAGGTGCCGGCCAGGGGGGCGCTGACAACGCCGGGACGAGGGGGAAGGGGGAAGGCGCATCGGGGACGGCACCAGGCAGCGGCAAGAATGCCGGTCCGGGGGCGAAATGAATATTTCGCACTTCTGCATAGACCGTCCGATATTCGCTTCGGTGATTTCCATCGTCATCACCATCGCGGGCGCCGTCGCCATGCTGGTGTTGCCGGTTGCCCAGTATCCCGATATCACGCCGCCGCAGATCACCATCAGCGCCACCTATCCGGGCGCCAGCGCCGACGTGGTGGCCAACAACGTCGCCGCGCCCATCGAGCAGCAGGTCAATGGCGCCGACAACTCGATCTATATGAATTCCTCCAGTTCCTCTACGGGGAACCTCACCGTCAATGTGTTCTTCGAGATCGGTACCAATCCCGAATTGGCGCAGGTCGATGTCCAGAACCGCGTGAACCTGGCCCTGCCGCAATTGCCGCAGTCGGTGCAGGCCCAGGGCGTGCAGGTGCAGAAGAAGTCCTCCGCCTTCATGATGGTGCTCGCGATCTATTCGCCCGACCAGCGCTACGACGCGACCTATATCGCCAACTACACCAACATCTATGTACTGGATGCCATCAAGCGCATTTCGGGCGCCAATCAGTCGGCCATCTTCGGCACGCCCGACTACGCCATGCGGATCTGGCTCAAGCCGGACCGCATGGCGCAACTGAAAGTGACTGCCGCGGACGTGCAAAAGGCGGTGACGAACCAGAACGAACAATTCGCGGTGGGACGCATCGGGCAGTCGCCTACCGCCGGCCCGGTCGAACAATCCTTCGCGGTGACGACGCGTGGACGCCTGACGGACCCGACGGAATTCGAAAACATCATCATCCGCGCGGCCAGTAGCGGTGCCGCGATCGTGCGGCTCAAGGATATCGGCCGCGCGGAGCTGGGCCAGAAGGATTATTCGATCCGCAGCAGCTACCAGGGCAAGCCCGCCACGCTGATGGCTGTGTATCAGCAACCGGGGGCAAATGCCCTGGATGTTTCGAGGCAAGTCCGCGCGACGCTGGCCCAACTGAAGAGCAGCTTCCCCGAGGGCCTGGAATACAGCATCGCGATGGACACCACCGAATTCACGCGAGCGTCCATCAAGGATGTCATCAAGACCTTTTTCGAGGCACTGGTGCTGGTGGTGGTCGTGGTGTTCGTATTCCTGCAGAGCCTGCGCGCGACCCTGATCCCGATCATTGCGGTGCCGGTATCCATCGTCGGTACCTGTGTCGGCATGCTGGCGCTGGATTTCTCCATCAATATGCTGACGCTGTTCGGCATGGTGTTGGCGATCGGTATCGTCGTGGACGATGCCATCGTGGTCATCGAGAACGTCGAGCGCAATATGACGGAGCACAAGCTGGACCCGAAGGCGGCCGCCAAACGCGCCATGGACGAAGTCGCCGGCCCGGTCGTGGCCATCGTGCTGGTGCTCTGCGCAGTGTTCATCCCGGTGGCATTCATCGGCGGCATCACCGGCCAGATGTACAAACAGTTCGCCATCACCATCGCGATCTCGGTGATTATCTCCGGCGTGGTGGCCCTGACGCTTTCGCCGGCGCTGGCCGCCCTGCTGCTGCGTCCGGGACATCACGAGAAGAAAGGATTCTTCCGCTGGTTCGAACGGTTTTTCAGCCGGATGACGGAGGGCTATACCAACGCCGTGAAGTGGATGATCAAGCGCCTCGCGGTGGGGCTGATCGTGTTCGCCGGACTGGTGGCGCTGGCCGTCGTCATGATGCGCATCCTGCCCACCTCTTTCCTGCCGCCGGAGGACCAGGGTTATCTGCTGGGCCAGGTGATCATGCCCGACGCGGCCAGCCTGGATCGCACAGGGGCCGTGTCGCGGCGGGTCACGGATTACTTCCTCGATCAACCGGCCGTGGGAAGCGTGGCGATGGTGGACGGCTATAGCCTGCTGGATAGCCAGAACAAGAACAATGCCGCGACATTCTTCATCGGCTTCAAGAGCTTCGAGGAACGCTACTCGTCGGAGAATATCCGCACGCAGAATGCCAGGGCCGTATTGCTGCGCGCCTACGAAACCCTGTCGCGCGTGCAGGAAGGCATCGTGCTTCCCGTGAACCCGCCCTCGATCCCGGGCTTGGGCACCACCGGCGGCACGGAAGTCTGGATACAGAGCCAGGGCGACGCCACTATCGCCCAGATGGCCGCGGTGGTGCAGGAATACATCGCCAAGGCGCAGGCGCGGCCGGAGCTGGCGCGCGTGACATCCACCTTCAATGCGTCGTCCCAGCAATTGCTGGTCGACGTCGACCGCGACAAATCCGAAACACTGGGCATCCCGGTCGAGGAGGTCTACAGCGCGATGCAGACCATGTTCGGCTCCCTGTATGTGTCGCAGTTCAACCGGTCCAGCCGGCTCTGGCAGGTGATCCTCCAGGCCGATGCGTCGTACCGCCTGCGGCCGGAGGACCTGTCGCAGATCTATGTGCGCAGCAAGGCCGGCGATATGGTGCCGCTCAGTTCGATGGTAAGGACGCGCTACGTCACCGGCCCGGACCTGGTGACGCGCTTCAATAATTTCCCGGCCATCAAGGTGACGGTCAATGCCGCACCCGGCTTCAGCAGCGGGCAGGTGATGCAGGCGCTGGAGGAAACGGGCGCGCAGGTGCTGCCATCCGGCTACACGCTGGGATGGAGCGGGGAAGCGTATGAGGCCAGGAAGGCGGGCAATACCTCGATCCTGGTCTTCGCCTTCGGCCTGGTCATGGTGTTTCTGATCCTGGCGGCCCAGTACGAAAAATGGAGCCTGCCGCTGGGCGTGCTGATGACCGTACCCTTCGCGCTGTTCGGCGCGCTGGCGGCAACGCTGTTGCGCGGACTGGAAAACGATGTGTATTTCCAGATCGGCCTGACCATGCTGGTGGCACTGGCGGCGAAGAACGCAATCCTGATCTTCGAGTTCGCCGTGTTGAATCGCCAATCCGGCGCATCGGTGTTCGATGCCGCGGTCCGGGCGGCCAACGAACGCCTGCGTCCCATCGTCATGACGTCGCTGGCCTTCATCCTGGGCTGCGTGCCGCTGGCGCTGGCCACGGGGGCTGCTGCCAACAGCCGGCATTCGATCGGGACCGGCGTAATCGGCGGGATGCTGGGCGCGACGGCCATCGCCGTCTTCTTTATTCCCATGTTCTTCTACGTCCTGGAAAAATTCTCGGAACGCAAGAGCGACGATAGCAAGGCACCCGAGCCGCCGGCGCCGCAGGGCTCATCGCCCATGCCTTCCGGTGGCTCGCCGGTTCCCGGCGCGCATGGCGCCGCCAGTGCCGGGCTGCGGCCGTCCGCGCAGCGGGAGGAGGAATGATATGCGCGTGTCGGCCGCCTCGCTGGTGACGTGCATTCTGCTGAGCGGCTGCCTGGTGGGGCCGGACTATAAGCGGCCGGAGGTCGATACGCCGCAGGCGTTCCGCTTCGCCGACGGCGAAGCCCGCCAGGTCGTGGACACCGTATGGTGGCAGCAATTCCGGGATCCCGCGCTGGATGCCCTGATCGCCACCGCCTTGGCGCAGAACAAGGACGTGAAAATCGCGGCGGCGCGTATCGAGCAATATCTGGGGCAATTGCAAACCACGCGCGCGCAGCTGTTCCCGCAATTGGGCGCGGACGCGCAGGCCGGCCGGCAACGGCTGCCCATCGGTTCGGCCAACCTGCCGGAGAACACCGGGCCGGTGTTCAACCAATATTCGGCCACGCTGTCGGCGTCCTGGGAGCTCGATGTCTTCGGCCGGCTGCGCCGGCAGACCGAAGCCGCGCGCGCCATGCTGCTGGCCACGGAGGAGGGGCGGCGCGCGACCATCCTGGCGCTGGTGGCGTCGGTGGCGTCCTCCTATATCAATCTGGTGTCGCTGGACCGGCAACTGGACATCGCCCATGCGACGGCCGCCAGCCGCGCCGAGTCGGTGCGCATTTTCACGCTGCGCTACAGCTACGGAGAAGTGTCGGAGATGGAGCTGGCGCAGAGCCAATCCGAATACCAGGCCGCGCTGGCGACCATCCCGCAGCTGGAACTGCAGATCGCGCAACAGGAAGACGCGCTTTCCATCCTGCTGGGCCGCAACCCCGAAGCGGTGCCGCGCGATCGCGTCCTGGACCAGCTGGCGCTGCCGGAGATCCCCGCCGGCCTGCCGTCGGAACTGCTGACGCGGCGGCCCGACCTGCGGCAGGCGGAGCAGAACCTGATCGCGGCCAACGCGTTGATCGGCGCGGCCCGGGCGCTGTATTTCCCGTCCATTTCGCTGACCGGGGCCTTCGGCACGGCCAGCGGCCAATTCTCCAACCTGTTCACCGGCGCATCGCGGGTATGGTCGTTCGCCGGTGCCGTTACGGTCCCTATCTTTACCGCTGGCGCGATCGGCGGCCAGGTGCGCCAGGCCGAGGCGCAGCACCAGCAGATCCTCCTCGAGTACGAGAAAGCCATCCAGGTCGCTTTCCAGGAGGTATCCGACTCGCTCATCGGCTTGCGCAAAACGCGCGAGGCCCTGGTCGTGCAGGGCCGCCAGGTGGAAGCGCTGGGGCGCTATGCGCGCCTGGCCCGCTTGCGCTACGAGGGCGGGTACACGAGCTATATCGAGGTGCTGGACGCCGAGCGCAGCCTGTTCAATGCGCAATTGACGCAGGCGCAGACGCAGGGTGCCGTGTTCGCCTCGATGGTGCAGCTGTACAAGGCGATGGGTGGGGGCTGGGTCATGACCGCGGAGGGCATGACGGTCGTCGGCGCTACGGACGCGCCGGAGTCGGGTGCCGCCGCCAGGCCGCCGGCGGCGGATATCGAGGCAGCCGCGAATCCGCCCGATCCGCGGCCGGCCGCACCGCCGCATGCCACGGTTTCGCCTTGACCGGGACGACCTGTTCCTATGCGCGGCGCGTCTTCGCGAACCGTTGCTGCAGCCGGTGCAGGGGCGTGCGGCGGAAGGTTTCGTAGCGTTCTTCCTCTTCGGAGAATGCCAGCGACGGCTTGACCAGATCGCTGCGGCTGATCACGCCCACCAGGCGCCGCGACTGGGCGTCGGTCACGACCGGTACCCGTTCCAGCCCATGCACCGCCAGGCGGTTGGCGACGGTACGACAGGTTTCGCCCGGCAGGGCCATGATGGGCACATTCGCGCCGAACAGGTCGGCCATGCGGTGGGCTTGCGGTTCGGCCAGGCCTTGCAGCAGCGTATCGCGTTCGATCATCCCGACCAGCGCGCCGTCGCGCACGACGGGGTATGCACGATGCGTCTGTTGCGTCCCGAAGGAGGTCTCCAGCGCGTCGCGCAGCCGCGTATCGGCGTCGAGGGTGCGCGGGTCGCGCGTCATGACCTCGTGCACGAAGTGGCGCTCCAGCGGATCGATGCCGTATTCGCGGTAGATGTGATAGCCGCGCCGGGCGATTTTCTCCGTGAGGATGGAGCGGCGCATCACCAGCACCGTGAACCCGTAGGCGCAGGCCGAGGCCGTCAGCAAGGGCAGCAGGGCATTGACGTCGTGCGTCAACTCGAAGGCGAACAGCACCGACATGATGGGCGCGCGCATCATGCCGCCCAGCGTCGCGGCCATGAAAATCATCGGCCACAAGGCGGGTTGACCGCCCGGCATGTAGGGGCCGGCCACCGCGCCCACGGCGGCGCCCATCATCAGCAGGGGGGCAAGCACTCCGCCCGAGGTTCCGGAAGCCAGCGAGATCACCCAGATCGCCGCCTTGACCAGGATCAGGCCGACGACCACGCCGACGGCGAGATTGTTGTGCAGCAGGTCGCCGATGACGTCGTAGCCCACCCCCAGCGCGCGCGGCTGGAAATACCCGCCGACGCCGATCGCCAGGCCGCCCAGCGCCGGCCACCACATCCAATGAAAGGGCAGCTTCAGGAACAGGTCTTCCATCTTGTACAGCGACGTCGACAGCCCCCAGGACAAGGCACCCGTGACCACGCCGGCGATGGCGCAGGCGATCAGCCCGACCGGGCCGAGCACCTCCGTCTGCAGCGGAAACAGCGCGCCGCCCTCCATCACCAGCGGACGGCAGAAGCCCGCAACCGCGCAGGCGATGGCAACCGGCAACAGGCTGCGGGGCCGCAGTTCGAACAGCAGCAGCTCTACGGCGAGCATGACCGCCGCGATGGGCGTGCCGAACACGGCCGTCATGCCGGCGGTGGCGCCCGCCACCAGCAAGGTCTTGCGTTCGGCGCCGGTCAGGTGAAAGTGCTGGGCGATCAGCGAGCCGATGGCGCCGCCGGTCATGATGATGGGGCCTTCGGCGCCGAAGGGACCGCCGCTGCCGATGGCGATCGCCGACGACAGTGGCTTGAGGACGGCAACCTTGGGCGACATCCTGCTCTTGCCGAACAGGATGGCTTCGATGGCCTCCGGGATGCCGTGGCCGCGGATTTTTTCCGTGCCGTAGCGGGCGATCAGGCCGATGATCAGGCCGCCGGCAGCGGGAATGACGATGACCCACAACCCGAGGGTATTGTCGGCGGGCGATCGGGCCTGCAGCGATACCGTCTGGAAGAAAAACAGGTTGGTGAAGAAAGCGATCAGCCGCAACAGACAGTACGCGGTCAGCGTACCGAGCATGCCGATGACCGCTGCGATCGCCGCAATGCGCAACAGACGGGCGCTGGCGGCGAAATCGCCTGTGGATTTAGCTTCGTGCACGTTGATTCCAGGAATTCGACAGGAAGGGGGACAAGCGCGTCCGCCGACCGGCGCGGCACGCAACAAGGAGAAAAAGGGGGCACGTATGGCGACGGCGTGCGGCAACGCACGATCAGGTCGCCGGTCCGGCGTAATTATATCGTAATACGATATATTTGCCAGCGCTTCGGCGGAAAGCCATGGCGCCGCCCGGGCACGCCAGGGTGAGGAGCCGGGTGGCTGTCCGCGGCGTTTAGGCGCCGTGTAAACTGGCGGATTTTTGATTCGGCGCTATGGATCCAGCCCCTCGGCGCACCGGCCTGAGCGGACCGACCCTGGTCCGCCTGCTTAGCCGCCTGACGGATATCGACGTTGCGGAACCCAGGCAGTCCCTGGCGGACCGGCTCAGCCTTTGGCTGGGCTGGACGGACGCGATCGCACTGTCCACCGTGCTGAACAGCCATCCACCCGCGGCCGGCGAAGCGGCGGGCGAAGCCGATAACGCCGAAGAGCAGGAGTGTGCCCGCGTGCGGACCGCGCTGGCCAACGCCATTACAGAAAAAAACCGCGCGCCCAAGGGGGCGGACAGCCACCCGCGCAACCGGGCCCTCGCACCGGCCTCGCCGGCCAGGGCCCCCGTCGACTATGCCATTTATCGCCAACGCTATCTTTCACTGCAGCAGACCATGGAAACGGGCATCGCCAGCCTGCGTACCCGGTTGCGCGCCGCGATGGCCGGCAGGACGCCGGCCATGACGCAGCTGGCCGCCGTCGACGCGATCATGGAACAGGCGCTGGGCGCGCGCGAGCACAACGCACTGGCGGCCGTGCCGGGGCTGCTCGAAACCCATTTCCACCGACTGCGCCGCGCCGAGGCGGCCGCCCTGGCCGAGGCGGAGTCCAACGGCCAGGTGGCGGTCGCCAAACCTGGCGCCTGGCTGGATGTCTTTCGCCAGGACATGCGCGGCGTACTGCTCGCCGAACTGGATATTCGTTTTCAGCCTGTCGAAGGCCTGCTTGCGGCGCTCCGCGCCAGCTAAACCCGGGATGTCATGACCAGAATTCTTTATATCGCTGCTTTTCTCGTCGGGCTGGCCGTCATCGGCTGGATCGGCGCGGGCTATGTCGGATCGAACCCCCTGGCGCTGGCGGTCACGGCGCTGATCGGCGTGACCTATCTGGCAGGGACGTGGGAACTGCGCCGCTACCAGCAGGCGACGTCTTCCCTGGCCGGCGCGCTGGGCAGGCTGTCCGACGCGCCGGCGGGACTGGCGGGCTGGCTCGATCAACTGCATCCCGCGTTGCGGGGGCCGGTGCGCCTGCGCATCGAGGGCGAGCGCGTGGCCCTGCCCGGGCCGTCGATGACGCCTTATCTGGTGGGCCTGCTGGTGCTCCTGGGCATGCTGGGCACCTTCCTGGGCATGGTGGCCACGCTGCGCGGCACCGGCAACGCCCTGGCAAGCGCCACGGATCTGCAAGCCATCCGCGCCTCGCTGGCAGCCCCGGTCCAGGGCCTGGGCTTCGCCTTCGGCACTTCGGTTGCCGGCGTGGCCACGTCGGCCATGCTGGGACTGCTGTCGGCCTTGTGCCGCCGCGAGCGGATACTGGTGGCCCAGCAATTGGACACCCGCATCGCCACCACGCTGCGCGGCCACACGCTGACCCATCAGCGCGAGGAAACCTTCCGCCTGATGCAGCGGCAGGCCGAAACCTTGCCGCTGCTGGTCGATCGACTGCAGGCAATGATGGCGGGCATGGAGCAGCGCAACCAGGCCTTGAACGACAATCTGGCCGCCGGCATGGCCGCGATGGAGCGCCAGCACGCCGCGCTGAGCGAACGGCTGGCCGCCGGGCAGGCCGCCCTGGACCAGCGGCTGGCATCCGGCCAGGACGCCCTGAACGAGCGGCTGGGTACCGGCCAGCAGGCCTTCCACGATAAAACCGAGGCCGCCTATACGGGCCTGGCCGCGGCCGTGCAGCAGACGCTGAAGGACAGCGCCGCCGAAAGCGCCCGACTGGCCGCCACCGCCTTGCAGCCGGTAATAGAGGGCACAATGGCCGGCATGGCGCGGGAAACCGCCGCCTGGCGCGACGCGGTCGCGCTCGCCGTGCAGCAGCAGCACGAGACCGTGACCCAGGCGGTCGAACGCCAGCACGATGCCCTTACCCGCGCGACGGAACGGCAACACGATGCCATCACCGAGGCCACGCGGCGGCAGCACGATGCCATTACGCAGGCGGCATCGCAGCAGCGCGATGCCATCGCCGACGCGGTTCAGCGGCAACTGGAGGGCATGTCGGCGCGATTCGAAACGGCGGCTGCCACGGTAAGCGACCTGTGGCGCGAGACGCTGGCGCGGCACGGCCAGGCGAACGACGCGCTGGCGGGCGACTTGCGGACGACGTTGCAGCGCTTTGCCGATACCTTCGAACAACGGTCGGCCGGCCAGATCGACGGAGTGGCTGCCAAACTGGACGGCGCGACCGCGGGCATGAGCGCAGCATGGACCGACGCGATGTCGCGCCAGGAACATGCCAACGGCCAGCTGGCGCGGGATAATCAACAGGCGCTCGCGGCGGTCGCGGCCGCCTTCGAACGGCATTCCGCCGGGCTGCTGGAAAAAGTGGAAGGACATTCTTCCGCCGTACTGGACAAGGTCGAAGGCCATTCGCTGTCGCTGCTGGGCCGGGCCGACACCCATTCCGCCTCGCTGATGGAGAAGGCGGAGGGGCATTTGTCGTCCCTGGCGGACCGGATAGAAGCCCATGCCTCGGCTTTGCGGCAAGGACTGGAGCAGCACTCGTCGGCCTTGCTGGACAACGTCCAGCAGCATTCGGGCGCGCTGTTGCAGGCCGTCGAACACGCGCAGACCCGGCAGCAGGCGGCACTCGAATCGCGCGACCAGCAACGGCTGGACGCCTGGACGGCCAAGCTCGACGCCATCGCCGGCGGGCTGCACGCGCAGTGGCGCGAAACGGGCGAGCAGACCGCTGCCCGCCAGCAGGAAATCTGCGAAACCCTGTCCCGCATTGCACTGGACATGACGGAACAGACGCAGGCCCGGGCCCGCGATACCATCGCCGAGATCGAACGCCTGGTGCAGGCCGCGTCCGAAGCGCCGAAGGCCGCGGCGGACGTCGTGGCGGAACTGCGCCAGAAGCTGTCCGATAGCATGGTGCGCGATAACGCGATGCTGGAAGAACGTGGCCGCTTGCTGGATACGCTGGGCACCTTGCTGGATGCCGTGAACCGTGCGTCCACGGAACAGCGGGAGGCCGTGGACGCGCTGGTCTCGACCTCCGCGGATCTGCTCGCGCGCGTCGGCGGCCAGTTCACCGATACGCTGGAAGCCGAAACCGCCAAGCTGGCCGACGCGGCCGGCCAGGTTTCCGGCAGCGTGGTGGAGGTCGCCAGCCTGGGCGAAGCCTTCGGCGGGGCCGTGCAGGCATTCGGCGAATCGAACGAGAAGCTGATGGCGCATCTGCAGCGCATCGAAGGCGCGCTGGAAAAGTCCCTCTCGCGCAGCGACGAGCAATTGGCCTACTACGTCGCGCAGGCCCGGGAAGCGATCGACCTTAGCGTGATGTCGCAAAAGCAAATCATCGAAGACCTGCAACAGCTTGCCGCGCAGCAGGCGGCAGCGGGTAGCGAAGCGGCATGAGCGAAGAAATCGACGGCGGCATCGAGCCCACGGTCCCGACCTGGGCAGTCTTCGGCGACCTGATGTCGGCGGCGCTGGGCGCTTTTGTCCTGATACTGGTCGGCGTGATCGGATTGCAGATGCAGCTTTCGGCCAAGCTGGACGAAGAGGTCAAGCAGCGCCAGGCCGAAACGCTGCGCCGCCAGACGCTGGAGCAGGCATTGGCCGTGCCCCTGGCCGCGGGCAGGGTCACGCTGGTCAACGGCCGCATCGGTATCAGCGGCAGTGTGCTGTTCGCCTTGAACTCCAATCAACTCCAGCCCGAGGGACGCGAGGTGCTGAAAAGCCTGGCACAGCCCTTGTCGGATTACTTGCGCACCCGCGACGAAATCCTGATGGTCAGCGGCTTCACCGACAACCAGCAGGTGCATGGGAACACGCGCGGCTTCGCCGATAACTGGGACCTGTCGGCCCAGCGGGCATTGACGGTGACGCGCGCCCTGATCGACGACGGCGTCGACCCCGGATCCGTCTTTGCCGCGGCCTTCGGCGCGGAGCAGCCCGTGGCGTCGAACGACGATGCCGAAGGCCGCGCGAAGAACCGACGTGTCGAAATTGCGCCGGTTCCCCGGTTGTCGGGGCAGAAACAGACGGACCACGGCCAGTCCGAGGCCGCGCGGGTCCCCGGGGGTAAGGTCGGGCAGTGATGGACGAATCTGACCGCGACGCGAACGGCCGCGATCCCGCCGCGCTGCTGGCCGCGTGGCGCGAGCAGGGCGCCGATCGCCTGGATCCGGTTCGCTTCCGTTTCATCGAAGCGATGGCGCGGCGCGCGGCCGTACGGCATGGCCATGCGCGCCGCGTGCTGGACGGGAAACTGGAAAAACTCCTGCAGGCCTACCGGAAGGACCTGGAGGCGAGGCGGATGCCCGCCGTAGGCGACCCCGACGGCGCCGGAGGTTCGACCGCGCCGGCCTCGGCATGCCACGGCACCGGCCCGCTGGCCGAATTGACCGGCTATATTGCCGCGCGCAAGCGCGAAGCGCGCACGGATGACCGCGCCGTGGGTGACGCGGACGGGGGGCAGGGCGCAGCGGCATATCCGGAATTGCCTCTGCTCGATTACTTTCGCGATACCTGGTCGCGCTACAGCGCCAGGCGGCAGTTGAAGCACTCGGAAGAGCGCGTGCCGGAAAACGCGGGGCCGTTGAATTCCAGCCTGCTCGTGCATCGCACGCTGTCGTTGATGCGAGAGGTCTCTCCGGAATACCTGCATCGGTTTCTATCCTATGTCGATGCGCTGTCCTGGATGGAACAGGCCACGCGTGTCGATCTGGTGGCCGATAAAGACGGGGGGCGCGGCGCGGCCGCCCGCAAGGTACCGCGGGGCGCTTCCCGCTAGCTTTCGTTTCCCCCCAGCTGAAGGCCCTGGGCACCGGTCTATCGCAGCGGAATCGTCCCGCCTGTAACGCTCGGTTACGCCATCTCCTCCAAAAGGCCCGTCATTTGCTACGGCAATGGCCGGCACGGCCCGGGCCACCGCGCACCATGGCTCTGTGCCGATGAGCCCAATCCGGGCGCGCGCCGCGCCCGCGCCGTTTAAGGAGAATTCGAATGACGTTGGCAAAGTCCTTGAACAGTCTGGCCCGCATCGTGGCGGCCTGCCTGGCGATCGCCGTCATCCAGGGATGCGCGACACGACAGGAAAGCAATGAAACGCTGGTGCCCATGTTCCAGGGCCAGCGTGTCTGGAATGGCGTGACGGTGACGCCTGAAGGACGGGTGTTCGTCAGCTATCCGCAGGCGGATAGCGCCGGCATGCAAGTCGCCGAACTCGACGCCCAGGGCCGCCCCTATCCCTTTCCCGATGCCAGCTGGAACGGTCCGCAGACGTGGGCCCCGGGCACCGTGGGCTCGGGGTATGTCCATGTGAACGCGCTGCGCGTGGGGCCTGACGGCAAGTTGTGGATCGTCGATGCCGGGGCGCCCGGCATGGGCCAACCGGCGGTGAAGGGTGGGGCGCGCCTGTTCCGCTTCGATCCGCAGACCCGCCAACTGCTGCAGACCTACGATCTTGCGGCGGCCGTGCACCCGTACAGCTATGTCGACGACGTCCGCTTCAATGGCGACCATGCCTACATGACCGATGCCGGGGCGCCGGGATTGATCGTGCTGGATCTGCGGACAGGCGCCACGCGGCGCGTGCTGGACAACAACAATGCCACCACGGCCATGCGGCCCCTGCGTGCCGACGGCCGCGCGGTGCTCGACCCCAAGGGCCAGCCCGTGCGCGTGCATGCCGATCAGCTGGAGGTCTCGCCTGACGGGCAGTGGCTGTACTTCCAGCCTGCTTCCGGTCCGATGGCCCGGGTGGCCACGCGCTGGCTGAACGATCCGACCGCCTCCGAAAAGGAAATCGCGTCCCATGTCGAGCTGGCCTGGGCCGACACGCCCAGCACGGGCGGCACGGCGATCGATGCCCAAGGCAATCTGTACACGACCGATACCGACAAGCGCCGCATATTGCGCATTACGCCGCAGGGCAAGATCTCGACGCTGATCCAGGACGACCGGCTGGTATGGGCGGACGCGCTGTGGATCGACCGTGACGGCTACCTGTGGATCCCCGCATCCCAATTGAATTTGACGCCGGGCTTCAACGACGGCCGCATGCAGGTGCGGTATCCGGTGTGGATCTACAAGCTGCGCACCCAGGCCCGGCCCAGCCCGCTCGATCATCCCTGAAGCCGGGATGGCCCTGGCACCGGGCCAGGGCTGCGCCATTCATCCCCATCCCCCTTGGACGGGCGCCGGGGCGGCTGCGTCGCCGCGCCGGTGCCTGCGTACGGACTGCGACTGTTTGCGTATTGTCCGCCCCCGGGGACCCGGCATATCCTCAGCAGCGCTGTCTATCACGCCTGCGGGGTGCATATTCCGATCCGGGGATGAGCCTGACGGTGCCCCCGCACGCGTATCCGAAGAGTGGGCAAGA
The DNA here is from genome assembly GCF_057362025.1 of Bordetella sp. Taxonomy (NCBI): domain Bacteria; kingdom Pseudomonadati; phylum Pseudomonadota; class Betaproteobacteria; order Burkholderiales; family Alcaligenaceae; genus Bordetella; species Bordetella sp. Next base: position 73,871 of record NZ_JBMQQZ010000083.1, on the reverse strand, counting down.
CGCCAGATGCCTGCTTGCCGATGGTTGCCGCAACCGAGGTTGTTTTCAACCGGGAGGATGCCATGCGATTGCATAGCGTGGTACGGGGACGATACGCGCGCCCCGCGTGGGCATGGGCTTTACTCATGGCGCTCGCCTGGACGGCGCTATCGACGACGGCACGGGCCGAGAAACTATCCGACGAAGAAGCACGGGCCATTGCCCTGGACGCCTATGTGTATTTCTATCCGATCGTCACGATGGATGTCACGCGCAGGCAGTCGACCAATGTGGCGTCGGCGGGCGAGAAGCCGGGTTTCGCGCCCCCCAACGCGATCTCCAATTGGCCCGAGTTCCCGCCCGCCGACCTGAAGCTGGTCGTGCGGCCGAACTTCGATACCTTGTACTCATCGGCCTTCCTGGACCTTACCCGCGAGCCGGTGGTCGTGTCCGTTCCGGATACCGGCGGGCGCTACTACCTGCTGCCCATGCTGGACATGTGGACCGACGTGTTCGCCTCGCCAGGCTGGCGCACCACGGGGACGCAGGCCGGCCATTTCCTGGTCGCCCAGGCCAACTGGCGGCCGGATCTGCGCGATCGGTTCGACGAGTACAAGCTGCCCCCGGGTACTTCCAGGATCGATGCTCCCACGCCGTACGTCCTCGTGATCGGCCGTACCAAGACGGATGGCCCGGCGGACTACGACGCGGTTCACAAGATCCAGGCCGGCTACCGGATCACGCCGCTGTCGCAATGGGGAGGCAACGGCGGTGCCGTCGTCGGCAATGTCGATCCCGCTATCGATATGAAGACGCCGCCCAAGGTGCAGGTCGACACGATGCCGGGCGAAAAATTCTTCGCCTACGCGGCGGAACTGCTGAAGCTGCATCCACCGCACCTGACGGACCAGCCCATCGTGGCCAGGATGAAGCGGCTGGGCATCGACGCCGGTAAGAGCCTGGATCTCGACGCGCTGGACCCGGTGGCGCGCAAAGCCATGGCCGGGGCGCCCGAAGCCGCCCGTCAGCTTATGCAGTGGAAGCTGTCCAGCCTGGCGCCCGTCAGCAATGGCTGGCTGATGAACACGACCACGATGGGCGTGTATGGCGACTACTACCTGAAGCGCGCCATCATTGCCCAACAGGGACTGGGCGCCAATCTGGTGGAGGATGCGATTTATCCGTTGAACATCGCAGACGGCGACGGCCACCCCCTGGATGGCGCCAACAAGTATGTGATCCGCTTTTCCCCGGCCGAGCTGCCGCCCGCCTACGCTTTCTGGTCCATCACGCTCTACGACGCCGACGGCTTCCAGGTGCCGAACAGCCTGAACCGATTCGCGGTCAGCAGCTGGATGCCGTTCAAGTACGGTGCCGACGGATCGCTGGAGCTTTACTTCCAGAACGAGAGCCCCGGCAAGGACAAGGAGGCGAACTGGCTGCCGGCCCCAAAGGGCGCGTTCAATCTGACCATGCGGCTGTATGCACCCAAGGCCGAGGCGCTGAACGGCCGATGGGTGCCTGCGCCGGTCAGCAAGTCGAGCGGTCCCTTGCCGGTGACGGCGCAGTAGGAGCCAGGCCGCGGACGCCCGGAAGGCCGTTGCCATTCCTTCCTCATCTATATTTGACTTTAATAATCATCCATAACTTACTGAAAATAAAATAAAAGAGTGAGCGATTCGACTTCAAGTGAAATCTCAGGAATGGGCATGCTCCGCAGTTGGACTTAAAGTGTTTTCTCAAGAGCGGGCGGCTGGGGGGCGGCGCACTTAAAGTGCTTTCTCAGGTATTGGAGGGCCTCGGTTCCAGCGCTTTACCAGGGTTGGTACGGCGCTTCAACAGGTCCGCGGCCGCGATACAGGCCATCATCGCCCCGTATTCGCCCGGCATCCGCACCGATCGCCCGCGCGCGGTCACATCGGCTGCGGGCGCGGAATCGGCCGCTGGCGCGCCGCGACTCTTACAATTCCGGCTCGTACCGAAAGAAGGCGGAGAGGCGCATGCAAGTTACAGGCATCGATCACGTCGTGCTGCGCGTGAAGCACATGGACCGGATGATCGCGTTCTACCAGGGGGTCCTGGGTTGCCAGGTCGCGCACCGGCAGGACGATCTTGGCCTCGTACACCTGCGCGCGGGCGCTTCGCTGATCGACCTGGTGGATGTCGCGGGTACGCTGGGCCGGCGCGGCGGCGAGGCGCCCACGGGCACGGCAGGCAATATGGACCACCTATGCCTGCGGGTGGCCGACTTCGATGTGCAGGCCTTGCGGCAGGAGCTGCAAGTCCATGGCGTCGAGGTCGGCGAAATCGCGGAACGCTACGGCGCATCGGGGCGCGCGACGTCCATTTACCTGCGCGACCCCGAAGGCAACGGCCTGGAGCTACGGGCCGGCTGAAACGGAATTCAGGCCATGGCGGCGAATAGCCACCCCCCGGCCGCCGCGATGGCGACGATCAGCAGGGGTGGCCAACGCATAACGACCAGCAGGGAAAAACACAGCAGGGCCAGGCCGAAATCCAGGGGCGTGCCGATGGCGCTGGTCCATACCGGGTTGTACAGGGCGGACAGCAGTATGCCCACCACGCCGGCGTTGATGCCCGCCACCGCGTTCTGCACCCCGGGCCGGGTCCGCAAGAGATTCCAGAACGGCAGCGGCGCGACCACCAGCAGCGCGGCGGGCAGGAAGATCGCCGCCAGCATGACCAGGCCGCCAGTCCAGCCGGACAACGGCCCGCTGGAGACGGCGCCCAGGAAGGCAGCGAAGGTGAACAGCGGCCCCGGGACGGCTTGCGCGGCTCCGTAGCCGGCCAGGAAGTCGGCATTGGACACCATGCCGTTGCCGACGGCGGTGGATTGCAGCAGCGGCAGCACCACATGGCCGCCGCCGAAGACCAGCGCGCCGGACCGATAGAAGCCGGCGAACTGCGCCAGCCAGGTCCGATCCGACATCGGCGCCAGCAGGGGCAGGGCGATCAGCAGCGTAAAGAACAGCACGATCGCGATAAGGCCCGCGCGGTGGCTGACGCGCAACGTCATCGTCGACGGCAGGACCCGCGGTGGCACTTTCAGCAGCGTCGCGCCCACCAGGCCGCAGGCCACGATGGCCCCGATCTGGCTGAACGCCGTCGGCAGCACCAGCGTGAGCAGCGTGGCCGCGATGGCCAGCATGGCTCGCGGCCTGTCCGGACAGAGCGACCTGGCCATGCCCCACACCGCCTGCGCCACGATGGCGACGGCCACGATCTTCAAGCCATGCACGATGCCGGAGTCGGCGAGCCCGCTATACCGGGCCAGCCCCACGCCGAAAAGTATCAGCAGCAGGGCCGACGGCAGCGTGAATGCCACCCATGCGGCCAGCATGCCGCTCCAGCCGGCCCGCATCAAACCGATGGTCATGCCCACTTTGCTGCTGGCCGGGCCGGGCAGAAATTGGCTGAGCGCGACGATGTCCGAATAGGTATGTTCGTCCAGCCATTTGCGTCGTTCGACGAACTCGTGCCTGAAGTAGCCCAGGTGCGCGACCGGGCCGCCGAAAGAGGTGAGTCCCAGGCGCAGGAACAGCAGGAAGACTTCGATCGATGCGGACATGAGGCGGAGCAATGGAAATGCGGTGCGTCTGTATAGCACGGCATGGTTGCCCGGCATCGCGGAATGGGGGGGCTGTCGCCAGGTTCTCCGCGCACCGTCCGGCGACGAGGACACCGGGGAGCTGCTGACGGTGTACCGAGGGCGTATGGGGTTTTCGCGATTTGTCACACCGGCGTCATGGGGCACGGGTATTGATGGGCGCCTGCATGGCCATCCAGGCTACGCGGCGCGGACGATACCGTCCGTCGTCCATCACTCATGTATCGCTGTCACGCCATGGATATCACCCCCCGGACAGATCCGCCGGTCAGCCGCAATCGGCTGTTGACACTGGCCGCCGGCCCCGGCGGGCTGATCTGCGCTTTCCGCTTCGGCGGCGGGCTTCCCCTGCGGCTGAACTGGCCCGACATCCTGGGCGGTTCGCCCGCCGGTCCCGGCCAGTTCACCTGGATGCACCTGAAGACCGCCGACAGCCGTATCCACGACTGGCTGGAACATGCCCGGGACATTCCGGAAGCCGCACGCCGGTTCCTGGCCGGCCGCGACGACCGGCCTCGCCTGCATATCTCGGACGACGGCGTCTACGGCCTGCTGGTGGACCTGAAGATGGACGCCGATGGGCAGGACGAGGAAAAGGGCGTCCTGCATTTCTTCCTGGATGGAACGCGGCTGATTACGGTGCGCACGCGCGCGCTGCGATCCACCGACAGATTGCGCCGCCTGATCGAGGAGGGCGCGGACTACGGCTGCACGCTGGACCTGCTGGCTGGCCTGCTGCAGTGCCTGCACGAAAGCTTCCTGGAAAAGCTGGAAGCCCTGACCGACGAAGTCGACGATATCGAGGCATCGGTGCTGTCCGACCGGCAGCAGGCCGACCGCAGCGCCTTGAGCGCGGTGCGGCGCCAGCTGGCCGAGTTCCGGCGCCATATCAATCCGGAACGGAACATACTGGGGCGGCTGTGCACGCTGGGCCACGCTTGGGCCGACAGCGATGCGCGGGATCGACTGGCGCAGGTCATCGATGCGCTGCACGGCCTGGCCGGTACCATCGACGCGCTGTACGAACGCGCCAAGCTGCTGCAGGAGGAAATCGCTTCGCAGATGGCCGAACAGATGAACCGCAACCTGATGGTGCTGTCCGTCCTGACCGCCTTGTTGATGCCCGGGACACTGCTGTCCGGGATCTTTGGCATGAACATGTCGGACGTTCCCGGCTTGCAGGCGCCGGGCGCCTTCTGGTGGGTCCTGAGCCTGATGGGGCTGCTCGGCTTGGGGATGCTGCTGCTTTTGCGCAAGCTCAAGCTTTTCTGAACCCCGGAAAGGGGCCCACGGCCCGCTCCCTAATAAACCTCCGGCACCATCATCGTGGCCGGTACCGGATGGCGGACATAGTCGGCATGGCGTTCCCGCGGGGGCAGGACGATGCCGGGCCGCTCGATCTCGTGGTATCGCATTTGCGATAGCAGATGGTTGATGCAGTTCAGGCGCGCGCGCTTCTTGTCCACGGCCTGCACCACCCACCACGGGGCCTCCGGAATATGGGTGCGCTCCAGCATGGTTTCCTTCGCGCGGGTGTAGGCTTCCCAGCGCCGCCGCGACTCCAGGTCCATGGGGCTGAGTTTCCATTGCTTCAGCGGGTCGTTGATACGACCGAGGAAGCGCAGGTGCTGTTCTTCGTCGGTGATCGAGAACCAGTACTTGATCAACTGGATGCCGGAGCGTACCAGCATCTTTTCGAACTCCGGCACCGTGCGGAAGAATTCTTCGTATTGGTCATCGCTGCAAAAGCCCATGACATGCTCGACGCCGGCGCGGTTGTACCAGCTGCGGTCGAACAGCACGATTTCGCCCGCGGCCGGCAGGTGCGATACGTAACGCTGGAAATACCATTGCGTGCGCTCTCGGTCGTTGGGAGCGGGCAACGCGGCCACCCGGGCAACGCGCGGATTCAGTCGCTGGGTGATGCGCTTGATCACGCCGCCCTTGCCCGCGGCATCGCGGCCCTCGAACAGGATCACCACCTTGTGGCCGGTGGCCACGACCCAGTTCTGCAGCTTGACCAATTCGCCCTGCAGACGAAAGAGTTCGCGGAAGTAGGTGCGGCGCCAGGCTCTTTCCTCGTCCGACGGCATATGGGCCGGATCGCCCTGCAATTCCTCGAAAGTCCGGTCTTCGAGCTCCAGTTCGAGTTCTTCGTCGTAATGGTCGGCCAGGTCGCGGTGTATCCGCCGCACCAGTTCATTGTCGATCGCGTCCACGTCCAGCTCCCTGTTGGATGAAGGCGATGCTATGACAGACGGATGACAAGGAAGTTACCGCGCGTCACGCGTTGAACGTCTCCTGCAGTACCGTGTGATCGCGCAGGGCGGCGCGGTCGACGACGGGCCGGTATCCGGCCGGCAGGCAGATGCCGCCTAGCGCGAAAGGCAAGGGGTTCTCCAGCAGCCGGTCGCGCGCCTTCAGGAAACCATTCATTTCACCCGCGTTGTCGATGGAGGAAGCGGCGACGCAGGCCTCCATCCAGCAGGCGATTTCCAGCGATACGCCGTCTCCCAGCACCGGCGACATGCCCAAGGCGCGGATCCGTGCCAAGGCCGCGGCCAGATCGTCCAATTGCCCGACCTTCTTCAGTTTGAGCTTGACGAAACCGACGTTGCCGATGGTCGAGGCCCTTTCGATGTCCTCCATGCCGTAGATCGACTCATCCAGCATGATAGGCACGGCGGACCGCGCCGCGACCGCGGCGTTCGCTTGCCAGTCGGTGGAGGCGCAAGGCTGTTCGAAGAGTTCTATGCCCGCGGGGTCCAACCTGGTGGCAAACGAGATGCCGTCCGCCTCGGTGTATCCGCGATTCGCATCCAGGCGCAGGGTCGCCCTGCCGGCCGCCACACGCTGGATGCGCTGTACGCGCTCCAGATCCTGGCGCCAGTCGAAACCCACCTTCACCTTCAGGGTGCGGAAGCCTTCCTCCGTCAACCGCGCGATCTCGTCGCGCAGGCCTTGCTCGGTGGCCTGTTGGCACGGCGCCAGCAGCGGTACATGGGTATCCCGCGCCATGTCCAGCAGCGCGTGGCCCGATAACATGTCCAGCGCGCCATACATGGCGCTGCAGACGCCGGGCAGGCGCCGGGCGTAGCCGTCCACTACACTGCGCGCCCGGACCGTCGATAGTCCCGGCATCACGGCCGCCATATCGCGCAAGGCCTGCCAGGAATCCGCGCGCGATTCCGTGGTGTATCCCACCGATACCATGCATTCGCCCCAGCCGGCTTCGCCGTCCGCGACGATTTCCACGAGGTAGGGGTCGAAGACCGTCTTATCGCCCGTGGACAGCTTATAAGGCACGGTCAGCGGAAACGCCACCTGCCGCACCGCGACGTATTCGACTTTCATTGCTGGCTACTCCATCGCCTTGATGCCGGAGTCGCGCACGATGCCGGCCCAGCGATCGATTTCGCTTCGCAGGTATGCCGATGACGAAGCCGGGGTGGAATCGGCCGTGACTTCAATGACCAGGCTCTTCAGTTTGTCTGCGGTCGCCTTGTCGGACAGCGCGGCATTGATGGCCTTATTGAGCCTGTCAACGATAGGCATTGGCGTCTGCGCCGGCACGAACACCATGTTCCAGGTGGACGCATCCACACCCGGAATACCCGCCTCGGCGATGGTGGGTACGTCCGGCAGCTCCGGCGACCGGTGGTTTGCCGCGATACCGATGGCCTTCAAGGAGCCATTGCGTACCAGCGACATCGCCGAGCTGGCCGTTTCGAAGGTGTAGAGATGGCGCTTGGCGATCATATTCTGGTGCGCGGGTCCCGAGCCGGTATACGGCACCACGAAGGCGTCCACGCCGGCCTTGCGATTGAAAAACTCGGTGACCAGGTGGGTGGCGCTGGCGTAGCCGGACGTGGCGTAGCTGTACTTGCCGGGCGCCGCCTTCAAGGTGGCAACCAGTTGCTCGATGGTCGGCGGCCCGCCAGGGGCTACCAGTACCAGCGCCGGGCAGGATCCGACCAACGCGACCGGCTGCAGGTCCTTCAGGGCGTCATAGGCCAGTTTCTTGTAGACCGCCGGGGCTACCGCGATGGATGCGGTGCCGAAGAGGATGGTGTACCCGTCGGGCGTTTCGCGCGCCGCCTGGGCCACGCCGATATTGCCGGCGGCGCCGCCGCGATTGAGCACCACGACGGACTGCCCGAGTTCGCGTCCGAGCTTATCGGCAAGCACGCGGGCGAAGACGTCGGTCGGGCCGCCCGGCGCGAAGGGCACGATCATGTTGATCGTATGCTGGGGGTACTCTTCGGCCCCCCGCGCCGTCGCCGCAAGGCCGAGCATGCACGTGCCCAGCGCGGCGCGCGCCAGCAGGCGCGCGGCTCCATGCGCGAGGCGCGCGGGGGGCACCCATGTTCCGTGCCGTTTCATATCGTCTCCTCCGTTGTTCCGGCCGCTGTGCGCCAGCCGTGTCCCGGGCGCCCTCTGGGGGGTGCGCCGGCCTTTGCCGATAGGGCATGGCGGTATTACGCCGCCAGGCGTTCGCCGATCTGAGTGCGGTACATCAGGCGACGGCTCGCGCTGTCGAAGGCATCGCGCTGATGCATGGTGCAGCGGTTGTCCCAGAGGATGGCATCGCCCACCTGCCATACCTGCGTCCATCTGGCTTCCGGACGTGTGGCATGCGCCCACAGCGCATCCAGCAAGGCTTCGCTTTCTTCCAGCGGCAGCCCCACCAGATAGGCGTTGCGCCGGCGTCCCAGGAAAAGGCAGTTTCGCCCAGTAACCGGATGCACTTTCACCACGGAATGGATGGCGCCGATCGTTTGCCGTGGGTCGCTCACCGCCACGTAGCCTTCACGAAGTTCGCCCGTGCTGTTGATGCTGGCGTCGTGCACGCAGCGCAAGCCCTCCACGCGGCGCTTGAGCTCCGGCGGCAGGTCATCGTAGGCCTTGTACATATTGACGAAACTGGTGCCGCCGCCGGAGGGCGGGATCTCAAGCGAATACAGGCAGCTAGCCTTGGGCGGCACATCCTTGTAGGTCATGTCGGAATGCCACTCGGCCTCGCCCGCGCCCAGTCCGCCGATGGGCTTGCCGTCGACGACGATGTTGGAAATCACATTGATCTCCAGCGGCAAGTCGTTGGTGCCGCCGCGCAGCGAGCCCTTGACGGGACGCTTGTCCAACGGACCTAGCGCGCTCGAGAATCTGATCAACTGCTCGCCGGTCAGGCTGGGGTTGCCGCGAAAGCGCAGGACGAGATGGTCGGCCCAGGCCTGCTCTATGACGGCGAGCTGTTCTTCGGTGGGAGGCTGACGCATGTCGTAGCCGACGATGTCGGCGCCCAGGGCTGCGCCTGTGGGAACCACGGATATCGTGCCATCCGTGCGCGAGGGTTGTGCTTGGGCGCTCATGCCTGTCTCCTGGAATGCGTCGTGGAAGGACACTGTAGTAAAGTCGATTTGATTCGGGAATTTTTATTTTTCTATATACCTATTCATTTAAATTATGAGTGTCACGCTCAAGCAATTGGATGCATTCCTGGCGGTCACGAGCACATTGAGCTTCAGCAAGGCGGCCGCGCGCGTGCATCTGTCCCAGCCCGCGCTCAGCGCGAATATTCGCCGGCTGGAAGAGACGATAGGTGCCCGTTTGTTCGACCGCGATACGCGCACAGTGGCGCTGACGCCGGTCGGCACAGAATTCGTCGAGATCGCGCGGGGCCTCGTGGATAGCGTCGAGCACGGCCTGAGCCATATCCGCCGCTACGCGACCGGCGAACGCGGCACGCTGTCGCTGGCGATGGCGCCGTCCCTGGCGGCCAGCTTCCTGCCGGACATCATCGGCGCATTCGCCGCGGCGCACCCGGAAGTCGAATTGCGCCTTTACGATGTGCTTTCGGACGAGGCCATCGCGCTGGTGCGCGCCCGCGCCGTGGACCTGGCTTTCACTCCGCGCCGGGACGATGCCGACGACCTGCTCCAGCGCGACGTGATGACGGACGATCTCGTCGTGCTATGCGCGCGGCGCCATGCCCTGGCGGCAAGGCGTTCGGTCGCTTGGGAAGACCTTATCGCGCATGCCCAGGTCGCGAAGAAGGGCGGCAGCGGTGTGCGCCACATCATCGACAAGGAATACCTCAAGCGCGGCCACTCCTTCGTGCCCGCCTACGAGGTCGAGAATGTGGCCACCATGATAGGTCTGATCGGCGCCGGACTGGGGTACGGCGTGTTCCCACGGTCGACCACGGCGTCGTTCAACATGAAAGGGCTGGTGCGGGTGCCGTTCGGGGCCCGCGGCCGTCCGCGGCGGCGTATCTGTGCCACCACGCTGAAGATGCGATCGCCCAATGCGGCGGCGGACAGCTTCGTGCGCTTGTGCCGCGAAAAAGCCCGGGAAATGTCTAGTGCCAATGACCGATGGAAAGGATGAGGGGCGCCGTGCCAGGATGCTGCCGAAACGCAGTCCTGACAAAATGTAAAGCCACTCTGGCTGGATCCGCCTCTCAGCATCCCGATACGGCACGGTCGCCGCGTCGGCGCGGCGGCATCGACCGGTGTCGCGAGAGGAAGCGCGCGCATCATGCAAGAAGAGAACGTAGAGTCCCTGCGGGCCATGGGCGGTTCGACGGCAGGCGTGGCAGCGGGCAAGCCCGCCAACGTACGCGTCCGCTCGGTGGCGCGGTTTCTTCTTATGGCGGCGACGGTCTGGGTGGTGCTGGACTGGTGCTACCTGGCTTTTCCCCTGATCCGGCCCGGCGCCGATATCGTGCTGGAAGCCAAGTTCCAGTCCCTCGCGAAGGCGCGCCTGTTCTCTTCGGGGGATCGCTGGCGCATCCTGGTGTTCGGCAACAGCAAGACCCTGGCGGGATTCCGGCCGGAGGAATTCGACGCCCATTTCCAGGCAGGAGTGCGCTCATACAACCTGGGCCTGCCCGGCGACGCCCGCATCCTGCCCATCCTTCAGGCAACGCTGGCGGCGGGCAATGTGCCGACGCACGTATTCCTGACCATCCCGTGGGACGACAAGCCCAAGCCGACGCTGCTGGACCATCTGCGCGACGACGAGACCATCCTTTACACCTTGGTCCCGTTCCGCGATCTGCCGCGCGACCTGACGGCGTTCGTGGCCACCAGCCATTTCCGGTTTCGCCAGCGCTACGAGGAAGGCCGGCACGAGCGCGACAAAATGCTGGCGCAGCGCGGATGGTATTTCATCAGCGGACAAAGCTTTTTTCCCAGCGGAGAACTGCCCGACGACTACGCCATCGCCACGGATCGGCCGGGTGAGTTCCTCCCGCGCGCCATACCGGCCAGATCCTTCGTGCTCGACGAGCTGGACCGGCTCTCCAGGCAGTACGGGTTCAACGTGATCCTTGTTCCCGGCAATATGCGGGAACACGCGCAAGCGGCCGCGCCGGCAGCGGATGCCGCCCGCGACGCGGTGGTTGCCGGCCACCCCGGCATGCGCATCATCGGACCGGACTATTGGGTGTATCCCCCCAGGGATTACTCCGATGCCGTGCACCTGAATCCCGTTGGCGCCACGTCCTATACCCGCGACCTGGCACGCCTGGTCGCCGAATCCGGGGTGCTGCACTGATGCTATTCAATTCTTTCGAATTCTTTGCCTTCTTCACCGTCTTCCTGGCGGTGTATTTCTCGGTACCGGCGCGCCGGCAACCGCTGGTGCTGCTGGCGGCAAGCTACCTGTTCTACATGGGATGGCGTCCTTCCTTCGCCATCCTGCTGGCCTTTACCACCATCGTCGATTTCACGACGGCCCTCGCGATGGAGCGGGCGCGCAGCCAGAGCATCCGCCGGCTGGCCATGATCGCGGCGCTGGCCATCAATCTCGGCATTCTGGGCACGGTCAAATACCTGGACTTCCTGATATCGAATATCGTGGGCGTCACCGGATTCTTCGGCATCGAGATCCCGGCCTACGCCCTGGGGCTCATCCTGCCGGTGGGGATCTCCTTCTACACCTTCCAGTCCGTCGGCTACACCCTGGATGTCTACAACCGGCGCATCCCGGCGGAAAAGAACTTCATCACGTATGCGCAGTATGTGTCGTTCTTTCCCCAACTGGTGGCCGGGCCGATCGAACGTGGCGCGCACATGCTGCCGCAGTTCCGGCGCGCGCATTTTTTCCGCTACGACAACCTCGTCAGCGGCGGCTGGCTGATCGGCTACGGCCTGTTCAAAAAGATGTGCATCGCCGACGTCATTTCGCCCTTCGTGGCGGGAGTGTACGGGGATCCTGATGCTTACACGGGCGGATACCATGCGCTGGCCGCGGTGCTGTTCGCAGTGCAGATCTACTGCGATTTCTCCGGCTACTCGGACATCGCCCGGGGGGCCGCCCGCATCATGGATTGCGAGCTGATGGTGAACTTCAGGCAGCCGTATTTTTCATCGACCCTGACGGACTTCTGGCGGCGCTGGCATATCTCGCTATCCTCGTGGTTCCGCGACTACCTGTACATGCCGCTGGGCGGCAGCCGGGGCAGCGACCGGGTCGCGGCACGCAATGTCGTCGTCGTCTTCGTGGTCAGCGGCATCTGGCACGGAGCGGCATGGACTTTCGTTATCTGGGGGGCGCTGCATGGCCTCGGGCTGGTGGTGGAGCGCTGGTTTCGCGATAGGGCGCTGAAACAGCGGCTGGCTCAAGCGCTGCCCGGCCTGACGCCGGCGCTGGCTCGTGCCTGGACGCTGCTGCTGGTGCTGGCGGGGTGGATATTCTTTCGTGCCGGCTCGCTGCACGACGCGCTGCGGATTTTCGGCCGGCTGGGTACCTTCGGGGGCTTTTCGTACGGCACCTTCAATACGCTGGGGCTATCGGCCTTCCAGAGCCTGGCCCTCGTCATGTCGCTGGTCCTGCTGTTCGCCATCGATTTCCATCTGGCTTATCGGCCGGAACGCCTGTCCAGGCTGGCCCGCACGGGGCCGCTGAACACCGTGGCCGGCGTCGGCCTGGCGTATTACATCCTGCTGTTCGGCGTGTTCGGCAGGACCGAGTTCATTTACTTCCAGTTTTGAAGCGCCGATCCGGGCGCAATAGCGGAACAGCCTCGCGGCAACCCGAAGTCAGGGTCTTGTAAGCTACGCCCCGAAGGCGAGTCCGGCGCGACAAGGGTGCGACGGCTGGAGGGCGCGTCGGGTGTCGGAGGGATCCCGCATGGCGGCGGCCGCCTGGCGGTCGGGCGCCGCGGCCGTCCCGGCATGGCCGGCGGGGGCCAAGCGGCAGGTTTCGGGGGGTTTTCGGCCCTTTTTGCGGCCGTTGATTCGGCCGTCCGCTTACTAGAATTGACCCTGTCCCGGCGACCGCGCGGGATCCGGCGGGCTTCAGGGCCCGAGCCGGCTGCCTTCCCTGGGCCACATCATGAACGTTTCAACCCTGATCGGTATCGCCGTCGCCATTGCGACCCTGGCGGCTGCCATCTTTTCCTCGTCGCCGGACGCCATTGCCTTCGTCAACCTTCCCGGCCTGGGGATCGTATTGGGCGGGACGGCCGCGGCGGTCTTCATCGGCTATCCGATGACCGAGGTCCGCCGCATCGTACCCTTGTTGCGGCGCGTATTCCGCAACGAAAAGCTGGACACCCAGCGCGACATCGACGAACTGGTCGCGCTGGCGCATAGCTGGGCCAGCTCCAACGTCCACAACGTCGAACGCGAACTGCAGAAAGTCACCAATCCCTTTCTGCGCACGGGCGTCCAGTTGATCATCGACAACACGCCGGAAGAACAGATCGTCGAGTTGCTGCAATGGCGCATCGCCCGCATGCGCGCGCGCGAGCAGGCCGAGGCCCAGATGTTCCGCACCATGGCCAGCTTCGCGCCGGCCTTCGGCATGCTGGCCACGCTGATCGGCCTGGTCAACCTGATGACCGTGCTGGGCTCGCAAGGCATGGACGTCATCGGCAAGCAAATGGGCATCGCCCTGATCGCCACGTTCTACGGCATCCTGCTGGCCAACCTGGTCTGCAAGCCCATTGCCATCAAGCTGGAGCGCCGGACCGAGCAACGACTGGTGTTGATGAACATGGTGCTGCAGGGCATCTCGATGATGTGCGAGCGACGCGGCCCGGCCATGGTGCGCGAGACGCTCAATTCCTTCATGCAAAGCTTCGAGGATGAAATCCGCGAGCAGCCGCCCCGCAAGAAGGGTAAGGCGCCCAAGGCGGCAGCCGCGCCGGCGGCCCCGCGCGCCACGCCTAACCTGGCCGGCCAGGGATTGGGCGATGCCGCTTCCCTACGCAACCGGACGAGCGCGCCGCGGCCATGAGTTCGACTCATTCCCGGGCGTCCTGGATAGACGTCGCCATACAGCGCAAGGCCGAGGAAGAGCGGCTGCAGCGTGCGCGCAGCAAGACCCTGCGCCGCAATCGCTACGAGCGCTGGCATGTGCCGGAAACCCTGGACAGGGAACCGGACAACTGGCTGATGACCTACCTGGACCTGATCACGCTGCTGCTGGCGTTGTTCGTGGTCATGCTGGCGCTGACGCGCATCGGCGCCGGCCCGGGGGCGAAACCGCCTGAGGTCGCTTCCGGCGTCAGCCTGGCCAAGCTGCCACCGGGTCCGGTCGAACCGTGGGCGGCCAATCTGCCGAAAATCCCCGAGGAATGGTCGCGCTTGCCCGAGCCTCCGCCCCCCGAACCCACCGTGACCGCGCCCACCGAACCTCTGGAAAAGCCGGCAGCGCCGGTCAAAATGCCGACGGCGGCCGAGCTGGGGCTGGCCGATCTGGGCAAATCGGTCGAGGTGCAGGTCAACCGGCAGACGGTGAGCTTCCGCATCAGCAACGAGCTGCTGTTCACCTCCGGCCAGGCCACCATCAGCAAGGAAGGCGTCCCGCTGATCAAAAAGCTGGCCGACGTGATCGACCGCAGCAAATTCCCCGTGTCGGTAGAGGGGCACAGCGATAACGTCCCCATCCTGACGCGGCAGTTCGCCTCCAACTGGGACCTGTCGGCCAGCCGCGCAACTTCGGTGCTGCGCGAGCTGGTACATGACGGGGTCGACCCGCAGCGCCTGCGTGCCGTCGGCTACGCCGACACCAAGCCGCTGGAAAGCAACGATACCGCGGCGGGCAGGGCGGCCAACCGGCGCGTGGAACTGATCATGCGCATCGTGCCGGAACAGAACTAGCCGTTGACGCCGGCGGGGCTAGGCGTGGCCACAGGCCAGATTGGCGGGAATCGCGATATCCATCATCTTCGGCGCGGGCAGGTTCAACCCATTCATGATGGCGACGTACTCGGCTTCCGACTTGCCGGCCAGGCGCGGGTTGAAGCGCTTCTCCTCGCCGATGGAGGAGGCGGTGCAGCCCCGGTAGTCATGCGCCGGATACACGGCGGTTTCATCCGGCAGGCGAAACAGCTTGTTGACGATGGAATCCCAGGAGCGATGCGGGTCGCCCCCCTGGAAATCGGTGCGCCCGGTGCCGCGTATGAGCAGTACGTCGCCGGTGAATACGGCATGCGGCCGTGCGGGATTCAGCACGAAGCTGAAGGATTCGTCCGTGTGGCCCGGGGTATAGATGCCTTGCAGCGCAATGTTGCCCACGCGCAGGATTTCTCCTTCGACGACACGGCGCGACACGCATTCCGCCCGGGTGTGCTCGCCCATCACCGTCATGCAGCCGGTCGCGTCGCGCAGGTCGCCGAGCGCCGTAATGTGGTCAGCGTGCGTATGGGTATCCACGGCATGCAGCAGGCGCACGTCAAGTTCGCGCAGCAGCGCCGCATAGTGCTGGCAATGTTCCTTCACCGGGTCGATGATCAGGGCCTCCCCGCCCATGCCAGAGGCGATCAGGTAGGTATATGTGGATGACGCGGCGTCGAAAAACTGGCGGAGGATCATGGCAGCTCCTAATTCAATTTGGAAATAAGCTTATCTCCAAAATGCATAAGTATGGCGCGCCTGCTCGCGCCAATCAAGCAACGCGCCGGGGGAGATCCAGCCCCCGGAGTCTGCCGCCCCGTGGCGCGAGCTCGTTTCACACTGCCGCCGCGGGCCTGCCATTGCGGTGATAGGCGCGTGCCTTCAAGGTTTCCAGCCGCGCTGTAATCACCCGCCGCAGCCACTGGTTGCCCGGGTCGTTGGTCTGGCTGCGATGCCAATACATATTGACCTGGAACGTCGGCGGCCGGAACGGCAATCCCACCTGGCGCAATTCCTTCATTGACGCGAAGAAGTCCGCCAACGCCTGCGGGACCGTCGCCACGACGTCCGTGCTGCCGACAATGACCGGGATGCTCATGAAGTGCGGCGTGCGCAGGACTACCTTGCGCCGCAGCTTCTTTTTGCGCAGGAAATTCTCGAACACCTCCAGGCTACGCCCCGGCGCCTCTACTTCGACGTGATTCAGGCTTAAGTACTGATCCATCGTCAACGCGCGATCCCGTATGGGATGGTTCGCACGCATGATGCACGCGAACGAATGAAGCCCGATGCGCCGATGCAGGAACTGGTTGCTGGTGATGTCCGGAAAATAGCCGCAGGCCAGGTCCACGTCCCCGGCGGCCATCGCTTCCTCCAGTTCGCGCGGCGGCAGGTACATCGATCGCAGCGAAATCGATGGTGCGGTTCGTTCCAGCGCCTGGACGGCGAAGGGTAGGTAGATACCTTCACCGATATCGGTCAGGCCCAGGCGGAATTCGCGGGTGGAGCTCGCCGGATCGAACTGCGGCACGGCGAACAATTCGTTGTCCACCGCCTGCACGATGCCGCGTATGGGCGCGACCAGCTCGCGGGCGCGGCTGGTGGGCTCCATGCCGTTGTAGGTCTTGACGAACAGCGGATCGCCCAGCAACCCGCGCAGCCGCCGCAGTGCCGTGCTCAGGCCGGGCTGGCTCATGTCCAGCATCTGCGCCGCTCGGCCGACGCTGCGCGTTTCGTGGATGGCGAGGAATACCCGCAGCAGATGGACGTCCAGGTTCATCGAGCGTTATCTCCAATCGAGATATTCAATATAACGATCATGTCATTGAGAAATATACCCCGGATCTTTACGCTTGCATCCACACCATACATAAACGGAGACGAAGACATGGATGCACCTGAAGCTGCGGCGGCGCGGCGCCCCGCGTTGTCCTGGCCGGAGGGGGGCGTGACGCGCGTGCCCTTCCAGGTATTCTCGGATCCGGAAATCTATGCGATGGAGCAGCAGAAGATCTTCCGCGGGCCGGTCTGGCACTACCTGTGCCTGGAGGCGGAAATTCCCGCAAAGGGGGACATCCGTACGACCTGGGTCGGCGATACGCCCATCATCGTGACCCGCGACGAAGACGGCCGGGTGCATGCGATGATCAACCGCTGCGCGCACAAGGGGGCGCTGGTCTGCCTGAAGGACCACGACAACCGGCATTCGCTGACCTGTGTCTACCACGCCTGGAACTACGGCCTGGACGGACGGTTGAAGACCGTCGCCTTTCGCAATGGCGTGCGGGGCAAGGGTGGCATGCCGGACGACTTCGATCCCGGCTGCCATCGGCTGGAGCCCCTGCGGATCGAGCGATTCGGCGGCATTATCTTCGGCACGCATTCGGAAGATACCGAACCGCTGCAGCAATTCCTGGGCGGGAAGATATCCGCCTTCCTGGCACGTAATATGGACAAGCCGCTGAAGGTGCTGGGCAAGCATAGCCAGGTGATCCATAACAACTGGAAGCTGTACGCGGAGAACGTGCGGGACTCCTACCATGCGACGCTGCTGCACACGTTCTACACGACGTTTCGCGTGAATCGCCTGGACATGGATGGCGGGATCATTTTGTCGGAAAAGAAGTGGCACCACATCAGCTATTCCAAACGCGCCACGCTGGCACCCGCCGCGGAATACCAGGAATCCAAGGTGCATTCCGCACAATACGATTCGGAACTGGCCGGCCCGGCGCTGCTGCAGGCCTGGGATGCCTATGACGACAACATCACCCACAGCATCCAGACGGTCTTCCCGACGCTGGTGATACAGCTCACGTTGAATTCGCTGGCCGTGCGCTTTTTTGTGCCGCGCGGCGTCGACCAGACCGAGTTGTTCTGGATATTCCTGGGGCACGAGGACGATACGCCGGAGCAGGAAAAAATGCGCATCATGCAGGCCAATCTGACCGGTGCCGCGGGCCTGGTGGCGCTGGAGGATGGTTGCATCAACTCGTTCGTGCAGCGCGGCACGCACGCAAGCCCGGATCGCGCGGCCTTCATCGAAATGGGCGGGCGAGTGGCCGAATCCAATGAGTCGTCGCGCGCAACCGAGGCCGCGGTGCGCGGATTCTGGCACGGGTATCGGGAAATCATGGGATTCGCGGAGGCGGCGCAATGACGGCTTTGGCACAGGCAAGTACCGTCGCTTCCCGGCAGGCTGCCCCCGCGGATGTGGCCGCGCTGCTTACGCGCTATGCCGATGCGCTGGACGATGGGCGGGTCGACGACTGGGTCGACTTTTTCGTAGACGATGGGATTTATCAGGTCACCACCCGGGAGAATGAAGCCAACAATTACCCGGTGGGGATCGTCTACTGCGAAGGGCGCGGCATGCTGCTGGATCGCGTGAAGGCACTGAAGATCGCCAATATCTTCGAAAGCCATGTGTATTGCCACGTCAACGGGCAGCCCACCATCCTTAGGGAAGACGACGGCCTGCTTGCCGTGCGCAGCAATTTCGCCGTTTACCGCACGATGTACGACGGCCGCGCCGAGCTCTTCGCGACGGGCAAATACCTTGATGTCATCCGCCGCGGCGACGCGGAGCTGCGTTTCCAGGAAAGGCGCGCCGTGGTGGATTCACGCAGGATCGACACGCTGCTGGTATTTCCCATCTAGCCGCGCCGCCGACCTGCGATAACGACATATAACGGACCTGAACCGGTCCGGGGGAGACAATCATGAACAGAATCGTCAGGCGGATGGCCGCCATGGCGGCGTGTGTGCTAATGGCCGCCTGCATGCCGGCGGCCCGCGCGGGCGACTGGCCCGTCAAGCCGATACGTATCATCGTGCCGTTCGCGCCCGGCGGCATCGCCGATATCCTGGCGCGCATGCTCAGCCCGGTACTGCAGGAAGGATTGGGGCAATCCATCATCGTGGAGAACAAGCCCGGCGCCAGCGGCAGCCTGGCCACCGAGTACGTGGCGCGGGCCGAACCGGACGGCTACACGTTGCTGCTCGGCCTGGCCGCGCCGCAGACCCTGAACCAATACATCTATAAGGTGCCCTACGACGGCGTGAAGGACTTCGCGCCGATCACCTTGCTGAACACCAATCCGCTGGTGCTGATGGCCAACCCGTCGCTGCCGGTGCACACGGTGCGGGAATTGATCGCATTGGCCGGACAGAAGCCGGGGCAGATTTTCTTTTCCGATGCGGGCGGGCTGACGCAGTTCAGCGGCGAGATCTTCAAGTACATGACGGGCGCGAAAATTTCCCATGTGCGCTATCGCGGTGGCGCGCCGGCTGTCACCGCCGCGGCGGCCGGCGAGGTACAGATCACGTTCGCCAATTATTCGGACGCGCTGGCCTGGATGAAATCCGGCAAGCTGCGTCCCATTGCCCTGACCAGCATGCAGCGCTTTCCGCAGTCGCCGGAAATACCGACGATCGCGGAGTCGGGTGTGCCGGGATTCGACGTGCAGGGGTGGAGCGCACTGCTGGCGCCCGCCGGCACGCCGCCGGCCATCATCGACAGGATCTACAAGGTCGTGGCGGCCGGCCTGAAAGACCCCGTACTGCGCGAGAAGATGCTGAATATCGGCGCCGAGCCGGGCGGCGATACGCCCGCCGAATTCAAGGTCTTCATGGAGAAGGAATCGGAGAAATGGCGTTCCTTCGTCGAGCGCACCGGCATCAAGGTCGAACAATGAGCGCGACACGGATGCCGGACATCGTCGATACGCGCTGGCTGGTCGAGCACCTGGGCTCGCCCCGGCTGCGTATCGTCGATGCATCGTGGTCGATGGCTGCCGCCGTGCCGTCTCCCAGGGACGACTATCGCCGGGGCCATATCCCGGGTGCGGTGTTCCTGGACCTGGATGCCGCTGCCGATCCCGGGGGCGGATTGCCCCACACCCTGGCGCCGGCCTCGCACTTCGGCGCGGTGGCCGGCGGCCTGGGGATAGGCAGGGAGGACGCTGTGGTGGTGTACGACCGCGCCGGCATGCATACGTCGCCGCGCGCCTGGTGGCTGTTCAAGGCCTACGGGCATGGCCAGGTGGCGGTTCTCGATGGGGGCTTGCCGAAATGGCGTGCCGACGGCGGTACCGTCGAAGGCGGGGAGGCGGTGCTGGCGCCTTGCCCCTATGCCGCCGATGCGCCGTGGGCGCATGCCCGCACGCAAGCCGATGTGCTGGCGGCAGCACGCCAGGGCGTGCAGATCGTGGACGCGCGCAGCCCCGGGCGCTATCGCGGCGACGAACCCGAGCCCCGGCCAGGCTTGCGTGGCGGCCATATCCCGGGCAGTTGTAATCTTCCGTATACGCGCCTGCTCGACCCAGGCGATGGTACCTTGCTGGACGCGGCGCGCCTGCGAGCCGTCTTCGACCAGGCCGGCGTGGATCCGCGCCGACCCGTAATCTGCACGTGCGGCTCCGGCGTGACCGCATGCGTGATCCGCCTTGCGCTGGCGCGCCTGGGCGCGGTATCCGCGAGCGTCTATGACGGCTCGTGGACGGAATGGGGCTCGACGCCGGGCCTGCCCGTGGCGACGGGTCCGTAAGGGCGCGCCGGCCCGCTGATTGATTTTCTTAAGGAAGGATGTCCCGATGATCTACGAATTGAAGAAGTACACCGCGCAACCCGGCAAGGCAGAGGCCTTGAAACAGCGCTTCGAAGCCCATACCATGCCTATCTTCGAGCGGCTGGGCATCGAGGTCTTGCATTGCTGGACCGAACCGGGCGCGCCGGACGACTTCTACTATCTGACGCGCTATCCGTCGGCCGAGGCCCGCGATGCGGCGCTGCGCGCCTTCGGTGCCGATCCGGAATGGAAGGCAGCCAAGGCGGCCAGCGAGACGGACGGCCCGCTGCTGGGTAACCAGACCACGGTGGCACTGGTCCCGACCGCGTTTTCACCCAATGACTGAATCCCATTTACCTATGCAACGAACTCGCACACTTACCGTAGGCGATGCGACCTTCGCCGTCGTTGAACAGGGGCCGGATGCCGGTCCCTGTGTCCTGTTCAGCCACTCCATCATGACGACGCACGCCATGTGGCAAGGGCAGCTCGACCGCCTCGGCCAGGCCGGCTATCGCGCCATCGCGTACGACGCCCGGGGGCACGGTGCCAGCGTGGTATCGCCCGCGCCATATCGCATGCGCCAGCTGGGCGACGATGTTATCGGGCTGCTCGACGCGCTGGGCATCGCCCACGCGCATCTGGTCGGCCTGTCGCTGGGCGGCATGATCGCCTTCGATCTCGCAACCCGTCATCCCACGCGCCTTCTCAGCGCCGTCATCTGCGACGCACGGGCGGACAGCCCCGAGTCCTTCGTCGCGCCCTGGGACGAACGCATCGAAGTGGCGCGCGGGCAGGGCATGAAAGCGCTGGCCACGCCGACCATCGACCGCTGGTTCGGCGCCGGCTTCCGCGAATCCGGGCAGGCTCGAGCCATCCACCGCATGATCTGCGAGACGCCGGTCGAAGGCTTTGTCGGTACCGGCCGCGCCTTGCAGGATTTCGATTTCCGGCCGGGACTGGACAATGTCGATCTGCCGGTCACCCTGATCTGCGGCGACAACGACGGCGTGCTGCCCGCGGAAATGGCCTCGCTGGCGCAGCGCATTCCCGGCGCGGTGCTGGAAATGATCCCTGGCTCGGGGCATCTTCCCAATATCGAAAACCCCGCCGCGTTCGACGCGGCGCTGATGCGGCACTTCGCCCGCGCCGCGCCGGTTCGCGCCGCGTGATCGGGTCCGGCCAGCCGACACCATAAGAAACGGGACGACACCCAACGACATGGCTGCCCGGCCCATTCTCCTTAACATGATCGTCATCCGGAACAGCTAGCATCGGCCGCAATGTCGACGCGCGCGCACGCGAACGGCAACCACAGGCCCACGACGATGAAGATCTTGTATACGAATTTCCACCGCGCGCGCGGCATAGGGGGGCATACCTCCTATATCGCCCGCCTGGCATCCGCGCTGGCACAGCGTCATTCCGTCAGCATCGCGGCACCGGCGCGCAGCGCGCTGGAGCGCATGGGCCGCGAACTGCCCGGCGTCCGGACGCACACTCAGGAGTTTCCCAGCCGCCTGCATCAGGTTCCCGCCGCGCTGCGCCAGTTGAATCGATTGCTGCGGGAACAGCGGTACGACATCGTGCATGTCAATGGATCGTCCGATCATCGCCTGGTGCTTCTGGCCTCGCTGACCTTGCCACGCCGTCCGAAGATCGTGCTGACCAAGCACAATGACCATCGGATCCGCGGGACCAGCGCGTGGCTGCGCATGTTGGCGGGTACCGACCATGTCATCGCCGTGTGCGAGCATGTGAAGCGCCGGCTGGCGCGCAGCCCTTATGCGCGCAGGGGTGTGACGCGGGTGTTCAATGGCATCGACACACACCGGTTTGCGCCGGCCACGGAAGCGGCCCGGCCCGCCTTGCGGGAAAAGTACTTCGGCTCGAACATGCCGGACCGCATCGTCCTGGGCAGCAATGCGGGTACGTCGGACTACAAGGGATGGATGTACATGGTCAGGGCGGTGGCGGAACTGCCGCACCCCCTGCGCCGGCGATTCCACGTGGCGGTCGCGGGCGCGCGCCCCTCGGCGGCGGACCTGGACGAAGTGCGAGCCTTGAGCATGCAGGAACACTTCACGTATGCGGGCGACCTGGATGACGTGCGCCCCTTTCTGGCCGCCCTCGACATCGGCTTTGTGCTGTCGCATCGAATCGAAACGATTTCGTTCGCGTGCCGCGAAATGATGGCCACCGGCAAGCCGGTCATCGTCACATCCCATTGCGGGCTGCCGGAAAACATCACCCCGGGCATAGACGGCTGGATCGTGCCGCCA
This sequence comes from Bordetella sp., assembly GCF_057362025.1. Lineage (NCBI taxonomy): Bacteria > Pseudomonadati > Pseudomonadota > Betaproteobacteria > Burkholderiales > Alcaligenaceae > Bordetella > Bordetella sp. The sequence continues at coordinate 51,287 of NZ_JBMQQZ010000083.1, read as the reverse complement.
TGTTCGTCCACGGCGATTTCGACGCTGCTGAAATCCGTGCAGTCGGGCGCGCACGACATCGCGCGCATGGGGACGGCGGCGCGCGGAAAAGCCGTGAGCGAATTCGGCATCGATCCTTTTATCGCCGGCACCGAGCACGTGTATCTGAGCCTGATGAATCCGCTGCCGGGCATTCTGGAACTGTACGATCCGCGCTGCCAGCATGGCGACGTGCGGGACGCGCGATAAGCGCATCCGTCCGTCCCCTTTGCCGCCATTCATGCTTCATGGCATGTCCATCGACGGATCCCGTCGCAGGCCGCGCAATCGGCGGATCGCGCGGCCTGCGGACCGAATCACCGCACGGCGTCGCGCGTGCGGCCGCCACGGGTGGCGGCATAGGTGGACGAGAACGCGCCGATCAGCATCGAGATGAAGGCCCACAACGCAAATGCGACGGCTGCCTTGCGTGCCTGGTCCGCTGCTTCGCGGGCCTTTTGCTTCGCGTCGTCCGCCGCCTGTTTGGCACGATTGATCGTATCGTCGATGCGTTTTTCGGCGGTCGCCTGATCGACGCCCGCCTGCGCGGAGATGACGCGCGCGACGTAGGCCTTGTCTTCGGGGGCGATGGAGCCCCGGGCGAGGCTGACCGCGACGATACGGCCGACCTCCGCCTTGGCGGCATCGCCTTGCGTGGCGTCGGGCCGATCCGAGCGGAAGAGGCTATCGACGAAATACTGCGCCGACGGCCCCTGCATGGCGGACGTGCCGCCGTTACTCCCAGCCGCCGCGGCCGCCGTTGCCGCGCCGGTAACGCCGGATACCGCTCCAGCCCCCACCTTGGCCGCACCGCTGACCGCGGAGGATACGCCGGATCCCAACAGGAAGGCGCTGACCACCGCGGCCACCGCCCATACCAGGAAGCCATGCGCGGTATCGCGGAAATAGACTTCGTCGGAGTGGACGTCGACCCATTTGGTGCGCATCCGCCCGGCGATATAGCCGCCCAGGCCGGCGGAAATGATCTGGATGACGACCAGCCAGATGATAAGGCCTATCCCCAGGGTCTTGGCCGATGCGCCGTCATCGCCCCATGGCGACATGGAGGCGAACCCGAAGCCCGCCCCGGCCAGCAGCAGCATCAGGTAGGTGGCGGCCGCCACGAAGGCGCCCGCCAGGACGGCCCCCCAGGAGACCGCGGAGCCGAAGGACTCGCGCTTGCCCAGGGATGCCGGCGAACCCGACGGATACGAAGTGGTGGATTCCATGGATAGCCTCGCTCAGGAAGGGGAATGAACCTCGGCCTTGAGCAATTGGCATACCCGCGCGGCGCGCCGCTTGTGGCATCGACACGCCCTGGCGGCGCGGGCTGCGCCACAAGGGCGTTGCGGTGCGTGCGCGCAGGGGCACGGGATCAGGCGCCGAAGCCGCCGTCGATGGTCAGGCTGGTGCCGGTGACGAAGGCGGCGTCGGGGCCGGCCAGATAGCCGACCATGCCGGCGATCTCGTCAGGATGCGCATGCCGCGGCAGCGCCATCATCCCGTGCATCATGTCGGCGAACTCGCCGCTTTCCGGGTTCATATCGGTGTTCACCGGTCCCGGCTGGACATTGTTGACCGTAATGGCGCGTGGGCCCAGGTCGCGCGCCATCCCGCGCACCAGCCCCTGCAGCGCCGCCTTGCTCATCGCGTACGCGGCACCGCCGGGGAAGGGCATGCGGTCGGCGTTGACGCTGCCGATATTGATGATGCGGCCGCCGTCCGGCATATGGGGCAGCACGGCCTTCGACGCCACGAACACCGCCCGCACGTTCAGATCGAGCGTGCGGTCGAAATCCTCCAGGGAAAAGCTCTCGATCGGGCCCAGCAGCAGCGCGCCCGCGTTATTGACCAGGATGTCGATGCCGCCGAATTCACGCGCGGCGGCATCCACCGCCAGCGCTACCGCTTGCGGGTCCGCGCCGTCGGCCTGTAGCGCCAGCGCGCGGCCGCCGCCGGCTTCTATCGTCTGCGCCAGCGCGCGGGCCTGCTCGGCCGAGCCGCGATAGGTGAAGACCACGTTGGCGCCATCGCGCGCCAGCCGATGGACGATGGACGCGCCGATGCCGCGGGCGCCGCCGGTGATGAACGCGGTCTTGCCGGCGAGCGGGGCATTGCGCGAGGTGTCGTCGGCGCGGGCGGAGGAGAGTGAGGAGTTCATGGTCGTGGACCTCGGGTTGGGAAAGTGTGGCCAGTATTCCCTTTCTTCGGTGGGTGCGATAGTCCATAATCGGTTGATGGATTTTCAACCTGAACTATCGAATAGCGCCGCGCATGGAAGCCCTGAACCTGATGGAATCCTTTATTCGCAGTGCACAGCTGGGCAGCTTTTCCGCCGCCGCGCGCAGTTTGGGGTTGACGCCCGCCGCCGTCAGCAAGAATGTCGCGCGGCTGGAAGCGAACCTGGGCCTGCGGCTGTTCCATCGCAGCACGCGCAGGCTGGCGCTGACCGAGGGCGGCGAGCGTTTTTTTGCCGATGCGGCAGGGCCGTTCGCCGGCCTGCAGGATGCGATTGCCCAGGCCGCCCGGCAGGACGGCGAACCGTCGGGCGTGCTGCGCCTGAGCGTGGCACTGGCCTTCGGTCGCGAATACCTGTTGCCGATGCTGGGCGACTTCCTGGCGCGCTATCCGGCCATCGTTCCCGACTGGCACTTCGACAACCGTCCGGTGGACCTGGTGCGCGAAGGCTACGACGCGGCCATCGGCGGCGGCATCGAGTTGACGCAGGGTGTGGTGGCCCGCCAGTTGGCCATCGCACATGTGATCGCCGTGGCCTCGCCCTCGTATATGGCGCGGCGCCGCGTGCCCAGGCATCCGCAGGATCTGGCGGATCTGGATGGCATCGCGCGCAGGTCCGCGTCCACCGGTCGGCTGCGCACCTGGACACTGCGCAATGCCAACGGCCAGGAAGCCGCGGCCGAATGCCGTACCCGCGTCATCCTGGACGATCCGGAAGCCATGGCCGCCGCGGCGAAACTGGGCTATGGCGTCGCGCTGCTGCCCACCCCCCATGCCGCGCCAGGCCTGGCCAATGGCGAACTTATCCGCGTCCTGCCGGGCTGGTCCGCCGTATGGGGGCCGATTTCCATCTATTACCCGAACAAGAAGCTGCTGGCGCCCAAGACGCGCGTCTTCATCGACTTCGCCATCGCGCGGTTTCGCGAAAAGCGCCTGGCAGCGCTTTTCGACCCACGCTGATCCAGGCTGGAACCGGCCGGCGCGGCGTCAATCCACCTGGGCGCCGGACTGTTTGACCAGGCCGGACCACTTCGCCACTTCGGCACGGCCGAAGGCATCCAGGCCGGACGTGGAGACCGTGCTTTTCTCCACCCCCTGGCCCTGCAGCTTGGCGGCGACAGCCGCATCGGTAAGGGCGCCATTGGCCGCTGCCTGCAGCTTCTGCAGCACGGCGGGCGGCGTGGCGGCCGGCGTATACAGCATGAACCACGCTACCAGGTTGAAATCGCTGCCCGTCTGCTCGGCGATGGTGGGCACGTCGGGGGCCGAGGCGCTGCGCTGGTTGCCGGACGTTCCCAGGGCGCGCAGCTTGCCGGATTTCATGTGAGGCAATACGGCGATCGGGTGGTAGAACATGAATTGCACCTGGCCGGACATCACGTCGGTCAGGGCCTGGCTGCCTTCCTTGTACGGCACGTGCACCATGGTGCCGCCCAGGCGCGATTTCAATAGTTCGCCGGCCAGGTGGCCCGAGGTGCCGGTGCCGGCGGACGCGAAACTGATACCCGGAGGTTTGGCGGCCGCCGCCGCCAGGTCCTTCAGGTTGCGGTAGGGTGACGACGCGCTGACCACGAGCAAGGTCGGCGTGGAGCCGATCATCGCGATGGGCGCGAAATCGCGGATCGGATCGTAGCCCAGGCGCGGGAACAAAGCCTTGTTGATCGCGTGGGTGCCGACCGTGCCCATGACCAGCGTATAGCCGTCGGCGGGCGCGCGCGCGACATACTCCGTTCCGATCGAACCGCCCGCGCCCGAGCGGTTTTCGATGATGACCGGCTGGCCGAGCGACTTGGCCATGGCATCGCCGACGATGCGGGCGACCGTATCGGTCGTGGTGCCGGCGCCGAAGGGCACGATCATCTTGATGGGATGATCGGGATAATCGGCGGCGCGCGCCGCCTGCGGCACCAGGGCAAGTACCCCGGCCGCCACGGCCAGCGCGGCAAGGCTGCGCCTGGCCAGATTGGGCGCGCCGTGCGCCGATGCGTGATGGCTTCGATTCATGTGCTTGTCTCCGTTCTTATGAATAGGTGCCCCGGCTCCCCGGGGCGCATGGCGCGCGGGTCAGGCCGCGGATTCGCCATATCCGGCCGGCACAGCGCCGTCGTACCGCAGTTCCCGCGTGGCCTGATACGACAACGCGAAGCCCGAGGGCTGGTGGAATTCCTCGTAGAGATGCGCGATCAGGCCCGCGGTGCGGGCCAGCAGCGGCACGCCGCGCAGCGCCTGCACGGGGAATCCGGCGCCCAGCAGCACCGCCGGAATCGCCGCCGATACGTTGAGCTTGAGCGCCTTGCCCAGGACGGCCGGGATCTGTCTTTCGACCGCTTCGGCGATATCCACATAGGCCAGGCCGGCGCCGCATTCGCGCGCGACCTCGAACAATCGCGCGACGCGTGGGTCGCGGTCCTTGTGCAGGGGATGGCCGTAGCCAGGGATCGGCGTGCCTTGCGCCGCGTATCGCTTGAGCACCGCCTGCGCGGCCGCATCGACGTCGTCGCCGTGCTCCGGCGCCGTATCGCGGATGTCCACGAACAGTTTTCCCGCCGTTTCGGCGGCGCCCAGGATGACCGACCCGCAGCCCAGCAGGCCGGCGGCGACCGCGCCCTGCATGGCATCGGGCGCGGCGGCGTAGGTCATGCGCGCGGCCTGCACGCTGGGCACGAAGCCGTGTTCGGCGATGGCCACCAGCGTCGCGTCCAGCACGGCGGCAGCGGCGGCGTCGGGCCGCCGTCCGGTCAACAGCAAATGGAAGTAATCCGTGAACGAGATCCGGCCGATCAGGTCCTTGCACAGGTCCTCGCCACGCACCACGATGGTGTGCTCGTCGGAAGTGCAGATGGCGGTATGGGGAATGGTCGCCTTGCCGATTTTCATGAAGGGTCCTTGCAGGAAGTCGTCGCGCCGGCCTGGGCCAGTTCGGCGCGGATTTGCGCATTGTGCTCACCCAGTAACGGCGGCGGCGATACTTCAGTGGGAAGCCGTCCATCGAAGCTGACCGGCGAACGTACCGTGCGCCAGGGGCCCAGCGACGGATGCATCGATTCGATTTCCAATTGCAGATGGCGGGCCTGCGGGTCGCGCAGGGCTTCGGCGGTGTCGTACACCGGCGCGTGCGGAACATCGCGTTCGGCCAGGCGTTGGCACCATTCGTCGCGCGTGCGCCCGGCGAAAACGGCGCCGAGGATATCGATCAGCGCCTCCTGGTTCCCGATGCGGCCCTCGCGCGTGGCGAAGCGCGGATCGGCGAGGATGTCGGGCCGTTCCATCGCATCGGCCAGGCCGCGCCAGAATTTTTCCGGCGAAGACATGTGCAGGGCGATCCGGCCGCCGTCGGCACAGGCCAGCACGTAGGACTGCGATACGCGCGGCCGGCTATAGGGATCCATGATTTCGCCTTCCGAAAGGAAGTGCGTGAAGGCGTCCAGGTTGAAGTGGCACATGGCTTCCAGCATGGAGACTTCGACGACGCGTCCCACCCCGGTGCGGGCGCGTTCGACCAGGGCCCCCAGCACGCCATAGGCCGCGTAGAAGCCCGTCAGCGCGTCCGCGATGGCCGGTCCCACGACGCGGGGATGGGCGGGATCGACCAGCAGGTTAAGGAAACCGCTGGCGGCCTGCGCCACCGTGTCGTAGGCGGGCCGGCCGGCGGCCGGTCCGGTCTGGCCGAAGCCGCTGATCGCGCAGTACACCAACCGGGGATTCAGCGCGCGCAGGCGTTCCTGGCCGGCGTTCATGCGCTCGGCCGCGCCCGGGCGGAAGTTCTGGATGTAGACGTCGGCGCCGCGGATCAGGTCTTCGAAGACGGCGGCATCGCCGGGATCCTTGATATTGAGTTCGATGCTGCGCTTGTTGCGGTTGTAGGTCTGGTAGTGAGGGCTGTACAGGCCGCCCTTGAAGGCGCGGAAAGGGTCGCCCGAGCCGGGCTGCTCGACCTTGATGACGTTCGCGCCCAGGTCGCCCAGCAGCATCCCGGCCGCCGGGCCGGTAATGAAGGTTCCCTGTTCGATGACGGTGATGCCGTCCAACACCTTGGACATAAGCGTTTCCTTGTCGCTGTGCTTGACCGGAGAGCAGACTACCGGGCGTATCGTGAAGATGGAAATGATTAATTTCGCGATTTATCATTGATGCCATCGATAAGAAACGGGGGCAACGATGGAATTGCGGCATCTGCGGTACTTCATTGCGCTGGCGGGATCATTGAACTTCACCCGCGCCGCCGAACGGGTACACGTGACCCAATCGACCTTGTCGCACCAGATCCGCCAGTTGGAAGACGAAGTGGGACAGCCGCTGTTCGAACGGATCGGCAAGCGCGTGGTGATGACGCCGGCCGGCGAGTCCTTCCTGGCCTATGCGTCGCGGGCCCTGAAAGAGGTCGACATGGGCCTGGGCGAGCTCAAACGCGATAGCGCTTCCATGATCGGCGAGGTGCGAGTCGGTACCACCCATACCTTCAACCTGGCGTTCATACCGGATTGCGTCGCGCGCTTCCTGCAGGACAGTCCCGCGGTCAGGGTAATCATCGAAGAGCTGCCCGCCGATGCCATCGCCTTGCAACTGGACGCCGGCAAACTGGACTTCGGCGTGGCGTATCGACCGGAATCGCCCAGCGCCTTGCAATTCGAACCCTGGTTCAACGAGGAACTGGTGCTGGTCGTGGGGCAGCACCATCCCCTGGCGGCGCGCCGGCGGCTGCGCGTGATAGAGCTGCACAGGGAACCGCTGGTCCTGTTGCCGGCCAGTTTCTCGACGCGCCGGTTGTTGGACGAATGCTTCGCGGCGGCCGGCGCCGAACCGGCCATCATCGCGGAAATGAATTCGGTCGCCGCCATGCTGGGCCTGGCCGCGCGCATGCAGGTCGGGACCATCGCCGTGGCGGCCGCCACCGCCCTGCATCGGGCGCTGCGCACCATTCCCCTGGAGGATCCCGCCCCCATGCGCACGCCCGGATTGCTGTTCAACAACGAGCGGCCGCAATCGCCGGCCAGCCGCGCATTCGCCGCATTGCTGCGGCGCAGGGCGATGGCGCGGGGCGGGCGGACCACGCGCCGCGCGGCGTGATGGCGATACGCGCCACAGGTGCAGCCCCCGCAGGCGCTGCGCGTTGCGCACGCCGCGGACGCCGCCCCGGCGCCCGCGCAGGCATCGCGGTTGCTGCGCTTACCCTTCGGGGCGGTACACGGCCGCCATTTCACGGGACCCTGCAGGAGACGCCATGAAGAACCATCTCATCGATACCCTTGTCGCAGCGGCCCTGGGTGCCGCGGCCATGTATTACCTCGACCCCGACATGGGGCGCGGCCGTCGCAGCGTGCTGCGGGACAGGGCCGCGAGCCGTGCCCGGGACACCTCGCGCTTCGTGCGCCGCAAAGCGCGCTGGACCGGCGACCGGCTCCAGGGCGTGGCCGTCCGGATCCGTCATGCCGCCTCGGCCAGCATCCCGGCCAGCGACCGCAAGATCCATGAACGGGTGCGTGCGGCCATCGGCCGCGTCGTCAGCGCCCCGGGCGCGGTGGACGTCAATGTTGCCGGCGGCAACGTGCTATTGACCGGCCACATCCTGGCTGCGGAACGGCAAAGGCTGGTCGACGCGGTGGTCTCGGTCGATGGCGTGGAGCGGGTCGCCGACCAGCTTTCGGAATACGGCTCGGCGGGACACGTACCGGAGTTGCAGGGGGCACGCGAAGCCTGAGGGACGGCCGGCCGCCCCTCGCGCTTATCCCAGGTGCGAGGCGGTGCGCTGCCGGTGAGGCCGCCTGCCCCGACGGCGCGAGAAGTACCAATGCTTCGCCTGCTCGGCCACGGCCAGATAGGCGGCGGTTACGCCGGCCAGCGCCAGCAGCAGGGGGGCGGGTAGCGGGACGAAGCCGAACCACGCCCCCAGCGCGGTGTAGGGCAATGCCACTGCCAGGGCGACGACGCCCAGCGCGGTGGCGGCCAGGGCCGGATGCGCCGGGCTGGACCACGGGCGGGCCCGTGTACGGATGACGAAAATCACCAGCACCTGCGTCATCAGCGACTCCACGAACCACGCCGTCTGGAACAGGCCCTGGCTGGCCTGAAAACCCCACAACAGCAGGCCGAAGGTCAGGAAATCGAACATCGAACTGACGGGGCCGAGAACGAGCATGAAATCGCGCACCTGGCGGATATCCCAGCGATACGGCCTGGCGATCATCTTTTCATCGACCCGGTCCAGGGGGATGGCGATTTCCGAGGTGTCGTACAGCAGGTTGTTGAGCAGGACCTGCACCGGCAGCATGGGCAGGAAAGGCAGGATCAGCACAGCCCCCGCCATCGAGAACATATTGCCGAAGTTCGAGCTGGTGCCCATCATGACGTACTTCATGATGTTGGCGAATGTGCGGCGTCCTTCGCGCACCCCTTCGGCCAGCACGTTCAGGTCCTGCTTCAGCAGGATCATCGCGGCGGCCTCCTTGGCGACATCGGCCGCGCCGTCGACCGACAGGCCGACGTCGGCGGCATGCAGCGGCGGGGCATCGTTGATGCCGTCGCCCAGGTAGCCGACGATGTGGCCGCGGTTGCGCAGGACGCGGATAACGCGCGCCTTCTGCGCAGGGTTCACCCGGCAGAACAAGGTCGTTCGGGCAAGCCGCGCGGACAACGCTTCGTCGGTCAGCTTCTCCAGGTCCGGTCCGTTCAGCACGCCCTGGATGCGGATACCCAACGCATCGCAGACATGCCGGGTCACCCATTCGTTATCGCCCGTGACGATCTTCAGGGATATTCCCAGCCTGGACAACGCATCCAGCGCCGGACGGGCGGTTTCCTTGGGCGGGTCGACAAAGGCGGCAAAGCCGGCGAAGGTCAGCGCGGTCTCGTCGGCGATGCCGGCGTGGTCCCGATCCGGGTTTACCTCGCGCCATCCGACGCCCAGGACGCGATAGCCTTGCTCGCCCAGGCGCTTGAGCGTATCCGCCGCCGTGCCGCGCGCCTGTTCGTCGAAGGCATGAGGCCCGTCGCTGCCGGCGATCCGGTAGCCGGAGGACAACATGAGGAGATCCTCCGGTGCGCCTTTGACGATGAGATAGCGCCGGCCGTCCTGTTCGGCCAGGATGGAAACACGGCGCCGCTCGAAATCGAAGGGCACTTCGTCGATCTTGCGCCATCCCGTCAGATCCGCCGGCGCGGCTGCCAGCAGGGCGTCGTCCAGCGGGCTTTTCAACCCGGTCTCGAAGTTCGCGTTCAGATAGGCCCAGCGCAGGGCATCCCGGCAGTCTTCGCCGCGGATATCGAATTCCCCGGCCAGTTCGATGCGCGCCTGCGTCAGCGTTCCCGTCTTGTCGCTGCAAAAGACATCCATGCTGCCCAGGTCATGGATGGCCGACATCCGCTTGACGATGACCTGCTCGCGCGCCATGCGTATGGCGCCACGCGCCAGCGTGACCGAGACGATCATCGGCAACAGCTCGGGCGTCAGGCCCACCGCCAGGGCCAGGGCGAAGAGAAAGGATTCCACCAGCGGACGGTGGAAGAGCAGGTTGACCAGCAGTACGAAAAGGACGAGCAGGACCGTCAGCCGGATGACCAGCATGCCGAAATCGCGGATGCCGACCGCGAAGGCGGTGGGCGGCGGCTCGCGCCGCATTTCGTCGGCGATGGCGCCCAGTTGCGTGGCGCGGCCCGTGGCCAGGACGAGCGCGCGGGCAGTCCCGCTGATGACCGAGCATCCCATGAAGACGGCGTCCGCGCGCGCCAGCCGGTCTGCGTGCTGGCCATCGGCCGCATCGTCCGAGCGCTTCTCGGCGGGATAGGGTTCGCCGGTCAGCAGGGCCTCGTTGACATACAGGTCCCGGGACGCGATCAGGCGGGCGTCGGCCGGTACCAGATCGCCCGCTTCCAGAAGGACCACATCGCCGGGGACCAGGTCGGCGGCCGGGATGTCCCTGGGCGCTTTGTCGCGCATGGCCGTGACGCGCAACGCCACACGGTCGCGCAGGCGATCGGCGGCCATCAGCGCGCGATGCTCCTGGAAGAAATCCAGCAGCACCGACAACAGCACGATCACGACGATGATGGTAAAGCTGGCCTGCTCGCGCGTCAGGGCCGCCGCCGCCGCGCACGCCAGCAAGGTCAGGACCAGCGGATTGCGCAGCCGCTCGAGGAACTCCAGTACGAGACGTCGCCGGGGACGTTCCAGCAGGCGATTGGCGCCGTGCACGGCAAGCCGCTTTTCCGCCTGGGCCGACGCGAGGCCGTCGGCATCGGTTTCCAGGGATGCCAGCGCGCGCGTCACCGTGCCATTCCATAGTTCGTCCTCCGATGCGGACTCCCACGCCATGCGGTTCTCCTGTCGTATCCGTGCCTTAGCGCGGAGCGGGCGACCATGGCGGCCGCGCCGTGCGGCCGCTGTCGACGATCACCAGGTAGCGGCCGGCGCCGTCCACGGGCGTGCGATCGGGCGACAGCACCCACAAGGGCCGTCCGGCGCGGGCCTCGGCCTCGTAGTCCGCGTCCAGCACGCCGAACCGGTCCAGGAAGACGTTCAGGCTGCCGGGAATGCGTACGCAGCCCTTGGATTGCACGCGGCCCAGACGGGATTCCAGGATGTCCGGATCCGTCGCATGCATCTGCAGGCGCATCGTGCCCGTGCCGCCGCGTCCCCAGCCGCGCAGTGCCTGTTGCCAGCCGAAGTCGTAGACGCGCATGCCTTTCCTCCCGTAGCCGCGGATGCCGAATTCGTTTTTGGTCCCCTCGGCCCGGAAGTCGCCGTCCGTCACCGAGTGATCGAAAACCCCGGTGGGCGTCTGGAAGTGATCGAACTGGCCGATACGGCCCGTGGATACCGGCGACGCGCCGATCAGGCGCTGCATGGAAGGCGAACCCAGCCAGTACACCAGGATGGCCTGCACATTGGGGTTGCGGTCGACCACGACCAGATACTGCGGCTCGTTCAGCGTAATGCCGGCGCCGCTCAGCATCAGCAGGGCGCTCGTGGCGTAGTACCGTATGTCATCGGATGGCGGATGCAATTGCTGCCGCACCGTCCGGCGGTAGGCGTCGGCCAGATCGTCGGGCGTGGGGGTGGCCTGGGCCGCGGCCTGGCCCGACAAGGCCAATGCCGCGCAGGCAAGCAGGCTCGCCATACCGGTCCGGAGCGCGGATTTCATCGTGTTCGGCCTCTGGTCCTCGCTGATACACAGCGTCCCGTCCTAGTATGGCGACGTCCGTCAGCCACCCGTTGACCAGGATCAATAGGCGATCGCGCGGCCGCGTCACCATCCGGCAAACACGATGGCTTACGACAGGAGCGCGCGCATGGAGCCGGATACGCAATCCGCGACGATGGATTTCCTGGGATGCCCCCGCACCCATGGGGAAACGGCGGAAGTCGCGACCGTGCAAACCCATATCTCGGTGATCTTTTTGACCGCCCATCGGGCCTTCAAGCTGAAACGCGCGGTGCGCTATCCCTATGTGGATTTCTCCACGCCCGCGCTGCGCCTGGCCGCGTGCCGGCGCGAACTGGAATTGAACCGCCGCACGGCGCCCATGCTGTATCTGGCGGTACGGCGGATCACACGGCAGCCCGACGGCTCGCTGGCGTTCGACGGCCCCGGCGAGCTCGTCGATGCCGTGGTCGAAATGGCGCGTTTCGATGAAGAGACGCTATTCGACCGGATGGCCACGCGCGGCGCCCTGACGGCACCCTTGCTGACGCGGCTGGCGCATGCCATCGCCGCCTTTCACCGGGACGCGCCCGTTGCCTTCCATGCGCGCGGATTGGCCATCATGAGGCGCGTACTGGACATCAACGAGCTGGCATTCCTGACGCTGGGCAGTGCCGTGCCCGCGGGCTGCACGGCCTTGAACCGCCTGTTTCGCCTTCGGCAGCGGGACTGCGCCGCGCTGCTGGACGCCCGGGGGCGCGCCGGGCGGATACGCCATTGCCATGGCGATCTGCACTTGCGCAATATCTGCCTGGTCGACGGCACGCCGGTGCTGTTCGACTGCCTGGAATTCGACGAGGCGCTGGCCACCGTCGATGTCCTGTACGACCTTGCGTTTCTCCTGATGGACCTGCGCTACCGTGGCCAGCCGCAATGGGCCAACTTCGTCTTCAATCGTTATCTGGACGAGCGCGACGAAACCGATGGCCTCCCATTGATGCCGTACTTTCTTGCGCTGCGCTCGGCCATTCGCTGCCACGTCACCGCCGCGCAGGCCCGGGACGTGCCGGCGCCACGGCGCCGCGATCTGTTCGGCGAAGCCCGGGATTACGGACAACTGGCGCTGCGCCTGCTGCAAGCGCGCCCGGCCCGTCTTGTCGCGATCGGCGGATTGAGCGGGACCGGCAAGTCGACCCTGGCGGCGGCAATCGCCCATCGGATCGGACAGGCGCCAGGAGCCCGCGTGTTGTCCAGCGACCGCATCCGCAAACGCCTGTATGGCGTGGCTGCCGAGGCCCGCCTGCCGTCCGAAGCGTATCGGCCCGAGGTGTCCGAACAGGTTTACGCCACCCTGGCGCGACAGGCGCGCGACACCTTGGCGCGGGGGCACGCGGTCATTGCCGACGCGGCCTTCGAGCGCCCCGAAGACCGGGAAAGCCTGCGCCAGGTGGCCGCGCGCGCCGGCGTGCCGTTCGACGGGTTTTGGCTGGAAGCTGCGCTGGATCTGCGCCTTGCGCGCGTAGACCGGCGCCGGCATGACCCCTCCGATGCGGACGCCGAAGTCCTGATGATGCAGATGCGGAAAAATCACGGCGCGCCTTCCTGGCGCACCGTGCAGGCCGGCGGCGATCCCGTCACGATATCCGGATCCGTGGCGGCGATGCTTCACCTGGACCAGGCGTCCTAGCCGGGCAGCAGGGTCGGGCAGGGCACCGCACCGCCGGTTCACATTGCCGGCCGGCGGTCCGCTTGACGCAGATCAGACCCGCGGGCCGCGGGCGCGGGCATGATGGGTGACACCGTGAATACGGAGATCGCCATGTACCGAAATATCATGATCGCCCTGGACGGCAGCAAGGCCGCGCGGGCCGCGCTGGACAAGGCGGTCCAGTTGGCGGCGCAGGAGCGCGCGACGTTGTATGCCGTGTCCGTGGTGGAATATCCCAGCGACTACTACACCTCGCTGGTCTACGATCCGGCCGAGATGCGCAAGTCCATCGATGTCCAGACCGGCGACATCCTGAAGGACGCCGCGAAAACAGTCGCCGGCAAAGGGGTCCCGGTGCAGACCCGCCTGGTCCACAACACCAGTGGCGGAAACACCGTGGCCGAGCAACTGGACCGCGTCGCGCGCGAGCTGGACGTGGATCTGGTGGTGATGGGCACACATGGCCGCAAAGGCGTCCAGCGCCTGCTGCTGGGCAGTGTCGCCGAGGCCTTCATCAGGCTGACCGATCGGCCGGTGCTGCTGTATCCGGATCGAGGGCCGGCGTAAGCGGCGACCTTTCGGCCACCCTTCAGGACCCTCTTCGAGGGCCCCTTCACCGCCTTTCACGGCCATTCACGACCCTGCAGGCACCGGACCGGCGCATGCCGGGCGTCGTGTCCGGGCGCGTCCGCGTCCGGCCTCATACAACGGATTGGTACGTGCGGCCTATAACGGAAATGTGACGTCTGGCGCGCGTTTTTGACCGTATCCTTTGCGCGTCAGTACTAAACGAGGTTACCCATGACGATGAATCGGCGCACGTTTTCCGCCGCGTTGGCCGGCGCTGCCGCGGCCACCATTCTTCCCGGGCTCCGGGTCTCTGCGCAAGCAGCGCCGCCAACAGCCAGGAATGTCGTCCTGGCCCATGGCCTGTTCGCCGATGGTTCCTGTTGGACCGAAGTCATCGCGCGGCTGCAGGCTGCGGGCATGAATGCAACGGCCGTCCAGAATCCCCTGACTACCTTTCCCGAGGCCGTCGATGCCGTGCAGCGGGTGCTGGCACGCCAGGATGGTCCGACGGTGCTGGTGGGCCATTCGTTCTCCGGCATGCTGGTGACGGAAACCGGCGTCCATCCCAACGTCTCTTCGCTGGTGTACGTGGCGGCACGCGCCCCGGATGCGGACGAGGACTACGCCCAGCTCGCGGCGAAGTATCCCACTCCGCCGGCCAGTGCGGGAATCGTGTTCGACGGCGATGAAGGGCGGCTCAGCCAGGAGGCCTTCCTGCGCGACTTCGCCGGAGATCTGCCGCGCGCCAAAGCCATGGTGCTGTATGCCGTCCAGCAGCCGTTTCGCAAACCGCTGCTGGCCGGCAAGACGACGCAGGCGGCCTGGCGCAGCAAGCCCAGCTTCTACGCCGTGTCCACGCAGGATCGCACCATCAATCCGGATCTGGAACGTTTCATGGCCAAGCGCATGGGCGCCACGACGATAGAGGTCAAGGCAAGCCACCTGTCGCTGATTTCGCATCCGGACACGATCGCGGCGCTGATACTGCGGGCGGCCGGCCGGCAACCCGCCAGCAAGCCGCGCGCGTAGTTGCAGCCCCGAGGGGCCGCGCGCCCGCACGGCGGCCCGGTGCCGCCCCGACTGTGCCGGCGCGGCGGGCTGCTTCTAGTCGGAGGCGGGCGTATCGGGCAATCCGGCGCCCCTGAACGAGCGCAGCTTGTCGTAGTGCGTTTCCGCCCATTGCCATAGCGAACAGAGCGCCGCGCACAGGCTCGCGCCCAGGTCCGTCAGGGCATATTCCACGCGCGGCGGGACCTCCGGATAGACCTTGCGCGTCACGAAGCCGTCTTCCTCAAGCTTCCTCAAGGTCTTCGTCAGCATCTTCTGGCTGATATCGCCGACCGCCTGGGCGACCTGGCTGAACCGCAGCACGCCGCCCTGGTCCAGGGCCTCCAGCACCTGCAAGGTCCATTTGTCCGCGACGCGGCCGATGACGGCCAGGACCAGACGGTCGACCTCGGGGTTGGCGTGGGTCCCGTCGGGTGACGTGAAGACCAGCGGCTCGTCGCGCGCGGTGGCGGTGTGCTTGCTCATATTCGGTGATGCCTTTGTGATGATCGCCGTGTGCCCATCGCGCGCCACAGAGGCGAGCGACGCGGTCTGCCAATAGTATCCTATTGGTAAGTAGTTAACCAAAGGGTGCCTACTTCCCAAAGGAGAGTATTGCACGTATTCTGCGTTCGCACTCTTTTCAAAGGAAGCGTCATCATGCAAACCACGGGCAATACCATCCTTATCACCGGCGGCGGAACCGGTATCGGCGAGGGCCTGGCGCGCGCACTGCACCAGGCAGGCAATCGGGTCATTATCGCGGGACGCCGTCAAGGTCCCCTGGACGAAGTCGCGGCCGCCAATCCGGGCATCGCGACCGCCACGGTGGACGTGGCCGACGCCGGCGACATCGCCCGCTTCGCCGCCGATATCGTCAAGCAGCATCCGGCCCTGAACGTCGTCATCAATAACGCCGGCATCATGAAGCCAGAGAACTGGACGGCAGACGACATCGACCTGTCGGTGGCCGAGGCGACCATCCAGACGAATCTGCTCGCGCCGTTGCGCTTGACGGCGGCCTTGCTGCCGACGCTGAGGAAGCAGCCGCAGGCAACCGTCATCACCGTGTCGTCCGGCCTGGCCTTCCTGCCGCTGGCCGCCACGCCGACCTACAGCGCCACCAAGGCGGCCATCCATTCGTTCAGCGAATCGCTGCGTTATCAGTTGCGCGATACGAGCGTGCGCGTCATGGAGCTGGCACCTCCCTATGTGCAGACCACACTGCTGGGAGACCACCAGGCGACCGACCCGAACGCCATGCCGCTGCGGGATTTCATCGACGAGGTCATGCAGATCATCGCCACGCAGCCGGATGCCGGCGAAATCCTGGTCAAGCGCGTATATCCGCTGCGCTTCGCGGTCGAGCAGGGGCAGGAGAAGTATCGCGAGGTGTTCGCCGCCTTGAACGCGCAAGCCGCTACGCACGTGGGCGAGTAGCCCGGGTTGCCGGGGCCGTCAGACGGCCCCGGCGGCGGGCAGGGCAGCGGGGCGACGCGACGCCTGGCGTCACCGCAAGTTGTAGGCCTTCTTGCTATACAGGTGCTCGCGCATCAGTTGCTCCGCGCGCTCGCCGTCGCGCACCAGCAGCGCCTGCACGATGGCTTCGTGGTCTGCCACGCCGGCGGCCCATTCGTCGGGGTCCAGGTTGGATTTGTAGCGCAGGGCCTGGACCTGCAGGTTCAGGCGATCGTAGCTGGCGACCAGTGCCGGGTTATGGGCGGCACGGCTGATGGCGATGTGGGTCCCCATGCTGGCTTCGAAGTAGGCGGCGATGTCCCGCGCCTCGTAGCCCTGCAGCATGCGCCGGTGCAGCTGGGCGATGTGCGCCATTTCCGCATCGGTGGCGCGCTGCGCGGCCTGCCGCACCGCCAGACCTTCCAGCACGCTCAGCACGTCGAAGGTGTTTTCGATATCCGCGCGCGATAACTCGATCACCATCGCACCGCGCTTGGGCTGGATGCTGAGCAGGCCGTCCGACGCGAGGATGCGGTAGGCCTCGCGCAACGGGGTGCGCGACACTTTCAGCAGGTCGCACAGATCCCGCTCGTTCAGCCAGGTGCCGGGCCGCAAGGTCCCATTGACGATCAGTTGCCGCAGGCGGTCCGCCACGACGGCGGGCAGGGTGGGGTGGTGGATCGCCAGTCCCTCGGGCGGCATGGCCGCGCCGGCCAGGGCGGAATCAGGGTTTGCCATAGGTGTGAAGCGTCAGGTTTATCGTTAGGCTGGTGTCTGGTATACCAAATATCAAATTCCAGAAAAATACCAGGTCAGCCCGAATCATAGACCAAGCCGTTACGGGCGGCGCCATGCCAAAGGAGACTCTCATGTGGAAAAAAGCGCTTGCCGCGCTCGGTAGCACATTGATGTTCATGCAGGCATTCCCCGCCGCGGCGGAATATCCGGACAAGCCGATACATCTGTACGTGGGTTTCGTGCCAGGAGGCGGCACCGACGTGTCGGCCCGCATTGTGGCCCAGCGCTTGTCCGCCATCCTTAACCAGCAGATCGTCATCGAGAACAAGCCGGGCGCCTCCGGCCTGATCGCCGCGGATATGGTGGCCAAGGCGCCGCCGGACGGCTACACGCTGCTGTTGGCCAACATGCAATCCACGGTGGCGGCCCCTTATGTCCTGCCCACCTCGTTCGACCCCATCAAGGACTTCACCCCGGTCCGCTATATCGGCTCGGTGCCCAACGTCCTGGTCATCAATCCGACCAAGCACGACTTCAGGACGGTGCAGGATCTGGTTAAGGCGGCGCGGGCGAAACCCGGCAGCCTGACCTACGCGTCTTCCGGCATGGGCAGCCCCCAGCATCTGACCGCCGCGCGCTTCTCGCAGATCGAAAAAGTGGAAATGATCCACGTGCCCTACAAGGGCAGCGGCCAGGCGGTCGCCGACCTGCTGGGCGGGCAGGTCGACCTGAACTTCGACACGCTGCCCGGCGTCATCGGGCAGGTGCAGGCAGGCAAACTGCGACCCCTGGCCGTGACCAGCCCGCAGCGCAGTCCGCGCTTGCCCGACGTACCGACACTGGCCGAGGCGGGCGTCAAGGGCGTGGATGTGGTGCAGTGGTATGCCGTGCTCGCGCCGGGCAAGCTGCCCAAACCCGTGCTCGACCGTCTGGACCTGGCCCTGTCCCAGACGCTGAAGGATCCGTCCGTGCGGGCAAAGCTGAACGATCAGGGCATGGACGTGGGCGGTGGCCCGGATACGCCGGCGGCCTTCCGCGCCTACGTGGACAGCGAATGGGCCAAGTACGGCCGGCTGACCAGCAGCCTGGGCTTGACCAAGGCCCAGGCCAAACAATGAACCCGCTCGAAACAGGAAGCGCATCATGACCGAATCCGCGGCATCGGCCGAATCCCCCATCCTGATCCAGCGCGACGGCGGGATCGTCACCGTAACGCTTAACCGCCCGGCCAAACTGAACGCCTTGACGGTCGACGCATGGCGCCTGCTGGGGGACACCTTCCAGGCCCTGTCCGCCGACGAATGGGTGCGCTGCGTGATACTGCGCGGAGCCGGCGAAAAGGCATTCTCGCCCGGCAACGACATCTCGGAGTTCGAGACTTCGCGCTCCAACAAGCAGCAGGCGCGCGAGTATGGCGCCATCATGCGGCGCACGATCGAGGCCATCGGCGCCTGCCGTCACCCCGTGGTCGCGCAGATCCACGGCATCTGCGTGGGAGGCGGCATGGAAATCGCCAGCCTGGCGAATGTGCGCATCTGCGGGGCCAGCTCGCGCTTCGGTGTACCGATCAAGAACCTCGGGCTGGTGATGTCGTATTCGGAATTGACGCCGCTGGTGCGGCTGGTCGGTCCCGACGCGGCGCTCGCGATGTTGCTGGAGGGCACGATCTTCGATGCGCAGGAAGCGCTGCGCCTGGGCGTGGTGACGCGCGTGGTTGCCGACGACCAGGTCGCGGCCGAGGCATGGGCCACGGCCCAGCGCATCGCGGCGGGCGCGCCGCTGGTCGCCCGCTGGCACAAGCAGTTCGTGCGCAGGATTCTCCAGGGTGGCGAGCTGACGGACGCCGAGCGCGACGAAGCGTTCGATTGCTTCGATACCGAGGATTTCCAGACCGGCTATCGCGCCTTCCTGGCCAAGCAGGCGCCACGGTTCAACGGCCGCTGAGGCTCTCTATCCGGGACAGCGACCCGGGATCAAGGAAGGACCAACGATGGAAGAAAGAAACACCTCGGCGCCCGGGAAGGGCGCGCTCGCCGGCATGCGGGTGATCGAGCTCTCGCAGATCATGGCCGGGCCCACGTGCGGCATGATGCTGGCCGACCTGGGCGCGGATGTCATCAAGGTGGAAAAGCTGGAAGGGGGGGATGACGCGCGCCAGTACCGGGACCCGCAGGTCAACGGCGTATCGATGCCGTTCCTGATGCTTAACCGCAACAAGCGCGCGATCGCGCTGGACCTGAAGCATCCCGAAGGCAAAGGCGTGTTGATGCGGCTGCTGCGCGACGCGGATGTCATCACGGAAAACTTCCGCAAGGGCACCATGGAAAAGCTCGGCCTGGGCTACGAGGATCTGCGCAAGGAAAATCCGGGCCTGATCTATTGCAGCGTATCCGGGTATGGCAGCACCGGGCCGTATGCGGACAAAGGCGGCTTCGACCTGATCGCGCAAGGATTCTCGGGCCTGATGAGCATTACGGGCGAGCCCGGCGGGCCGCCCTTGCGCACGGGCAACTCGGTAGCGGACATCAACGCGGGCCTGTTGGCGGCGTTCGGCATCCTGGCCGCGTATCAGCACAAGCTGCGCACCGGGCAGGGACAACGCGTGGAAACGTCCTTGCTGGAGGCCAGCCTGCAGCAACTGTACTGGCATGCGGCCATCTACTTCGGTTCGGGCGTATCGCCCGGTCCGAGCGGATCCGCGCACGTGCTGACCGCGCCGTACCAGGCGTTTCCCACTGCGACGTCATGGATCATCATCGGCGGCGCCAACGAAAAGAACTGGACGCGCATCGCCCAGACGCTGGGGCAACCGCAGTGGCTGGACGATCCACGGTTCCGGCTTAACAGCGACCGCATGGCGAACCGCGAGGAATTGACCCGGCTGATCTCGGCCATCCTGCTGCAGCGCCCGGCCGAGGAATGGCTGGCCGAGCTGGACCGCGCCGGCGTACCGGCCGGCCCGGTGCATTCGATAGGAGAGGCGCTGTCCCACCCGCAGACGCTGGCGCGCGACATGGTCGTGGAACAGACCCATCCGCAGGCCGGCGCGATACGCACGGTCGGCATGCCGGTGAAGTTCTCCGCCACGCCGGCGCGCTACCATCGCGCGGCACCGCGCCTGGGAGAAGACACGCGCGCCATCCTGGCCGAATTCGGCTATGACAGCGCGGCGATCCAGGCTCTGGTGGACGCGGGCGTAGTGCGGGAAGTCGCGCGCGCCGAGTGATGCGGCGTTGCCGGTCGCTTACCGGGATTCGGGCTTGCGGAACTTGAAGACGAACTGATCGGTCTGGCCGCGAACCGCCGGCGCGAAGACGGCGACATCGTGGGTGTCCCGCGGATTGCGCAGCACGCTGCTTTCGGCCTCCAGCTTGAAGCCGGCGGCCAGTACCTGTTGCTTGACGGTTTCGGGGTCGATACGGTGCAGCGTGTTCGAGCTGGTGTCGCTGGTGCCCGCATTGGCGACATGATCCACGACGATGAAGACGCCGCCCGGCTTCAATGCCTTGAACACCGCCGCATCCATTTGCTCGGCGGCGGCGGCGCCCACGAATCCGTACACGTCGTGGTAGTTGTCCGAGGTCCAGGCGACGTCCAGCGCTTCCGGTATCGCGAGGGCGGCGAGGGAGCCGTTCACCACCGTGACGTTGGTGAAAGCCGTTGCGGTCGGGATCGCCTGCGCGGCGCCCAGCGCTTTGGGCGATAGCTTGACGAACTCGGCGGGCACCACGGCGTATACGTGGCCGGTCGGCCCGACGGCATTGCTGAATATCCGCGTGAAGTAGCCGCCGCCGGGGATCAGGTCCGCCACGCGGTCGCCCGGCTTGATGCCCGCAAAGGCCAGAAGCTGCGCGGGTTTGCGTTCCGCATCGCGATCGACGTCCGCGGGAGGGCGGTCGGGCGAGGCGACGGCGGCGGCGATCGCCGAATTCTTCGGCGCAAGCGGCGCCTGGGCACAGGACGCCAGGGCAAGCGTCGAGAAAGCGAACAAGGCAATGGCGGCTTTCACTTCAACCTCATGTCAGCAAGTTGGAGACCGGCTTATCGACAAGCGCCGATAAGTACGGCAATGCCGAAGGACCTTACCATACCGGCACCGGCGCAGTGTGGTGTTCGTCCCGATGTGGTATTCGTCAGTGCGGTCTTCGTCCATCAGGTACACCGCTCGCGATCCGCGTGCCGCGGAGCTCGGGCAGCCGGCCATGCGCGCCTTCAGCCAGGCATGCCCGCCAGCACCTGGCGTATGGCTTGCTCGAACGCTGCCACCGGCTGTCCGCCACTGACCAGATATTCGCGGTTGAAGATAATGGCCGGCACCGAGTGGATACCCATGGCCATGTATTCCTGCTCCTCGGCGCGGACGTCGTCGGCGAATTGTCCGCTTTGCAGGACATCGCGGGCTTGCGCGCCGTCCAGCCCGACCGACTCGGCCGCCTCGACCAGCACATCGTGCTTGCTGGGATCCTTGCCCTCGCCGTGATAGGCCTTCAGCAACGCCATTTTCAAGGGCAGCTGTTCGCCTGCGGTGCCCGCCCAGTACAACAGCCGGTGCGCGTCGAAGGTGTTGTGGACGCGGGTACGCGGCCCGAAAGCGAAACCCACTTCGGCCCCGCGTTCGCGGATGCGAGCCTGCGTTTCGGCGATTTGCTCCGGCGTGCGGCCGTACTTCTTGCCGAGGTAGTCGACGATGGCTTCGCCTTCGGGGCCCATGTCCGGGTTCAGCTCGAAGGGGTGCATGAAGATCCGCGCATCGACCTCCGCGCCCAGGTTCGCCAGCGCCCTTTCGAGCGAGGACAGGCCTACCGCGCACCAGGGGCAGGCAACATCGGAGACAACATCGATTCGGAGTGGCTGGGTCATGGGTATTCCTGAAAAAGGCCGGCGGAACGATTCCCGACAATTATAGGGATGCTAAATTGCCATCCCTGTCGAGCCCAAAAAAAGGAAAGCCTGTGTTCACAAGGCGTTATGCGACCGTCGCGGCCCTGGTGGTCCTGGCCGCGCTGCAAGGTTGCTCCTCTTTCGACTCCACCCAGGAGGCCTACAACGCCGCCTGGAAGAACCAGAAAGCGAGCTTGATCAAACAGGTCCTGGCGCCCAGCGGCAGCTTGCGCGTCGCGGTGTATCGCGGCAGCCCCACGTCCTTCGTCCAGCCGGATCCCAAGCAGCCGCCGCGTGGCGTGGGCTATCAACTGGGCGAGGCGTTCGCGAAGCAGCTGGGCGTTCCCTTCGATCCCAAGGTTTATCCGAACAACGCCGAGGCCCTGCATGCGGTGGCGATGGGGCAGGCCGATTTCACTTTCACGAACGCGACGCCGGGGCGGACCCGCGAGATGGATTTTTCGCCTCCGGTCATGGACGTCGAAAAGAGCGTCCTGGTGCTGGCGAATTCAAGGCTCAGGATACTCGACGACCTGAACAAAACCGGTGTCAGGATCGGCGTCAGCGCGGGCAGCTCCAGCGCCGCCGAGTTGAAATCCCTCTATCCCCGCGCGATCTATGTACCGGTGGATACACTGGCCCATGGCGTCGAGATGCTGCGCGCCAACCGGATCGACGGGTTCGCGACCAATAATGCCATCCTGTTCGAAATGAGCGATAAGCTGCCTGGGTCGCGCTTGCTGCCCGGACATTGGGGCGTGGAGCATTTCGCGATCGGCGTGCCGTTCGGCCGCGCGGCCGCCCAGGATTGGGTCACCGATTTCGTCAAGAACGCGCTCGCGCAGGGAGAGGTGCAGGCCGCGATCCGGCGCGCGAACGTGCGCGGCATCGTCCGGGCACCGTAGCGCGATCCTGGAAAAGTCCCGTGCCCGAAAGCCTAGTGCGGCAGGCCGAGTTCCAGGATGGCGTCGCGCTTGTCCAGCAGATGCTGGCGCAGAATGCGTCCCAGGCGGGGGCCATCGCGCTCCTGCAGTGCCACCAGCATCTGTTCGTGGTCCTCGATCGCGCTGGCCCATTTCGGCGCCTTCAGATTGGAGCGCAGGCGCAGGGCCTGTACCCGGCGGTTCACCGATAGATAGGTCTGCCGCAGCATCTGGTTGCGGGCGGCCAGGTTGATGCGATCGTGGATCTGCTGGTTGCGGCTGTAGTAGCCGGGAAGGTCGCCGTGCGCGCGGCATTCCAGCATGGCCGCATGCAAAGCGCGGATCTGCGCGACTTCCTCGTCGGTGATGCGTTCGCAGGCCAGTTCGCCGGAGAAGGCCTCCAGGCCGCTGAGTACCTCGAAGGCTTCGCGGATTTCCGCTTCGGACATGCGCGCCACGGCGGCACCGCGGTTGGGCGAAATCTCGATCAAGCCCTCGGCGGCCAGGACCTTCAGTGCTTCGCGCAACGGCGTGCGCGAAATACCCAGGGTTTCGCACAGCTGGCGTTCGTTCAGCTTCATGCCCGGCGCCAGGACGCCTTCGATGATGAAGTTGCGCAGGTGTTCGGTGACCGAATCGTGGAGAATCGCTCTTTCCACCGGTGTGAGCAGCGGCGTGGCCCGAGAAGTTTCCTGGTCTGTGTACATAGCGGATCCACATGGACTGGCTGGCGCGCCATCGTCGGTCAGGCCGCCGCGTCCTGCCGTCCCGGGGGCAACGAGTCGGGATCGAGCGCGGCCGCCAGCACCTGCGCGACGTGCAGGGATTCTACCCCGGTCCCATCCAGGATCTGGTGCCGGCAGCTGGTGCCATCGGCGACGATCCAGCTGTCCGGCGGCGCGGCCCGCACCGCCGGCAAGAGCGCGGCTTCGGCCATGGCCTGGGACGCGGCGTAGTGCTCGGCCTCGTAGCCGAAGCTGCCCGCCATGCCGCAACAGGACGATTCGATGACGGACACCTCCAATCCCGGAATCCAGCCCAGCACGGTCCTGACGGGCTGAACCGCATCGAACGCTTTCTGGTGGCAGTGCCCATGCACCAGGGCGTGTCGCCGCGCGGGCGCGCGCAGCGGCAGCGATAGCCGTCCGGCCCGATGCTCGCGCACCAGGAATTCCTCGAAGAGGAAAGCCGATGCCGCCAGGCGCCGCGCGGCATCGCCGTAGCCGTAGTTCAGGAACTCGTCGCGCAGCGTCAGCAGGCATGACGGTTCCAGGCCCACGATCGGCACTCCCCGCGCGATAAAGGGCGACAGCGCATCGATCAGCCGGCGCGCCTCGGCCTTGGCCTCGTCCACCAGCCCGGCGGCCAGGAAGGTCCTGCCGCAACACAGGGGCCGCTCGCCGGGACGCGCGTTCAGGCGCACGGTATAGCCGGCTGCCTCCAGTACCTGGCGCGCCGCGCGCGCGTTGGCCGACTCCAGGTAGTTGTTAAACGTGTCGACGAACAGCAGCACTTCGCGCGTCACGGCGGTGTCACCCGCAGCCGTATTCGCCGCCGCCGGATGCGCCGGGGCGGGGTGGGGCGCGATACCCGTGGCGCCCGAGGCAGCGCCTCCGCCATCGCGCGCGGCGTCCTCCAGGAAAGAGGCACCAAAGCGCGGCAGCGATCGTTGCGTCGCCACGCCCAATGCGCGCTTGACCCGCCGCGCCAGCGAGGGAGAGCGGTCGATCAGCCGCGTCAGCCAGCCCAGGCGGGCGGCCAGCGGCGCGTAGCGCGGCAGGAAGGCGATCGCGCGATCCCGCAGGCGCAGGCCATGCGCCTGCGTCCACGCCCGGCGCGCCTCGATCTTGAGCTTGGCCATGTCGACGCTGGTGGGGCATTCGCGCCGGCATCCCTTGCAGGACACGCACAGGTCCAGCGCCTCCTTGACCGCGGTGCTGGCCAGGCCCTCCATGCCGAGTTGTCCGCTGATCGCCAGCCGCAGCGTATTGGCGCGTCCGCGCGTCACATGCTGCTCGTCCTTGGTGACACGGTAGCTGGGGCACATGGTGCCCGCGTCGAACTTGCGGCAATGGCCATTGTTGTTGCACATCTCCACGGCCTTGGCCAGACCGGCCGTGGGATCGCCGGCGCTGCCCGGCGGCGATTCGCGGCCGGTCATGGGATCGCGCATCACGTCCCAGGCCGACCAATCCAGCGCGGGCGCATAGGGCTTTACCCCGTAGGCGGGCGGAAAGCGGAAATTGGCCGGATCGTCCATGCGCGGCGGGTCGACGATCTTGTCCGGATTGAAGCGGTTGGATGGATCGAACAAGGCCTTGATCTCGCGAAAGGCCTGGTTGATGCGGGGACCGTATTGCCAACTGACCCATTCCCCCCGGCACAGGCCATCGCCGTGCTCCCCGGAATAGGCGCCCTTGTAGCGGCGCACCAGTTCGGCGGCTTCTTCGGCGATGGCCCGCATGCGCGAGCCGCCGTCGCGGCGCATGTCCAGGATGGGGCGCACGTGCAGCGTGCCGACGCTGGCGTGGGCATACCAGGTCCCTTCGGTGCCGTGGCGATGGAATACTTCGGTCAGTTGGCGCGTGTACTCCGCCAGATGCTCCAGCGGCACCGCGCAATCTTCGATGAAGGACACGGGCTTGCCATCGCCCTTCATGCTCATCATGATGTTCAGGCCCGCCTTGCGGACCTCCCACAAGGCCTTCTGCGCCTGGGCATCCGTCATTTCGACCACCGCGCCGGGCAGACCCAGGTCGGCGACCGTATGCGTCAGGTCCCGCAGGCTGCGCGCCAGCGCCTGCCTGTCGTCGCCGGCGAACTCCACCAGCAGGATGGCCTGGGGCTGTCCCACCAAAGCGCCTTCGATCACCGGCCTGAAGGCGGGGTTGTCCATCGCCAGGTCGATCATGGTGCGATCGACAAGCTCCACGGCGACCGGCCCCAGCCGGACCAGATGCTGGGCGGCGTCCATGGACTGGTAGAAGGTGGGGAAGTTGACCACTCCCAACACCTTGTGGACCGGCAGGGGCGACAGCTTCAAGGTCAATCGCCGGGTGAAGGCAAGCGTGCCCTCCGACCCCACCAGCAGGTGGGCGAGGTTGGCCTCGCCATCGTCGGTATAGGCGCGCGGGTTCTGGCAATCGAAGATATCGATGTTGTAGCCGGCCACGCGGCGCAGCACCTTGGGCGTGCGCGCCGCGATCTCGTCGCGCTCGCGCAGCGCGATTTCCCACACGCCTTCGAGGATGCCGCGCAGACGCGGCGCGGCGGCCAGCCGCGATACCGGTCCGAAGTTGCCCTCGGTACCGTCGGCCAGGATGGCATCGATGGATAGCACGTTGTGCACCATGTTGCCGTACTCGATCGAACGCGAGCCGCAGGAGTTGTTGCCCGCCATGCCGCCCAGCGTGCATTGCGCCGAGGTCGAAACGTCCACCGGAAACCACAGGCCATGCGGCTTGAGCCAGGCATTCAGATGATCGAGAACGATGCCGGGCTCGACCGTCACCGTGCGCGCGTCCGGATCGAAGTCCACGACCTGGTTCAGCCATTTGCTGGTGTCCACGACCAGGGCCTCGGCGACCGTTTGGCCGCACTGGCTGGTGCCCGCGCCGCGCGCCAGCACCGGTATGTCTTCGTCGCGCGCAATGTCCAGGGCGGCGGCCAGATCGGCCTGGTCGCGCGGCACGACGATGCCGATGGGCGTGATCTGGTAGATGGACGCATCGGTGGCGTAGCGGCCGCGGCTGGCGCCGTCGAACAGCACGTCGCCGCGCAAGGCCTTGCGCAGCCGCGTGGCCAGCGCGGGCGCGGCGCCGGCGGCGTAGGGCACCAGGCGCACGGGCTGCGGGAGGATGGGAGAAGGAGCGGTGGTCATGGATAGCGTGGCGAAAGGGCGTCGCGGTGCCTGCGCAGGCGCGAGAATGCCGCCGATATCAGCGGCCAGAAAAGGGCGGCCAGCGCCAGGGACACGATGCTGCCCACCAGTCCGTTGGACCAGAACACGCTCAGGCTCCCCGACGATATCAGCATGGTCTGCCGGAAGGCGTCTTCGGCGCGGTCGCCCAGCACCAGGGCCAGCACCAGCGGCGCCAGCGGATACTGCAGCTTCTTGAAGAGATAGCCGACCACGCCGAACACCAGCATCAGCCAGATATCGAAAGCCGCGTTATGCACGGTATAGGCGCCGATGGCGCATACCACCAGGATCATCGGCGCCACGATGGAAAACGGAATGCGCAGGATGGCGGCGAACAGCGGCACGGTGCACAGCACCACGAACAGGCCGGCCAGGTTGCCCAGGTACATGCTGGCGATCAATCCCCAAACGAAATCCTTCTGTTCGGAAAAAAGCAGCGGGCCGGGCTGCAGGCCCCAGATCATCAGCCCGCCCAGCAGCACCGCCGCGGTCGCCGAGCCGGGAATGCCCAGGGCCAGCATCGGCAGCAGGGCGCTGGTGCCGGCGGCATGCGCGGCAGTCTCCGGCGCGAGCACGCCTTCGACATTGCCCTGGCCGAAAGAGTCCGGATCCTTGGCGAACTTCTTCGCCACGCCGTAGCCCATGAACGAGGCCGCGATGGCCCCGCCAGGCGTGACGCCCAGCCAGCAGCCGATGGCCGCCGAGCGCAGCAGCACCAGCCAGTAGCGCGGCAGCCCCGCCCAGGTCTTGAAGACAACCTTCAGGTCGATGGCGGCCTTCTTGCCCTTGAAGGCGATGCCTTCCTCCATGGTCAGCAGGATTTCGCCGATGCCGAACAGGCCGATGACCGCCACCAGGAAATCGAAGCCCCGCAGCAGTTCCGAGGAGCCGAAAGTCATGCGCAGGTCTCCGGACACGGTATCCATGCCGACGGCGGCCAGCGCGAAGCCGATACCCATGGCGATGATGATCTTGGGCTTGGACTCCCGGCCCATGCCGATAAAGCTGCAGAAGGTCAGCAAGTAGACCGCGAAGAACTCCGCCGGCCCGAAACGCAGCGCGAAGCGCGCCACCGCCGGTGCCAGGAAGGTGATCAGCAGCACGCCGACCAGCGCCCCGAAAAACGACCCGGTGAAGGCCGACGTCAGGGCCTGTCCCGCGCGGCCCTGCTGCGCCATCGGATAACCGTCGAAGGTGGTAGCCACCGACCAGGCCTCGCCCGGGATGTTGAAGAGGATGGATGTGATCGCCCCGCCGAACAAGGCGCCCCAGTAAATGCACGACAGCAGGATGATGGCCGACGTCGGATGCATGGAGAAGGTCAGGGGCAGCAGGATCGCCACGCCATTGGGCCCGCCCAGCCCGGGCAGCACGCCCACCACGATGCCCAGCAGGATGCCGACCATCATCAGGCCGACGTTGCCCCAGGACAGGACGACGCCGAAGCCGTCCCAGAGCGCGGATAGTTCTTGCATGATGTCCTCCGAGCGAGCGCTGCCCAGCGGCCGCGTTCTCTGTTGCTTTTCCCGTCGCGCGCGATGCCGCGCGCGGCCGGGCGCGGCCGCGCCTAGTAGCCGAGCAGGCTTTCAAGCGGTCCCTTGGGCAGCGGCACCAGGAACTTCATTTCGAATACCCAGAACAGGACCGCCATGATGACCACGGCCAGGGGCAGTCCTTTCCATAAGGGATACTTGCCCACCCAGCGCATGAAGGCCGCGACGAATAGCGCGGAGGCGACGTAGATGCCCAGGAAATGGATCAGGCCCACGTAGATCGCCAGCGGTACCAGGACCACGCACACCTGGCGCAGCTCGTCGACGTGCACGAACGGGCGCAGGTCGCGCCTGCGCAGGGCCTGCACCGCCACGGCCGCGGTCGCGACGAGAATAATGATGCCGATCCGCATCGGGAAATAACCTGTCTGCGGACCGTCGTCGGCCCAGCCCGCGCCGATGCTGTAGTTGCTCCATATCACCGTCACCGCCAATGCCGCGAGCAGGCCGGCGACGGCCAGTTCCATAACCATGTACGACACCACCGCGCGGCTGGCGGGCCGCTCTTGCTCTTGCGCTTGCATCATGTTCGTGCTCCTTCTGGGGCGCGCCACGCGGGCGCGCCATGCGCCCGGCAATGCCTAGAAGCCGGCGGACTTGATGATGTCCTTGTGCATGCTTTCGTCCTTCTCCAGGTATTGGGTCAGGGCGGTTCCGGTCAGCAGCTCGGGCTTCAGCGCGGAACGTTCCAGGTACTGCTTCCACTCCGGCGTCTCGCTGACCTTCTTGAAGACGTCGACGTAGTAGGCCACCTGGTCCGGCGTGGCCTTGCCCGGCAACAGGAAGATGCGCAGCATCTCGTAGTGGACGTCCAGGCCCTTTTCCTTGCAGGTGGGGATATCCGCCCAGCTCTGCGTCTCGGTCACCTTCTGGGTGTAGGACAGCCGCTGCTCGGCGAAGACGCACAGTGCCCGGTGTTCGCCGGCGCGCCATTGCGCCACGGATTCGGCCGGGTTGTTGACGTTGGCGTCGATATGGTTGCCCGACAGCTGCGTGGCCGCCTCGCCGCCGCCCTTGTAGGGAACGTAGATGAACTTGGCGCCGGTGGCGTGTTCCACCATGGCAGTAATCATCTGGTCTTCGCGCTTGGAGCTGGTGCCGCCCATCTTCAGCTTGTTCGCCTTGGCGGCGGCGATGAACTGGTCGACCGTCTGGTAAGGCGATTTGGCGTTCACCCACAGGACGAACTCGTCCACCGCGACCATCGCGACCGGCGACAGGTCGCGCCAGTTGAACGGCAGCTTGCTGATCAAAGGCACCGTGTACAGGGCCGAAGAGGCCACCAGCAGCTTATTGGGATCGCCGGCCGATGCCTTGGTATCCATCAGCCCTTCGGCGCCGGAGGCGCCTGCCTTGTTCACGACTATCAGCGGCTGCTTCATCAGGTTGTGCTTGGCGACAATGCCCTGGATGGTGCGGGCCATCTGGTCGGACGCGCCGCCGGCACTGAACGGCACGATGATCTCGACCGGCTTGGTCGGCTCCCAGGCCCAGGCGGCCGCCGGCAGCAGCGCCGCCATGGCCAGGGCTATCGCGCGACGCGCTTTGCTTGCTTGCATCATGGTCTCCTCCGTGGTGGTTGGCCGCGCACGCGGCGTCGCCCTCTGGGTGGCGATCGCCCCGGCCGGCGTCAGGCTGCCTTGGCTCGGCGTTCCTGCGAGCTGTCCTGCAATAACCCCATGGCCGCCTGCACGCCGCTGCTGGCCAGCGCGATGCCGGAGAGCTTCAGGCCCATCTCGCATCCGGCCAGCGTTGCCATCAGCGTCAGGTCGTTGCAGTCGCCCAGGTGCCCGATGCGGAACATGCGGCCCTTGACCTTGCCCAGGCCGGTGCCCAGCGACATGTCGAAACGCTCGTAGATCAGTTGGCGCACCGCATCGGCATCCACGCCGGCCGGCATCACGACGCCAGTCAGCACCGGCGAATAACGTTCCGGCTCGATGCACTGGATCTCCAGACCCCAGGCCTGGACCGCCGCGCGGCACGCCGCCGCCAGCCGCTGATGACGCGCGAACACGGCATCCAGGCCTTCCGCCAGGATCATCTCCAGCGCTTCGCGCAGCGCGTACAGAAGATTCGTGCTGGGGGTATACGGCCAATAGCCCGTCTTGTTGCTTTCGAGGATTTCCGACCAGCGCCAGAAGCTGCGCGGCAGGCCGCCTTGCTGGCTGCGTTCGATCGCCTTGGGCGAGACGGCGTTGAAGCTGATGCCGGGCGGCAGCATCAAGCCTTTCTGCGAACCCGATATCGACACGTCGACACCCCATTCGTCGTGGCGGTAGTCGGCGCAGGCCAGGCCGGAGATGGTGTCCACCATTAGCAGGGCAGGGTGTGCAGCCGCGTCGATCGCGCGACGCACGGCGGCGATGTCGGAGGTGACGCCGGTCGATGTTTCGTTATGGACGACGCAGACGGCCTTGATCCGGTGGCCGGTATCGGCGCGCAGGCGATCCTCGATCATCTGCGGCTGCACGCCGCGCCGCCACCCCTCGGTGCCGGGCAGGCCCAGGAACTCCGTATCCAGGCCCAGGCCATCGGCCATCTTCTTCCAAAGGCTGGCGAAGTGCCCCGTTTCGAACATCAGGACACGATCGCCGGGGCTCATGGTGTTGGAGAGCGCGGCTTCCCAAGCGCCCGTTCCGGACGCCGGATAGATCACCACCGGATGCTGGGTCTTGAAGATCTTGCGGATGCCTTGCAGGACTTCCAGTCCCAGCGCGCCGAACTCCGGCCCGCGGTGGTCGATGGTGGGATAGCTCATGGCGCGCAACAGCCGGTCCGGCACGGGGCTGGGGCCGGGGATTTGAAGGAAATGGCGGCCGGCGGGATGGAAGTCGAGTCGCAGCATCGGGGTCTCGCTCCTGGCATCTTGAATTTTGAATGCAAAATACCATAGCAGCGGGTGGCCGGCCTGGGAAGGGCATCGAAGGTCTTTTGGGCTAGTGGTTTACCCGCGCCGCTCTGGGATGCGAGGTATGCCGCTTGCGGCAAAGGTCCCCTTAGCCAACCCGACAGGAGAACATCATGAATCGATTCGCCGGAAAGGTAGTCGTCGTCACCGGCGCGGGATCCGGCATCGGCGCGGCCACGGCCCGCCGTTTCGCGCAGGAGGGCGCCAGCGTCGTCCTGGCCGGACGGACGGAGTCCAAACTGCGACAGGCCGCCGACGGGCTGGACC
Organism: Bordetella sp.; assembly: GCF_057362025.1. Lineage (NCBI taxonomy): Bacteria > Pseudomonadati > Pseudomonadota > Betaproteobacteria > Burkholderiales > Alcaligenaceae > Bordetella > Bordetella sp. Next base: position 19,916 of record NZ_JBMQQZ010000083.1, on the reverse strand, counting down.
AATCCAAAGTGGTCGTCCACACGACGGACGTTTCCCGCCTGGACGAGGTGGAAAACCTGATTCGCGCCGCCGTGAAGCGCTTCGGCCGGCTCGATGTCATGGTCAATAACGCCGGCACCGCCGTGGAGGGCACCGTGACCGAGGCCTCGCCCGAAGACTGGCGCGCAGTCATGGCGACGGACCTGGACGGCGTCTTCCATGGCTGCCGCGCCGCCATGCCGGAATTGATCAAGTCACGCGGTTGCATCGTCAACGTCTCGTCGGTGTCGGGCATCGGCGGAGACTGGCGCATGAGCTTCTACAACGCCGCGAAAGGCGCAGTGACCAACTTCACGCGCGCACTGGCCATGGATCATGGCCGCGATGGCGTACGGGTGAATGCCGTGTGTCCCAGCCTGACCCGCACCGAGCTGACCAAGGACATGTATGCCAACCATGCCCTGATGGAGAAATTCGCCGAACGCATCCCGCTGGGCCGCGGCGCCGAGCCCGAAGAGGTCGCCTCGGTGATCGCCTTCCTGGCCAGCGACGACGCCGTCTTCGTGACCGGCGTCAACCTGCCCGTGGACGGCGGCCTCAGCGCGTCGAACGGGCAGCCGCCGCAAGCTTGAGCACGGCCTGAGCCTCCCTGCTGGGGCGGACGGGTCGGCAACTGCCACCGACCATCTCTTCCCCCTGTTTCGCGAGATTGTTGTTGCTTAGATTATGATCGACATTTAATATTATGATCATAATTTAAATAGCGATGCCGACTGCGCCTTTTCGCCGGCATCAATCCGTTCAAACCCGCGAGGAATGTCATGCAGGAAACATCAGGTATGCCGAGCAATTTTGCCGCCCACGCGGCTGCGACTCTGGGCGCGTCGGCCGCGCGCGACGCCATTTGGAAAGGCGAGATGTCAGCAGAGTCCTATGCGACCGCGCTTTTGCGGCGCGCCCGGGAGCAGGCGCAGCTGCGGGCCTTCATCACAATAGAAGAAGACTCGGTGTTGGCGTCGGCCAGGGCGGCTGATCGGGCGCGGGCCGCGGGCGCGCATGCGCCATTGCTGGGTGTCCCGATGGGAATAAAGGACAGCTACCTCACCCGGGGGCTGCGTACGACACTGGGCGTATCCAATCTGATGGAATACGTACCCAACCGGGATGCCGAGAGCGTCGAATTGATTCGGAGTGCGGGCGGCATCGTGTTCGGCAAGAACAACCTGGTCGAAATGTCGTACGGGTTGACCGGCCACAACGGCGCCTATGGACAGGTGCACAACCCCCGGGCGGCCCACCACGTCACCGGCGGTTCGTCCAGCGGATCGGCCGCCGCGGTCGCGGCAGGGATCGTTCCGGCCGCCTTGGGTGGCGACACGATCGGATCCATCCGCGTACCGGCCTCGCTTTGCGGGATAGTCGGCTTCAAGCCAACCACCGGGCGCTGGCCGCGAGGCGGCGTAGCCCCGATCTCCCACACCCTGGATACAACCGGCGTATTTGCCCGCAACGTCGAAGATTGCATGTTGATCGATCAGGTCATCACGGGGGAAGCGGACCCGACAGGCGAGCCCCCGGCGGGACTGAAGGGCGTGCGGCTGGCCTACGCCCCGCGGCAATACCTCGAACTCGTGGCGCCGGAGGTCGAAGCACGTTTCCATGACACCGTGCGCGGATTGCGGGAGGCCGGCGCGGAAATCGTAGAGGTCGATCTTGGGTATGACTTTTCCGCGCTGGCCTTGAATGCGACCTGGAATATTTTTTTTCGCGAAACACGGGGTGCGATCACCGACTTTCTTCGCCACCACGATATCCCGGTTACTTTCGACCAGATATATGGCGCCCTGAAATCCGAGCTGAAGGAGGTGTGGGCGCGTTTTGCCCTGCCGGATGGACCGGGCTACATTTCGGTATCGTCCTATGATGCCGTATTGCGGGAGCGCGACGAAATCCGGCACCGGTTCGATGAGGCATTCCTGCGCAGCGGCGCACATGCGCTCGTCTTTCCGACGACCCCGTGCACCGCTCCATCGACAGAGAACCAAACGAGCTTTACCATCGCGGGCCATCCGGTGAATCACCTGGCGCTGGCAAACCACACGATTCCGACGAGTGCTGCCGGGCTTCCTGGCGTTAGCATCCCTGTCGGGTCGGACCAGCATCATCTTCCCATCGGCCTCGAGATCGACGGACCCTATGGCAAGGACAGGTCGCTGCTCCAGTTGGCCCGGCGGATTGAGGCCGTGGTGGGAACGCTATCGTTGCCCGTGTGAACCAGGCTTCGTTTTCCGCAACCGTCCTTATCGTTGTCCGCAGAACGTTCGGACCTCGAACATGACAGGCGAAGCCGGCACTCCCAGTATCGATCAAAGGTAGGATCAATGCGTTTCGAGAAAGGCCACAAAGAAAACACACGCCGTCGCATCGTCGAGGTGGCGTCCAGGCGTTTCCGCAAGAATGGCGTTTCGGCATCTGGACTGGCCGGCATCATGGCCGAGGCGGGATTGACCAACGGAGCGTTCTATCCACACTTTGCATCGAAGGAGGATCTCGTGCGGGAGGTCCTTGCCAGCGCGCTGGAGAACCAGCGCGCGCGGTTGGCGCAAGCAAGCGAAGAGGGGATCGATATCGAAGGTGCAATCCGGAACTACCTGAACCGATCCCATCTTGAGACTTCCGACGATGGATGTCCCTCGGCCGCCCTGTTGCCCGAGGTTGGCCGTGAGCCTCTCTCCACGAAGCAGACATACGAGGAAGGACTGCTCGCCTACGTCACGCGCTTGGCGGCGTTGCTTCCCGGCGGCGGCCCGGTGCAAAGAAGGCGCCGGGCCATCGCCGTTTTCGGCCTGATGGTGGGCACGCTGCAAGTGGCGCGGGCCGTCGCCGATCCCGCGCTCGCCGAAGACATCCTGGAAGGAGGGGTGAAAGCCGCGCTAAGCCTTGCGAAGGCATGATGTGCGTCGGCGGCCAGGCTAACCGCCTTGCGCCTTCTTCACCTTCAGCTTGCTCAGGACTTCCTGCACGCTCTGCGTTTCGGAGGCCAGCATATCCACGGTGTCCCGGGCATCCAGGTAGCGCGGCGCCCATTGGTTCCGATCCAGGAATTCCCGCCATTCCGCGGTATCGGATACCTGTTTCAGGGCGGATTCCCAGAATTTGATCTGGGCCGGCGTCAGGCCCCTGGGCGCCATCACGCCCTGCGGCGACGATGTCACCACATCGATGCCCAGTTCCTTCCAGGTCGGCGTATCGCGCAGTATCCCGTGCAGGCGCTGGGGCGACCCGATGGCCAACAGGCGCACCTTGCCGGTCTGCAGGGCCGGGATGATGGTCGGCGTGGTCGCCCCGACCACATCGACATTGCCGCCGATCAGGTTGGTGATGGACTCGCCGGAAGACTTGAAGGGCACAAAGGTCAGCCGCGAGATATCGACACCGGCGCGCATCAGGGGCTTGGCCACGCCTACATGCACGTCATTGCCCAGCGTCGCGGCGATGGCGATATTCAGGTCGCCCGGGTTTTTCTTCAAATGGGAGACCAGGTCCATCGCCGTCTTGAACGGCGAATCGGCGCGCACCAGGACGCCCACATAGCCGTCCAGCAGCATCGCGATGGGCGTGTAGTCCTTGTACGAGACCTTGATGTTGCCCAGGTAGTGGTTGTTGACGATCGAGGTGGCCAGCGTCATCAGGTAGTGCGGGTCGCCGGGATGCTGGTCCAGTACGTTCAGGGCCACCTGGCTGGACGCGCCGGGCCGGTTCAGCACGATCATGTCGGTGACCAGCTTGCGGGCCAGCAGCATTTCCTGCAGCTTGCGCGCGACGGAATCCAGCGCCGCCCCCGCGCTGGCGGGCACGATGAACTGCACTTCCTTGTTGATCACGGGCGGCGCCGCGCTGGCCTGCAGGGCGTATGCGCCAAGACAGGCCAGCAATCCAAGAATGGTTTTTTTCATCTCTTGTCTCCTCAGCCTGAAAGTGCCGTACGGCCGGGCGGCCAGGCTTGTGCCGCGGGCTCGTCCATCTTTGGCGGCGGCCGTCAGGCCGGCCGCGTGTCGCGAAAATGCCGGTAGTCGCGCAGCGCGGCCAGTGCCCGCGCGGCCGCCGGCAAACCGAGAAAAACCGGGATGCCGGCGCGCATGGCCTGGTGGACATACGCCTGGCGCAGCGTTTCCAGATCGGCCTGGCCCGGCGATCGCAGCACGAGGAACAGCCTGACGTCCCGGGGCAAGGCCGCCTTCAGCTCGATCACCGCATGCACCAGTTCGTCCATCAGCGCGCCTTGCCGGTATCCCAGGATGACGGGCAGGTTCAGGTGAGCGATCACGGCGCCGGGCCGCTCCGTTTCCACCACCGCGGCCAGGATGCCGCGCGCCAGCGCGCCATGGTCGCGATCCAGGATATTCGCGGGAACGTCCAGCGGATTCTCCAGGCCCGCGCCGGATGGAATCCCCAGCCGCTGCAAGGCGGCGATCGTGCCGGCCCGCAGTTCGGGCACCTCTATGCCCGCGCGGCCGAAGGCATCCGCGGCAAGCACGCTGGCGCCGCCCCCATTGCCGAACAGCACCACGCGGCCGTCGAAAGAAGGGGAGGTATCCGCCTCATGTTCCAGGGCGACCAGCGCATCGGTGAAGTCCTCCATCGTATCCACCAGGATCGAGCCCGTCTGCGCCGCCAGCGCGCGCCACACCTGGTCGTTGCTGGCCAACGACCCCGTGTGCGAGGCCGCGGCGCGCTGGCCTTGTCCGGTGCGGCCCCCCTTGAGCAGGACGATGGGCTTGCGTGCCCGGGCACGCCGCAACAGATCGAAGAACCGGCGCCCGTCGCGGATCTCTTCGACATAGGCGCCAATGACCCGCGTACCGGGATCCTCGATGTAATACTCCAGCAGGTCGCCGGGGTCCACGTCCAGGCAATTGCCCAGCGATACGACGCCGCTGAAGCGCAGGCCCCGGTATTCGCCGTTGCGAACGATATCGATCGACAGGCCGCCGCTTTGCGAGAGCACGCCGACCGTGCCGGCATCCCCCATCCGGCCATCGGTGAAGGTGACGCGGCCGGACGGCGAATAGATGCCCATGCAATTGGGACCCAGCAGGCGCATGCCACCCTGGCGTACCGCCTGCGCCAGCGCCTCGCGCAGCGCGCCGCCGCGGCCGCCTTCGCCGAAGCCGCTGGACATCACCTGCGCGAAGCGCACTCGATGCCGGGCCGATGCCAGCAGGGGCGGCACGGCTTCGGCCGGTATGGCGATGAAGGCGTAATCGATGGGTTCCGGGGTATCCGCCAGGGAAGGATAGGCGGGCAGGCCCTCCAGCCGGGTTTCCGTGGGATGGATGGGATAGATCGCGCCCGCGTATCCCGCCGCGCGCAGCCGCTGGATGAACTTGTTGCCCTGGCCGGCGCTCCTGGCCGATACGCCTGCCACGGCGATCGTGGCGGGGCGGAACAAGGCGCCGAATCCATCGCGCGACGGATCCTGGGGAGCTTGATGAAGGTCGGCGTTCACGACGGTTGCGTCTCCGGGATCAGGATCAGGCGCGCATCGACCGCCACCGCGCCCTGCGCCGAGACGATCAGGGGATTGATATCGAGTTCACCGATAGCGTCGGCCGCCTGCGTCAACAAGCCGTTTTTTCCACCCATGGCCAGGAGTGCATCGGTAATTACCGCATCGGGTACGCGGGCGCCGCCGCGTGCCCCGCGCAGCAGCGCCGCCCCCTGCAGTTCGTCCAGCATCTCCTGCGCATCCAGGTTCGTGATCGGGCAGATGCGGAAGGCCACGTCGCGCAGGATCTCCACAAAAACCCCGCCCAGGCCGAGCATGATGACCTGTCCAAAAGACGGGTCGCGGAACCCGCCGATCACGATTTCGTGGCCGGGCGGCGCCATCTCTTCCAGCAGGAAACCGTCCAGGCGGAAGCCGGCCGCCGCGCAGCGCGATGCCATGTCGTCCATGCAATCCTGGATCTCGTTTGCCTGGCTCAACCCCAGCCGGACCCCGCCGAAATCGGATTTGTGCAGGACATCGGGCGACACCAGCTTGAGCGCCAAAGGCGCTTGCAGATGTTCGAGCGCCACCTGGGCTTGCTCTCCGGTTTGTACGACGGCCGAGCGGGGTACGCGCAGGCCGTATTCGGCCAGCACGCGCTTGGCCAGCGGCTCGTCCAGGGCAGGGTGTCCGTGCCGGCGGGCCTGTGCCAGGATGGCGGCGATGGATGGCGGTGGCATGGGGCCTCCGGGGCGACGTTGGCGGTCAGTAGCTGGTGGGCCAGTTGGACAGGCGATGGGCCCCCACGCCGCGGGACGGCTTGCGGGCATAAATCTCCAGCAGGCGCGACAGATAGGTGCGCGTATCGCGGGGATCGATGACATCCTTGGCTTCGTAAAGCCCGGCCAGCGCCCACGGCGCGTTGTCCTGGTTGATCTCGTCGACCCGGCGCTTGAATTCCTCCGGCGTGTCCTCGTAGCGCAGGCCATACAGGACATTGACCGCCGTGCCGGGGTCCATGAAGCCGTAGTCCGCGCAAGGCCATGCCGCGGCCTCGTCGCTGTTGCGGCCGCCGCCCATGTTCAGATAGGCCTGGCCGTAGTTCTTGCGCAGGGTCACCACGAAGCGCGGCACGGTCACCTGTGACAGCGCGTTCATCCAGTTCATGATGCGGCCGGGCGCGCCGCGCTTTTCGCCGTCCAGGCCGATCAGGAAACCGGGCTGGTCCACCAGGAAAACGATGGGGATGTTGAAGGAGTCGCACAGCACCAGGAAGCTGGTGGCCTTGGCGCAGGCGTCGACGTCGATGGCGCCACCCTTGAACTTGGGATTGTTCGCCAGCACGCCCACGGTCTTGCCGGCAACCCGGCCCAGGCAGGTCACCATCGACTTGCCGAAGCGCGGCTTGAGCTCGAAAAGGCTGTCGCGATCGAGCAGGCGGCGGATGACGTCGCGGCTGTCGTAGGTCTGGGTGCGCGAATCCGGCACGATATCCAGGATATCCGCCATGGCATCGTCCGATCCCGCGGGCACGGGGGCCACGGGCGGCGCTTCGCCGTTGTGGCTGGGCAGGTAGGCGAGGAAGCGCTTGACCGCATCCAGCGCCTCTTCGTCGCTGTCCACCGCGACGTCGACGATGCCGGTCGTGGCCGTGTGCAGCTTCCAGCCGCCCAGTTCCTCCGCGTCCACGGCCTGCTTGATGGCCAGTTCGGTGACACGGCTGCTGGCCACCGCCATGGTGGCGCCTTTGCGCATGACGACGAAGTCCGACAGGCAGGCATACCAGGTGGACGATCCGTAGCAACTGCCCAGCAGCGCCGACACCCAGGGCGTGCGGCGATCGCGCAGGTATTCCAGCGGGTCCTGGCCCAGGATGGCGCGCCCGGCGGCGCCCATGCGGTCGGGCATGCGGGCGCCCGCCGACTCGCCCAGCATCACCAGCGGCATGCCGGAATCGTTGGCCACCTGCCGCACATGCTTGATCTTCTTGCCGTTGACGACGCTGCTGGAGGCCCCCATCACGGTGAAGTCATTCGACACCACGGCCACCGGACGGCCGGCAATGGCGCCGAACCCGGCGATCTTGCCGTCCGCCGGCGTCTTGTCGCGCGCTTCCGGCCGAAAGGAGGTGGCCAGCAGGCCGGACTCGAAAAAGCTGTCGGGATCCAGCAGCACATCCAGGCGTTCGCGGGCATTGAGTACGCCCTGGGCCCGCCGTTTTGCCAGGCGGTCTTCGCCGCCCATGCCGTATGCCTTCTCCTGCCGCTGACGCAATTCCTCGATATAGGTGTCGTGGCCCATGTTGCGCATGCTCTCCTTGGCGTTGACTGATAGTAGCGATCACAACTACTACAAGTCAAGCACCGGTCTGGAGAGAACGCCGGCATGGGAGCGCGGTTGGCGGTCATGCTGGCGCGGCGGGACCATACGAGTGCCGCGCCAGGTCAAGTCACCTCACTGTGCCTTGGCTTCCGCTTCGGCGCGGGCGATGGACCCGACCATGTCGTAATCCTTGCCGACCCACTTCCGCCCGAGTTTCTCGATGGTCCCGTCCGCCTTCATCGCGGCGATGGCCCGGTTGACCGCTTCGAGCAGCGCCGGCTCGCCCTTGCGCAAGGCGGCAGCGGACAACTGGTAGGTCAGGGGTTCGCCTACCTCCTTGATGGGCATCTTCCGCTCGGTGGCGTAGCGCAGGCCGCCGAAGTGCGAAATGATGACCGCATCGACCCGGCCGACCGCCAGGTCGGCGAAGATCAGGCTGCCGTTTTCGTAGCTTTGGATCGTGGCCTGCGGCAAATGCGCGCGCGACCAGGATTCGTTGGACGATCCGGTGGTTACGCCCACCCGTTTGCCCGCCAGGTCCTTGTCGCCATGGATATCCTTGTTGTCCTGGCGAACGAAGATGCGGAAGTCCTCGACGCCATAGGGCTCGGAGAAATCGACCTGCAGCTTGCGTTCGGCGGTGGGGGTAACGTCATTCATGACCAGGTCGTACTTGTCGGCCTTCAGGCCGGCGACGAAGTTCTTGAACGAGTCGGCGACGAATTCGATCCTGGGTATGCCGATGCGGCGCGCGACTTCCTGGGCCATATCGACGTCGTAGCCGGCGGGCTTGTTCTGGTCGTTCAGGAACGACCACGGCGGCGAACTCTGGGTATTCGCGATGCGGATGACCCCGTTGGCGCGGATGCGGTCCAGCGCGCCATCGGCGTGCGCGGCCGCCGGAAGAAGTGCGGATACCGCCGCCGCCAGCATGATGGTGGCGGCGCCCCAGGCCGCGGAACGGAAAGGTGATAAGCGGAGATTCGGCAACATGGTGCTCCCTTGGGTATGTGATGCCGCTATGCGACGCGGCGTTGGAATATGCGCCCGCAGAGGCGCCAGTGGTGATCGTCGAATGGCGGGCTCAATCGCCCAGGCGGCCCAGGAACTGGCGGCAACGCGGGCTGGCTTTTTCTCCGAAGAACTCATCGGGCGGGCAGTTGGCCAGGATATGGCCGCCTTCCATGAATACGACGCGGTCGGCGACTTCACGGGCGAAGCGCGTTTCGTGCGTCACGACCAGCATGGTCATGCCTTCCGCGGCCAGCTCGCGCATGGCTTGCAGCACGTCGTCCCGCAGTTCCGGATCCAGGGCCGATGTCGGTTCGTCGAAGAAGATGACTTCGGGCGCCATGGCCAGGGCCCTGGCAATCGCCACGCGTTGCTTCTGCCCGCCGGACAGCTTGCCGGGGTACTGCGCGGCTTTTTCGCTCAGGCCGACCCGGTCGAGCAGCCGCATGCCGGTGTGGATTGCCGATTCGCGGGCCACGCCTTTGGCGAGCATGCCCTCGATGACGTTCTGCAAGGCCGTCATGTGAGGGAACAGGTTGAACGATTGGAACACCATGGCCGTGCGCCGGCGGATGTCCCGCACCGCCTGGCGTCGCGAGCGATCGCCGGTCCCGCCGTCGCAGGCCACGCCGATCCCGCAGATTTCCACATGGCCGTCGTCCGGGGTTTCCAGGAAATTCAGCGAGCGTATCAACGTCGTCTTGCCGGAGCCGGACGGCCCCATGATGACGACAACCTCGCCCTGCAGGACTTCCAGGTCGACGCCGCACAGGACCTGGTTGGCGCCGAAGCTTTTCTTCAAGCCGCGGACGCGCACGGTATGGGAGCGATTGCCGTTCATTGGTAGCGCCTCGACAACTTGGCCTCGAATAGGGTCTGCAGAATGGTCAGGATCTGGTTGATCAGCCAATAGATGGCGCCGACCATGACGAACATCTCCATGTAGCGGAAGGTGGTCGCGCCGATCTGGTCCGCCACGCGCGTCAGCTCGACGACAGTAATGGTGGAGGCCAGCGAGGTGTCCTTCATCAATGCGATCAGCCGGCTGCCCAAGGGCGGGATGGCGATGCGCAAGGCCTGCGGCAGGACAATGCGCCGCATGGTGCGCGTGTAGCCCAGGCCCATCGACCATGCCGCCTCCCACTGGCCCCGGTCGACGCCGGTGATCCCCGAACGGAAGTTCTCGCTGAGATACGCCGCCGAGAACAGCGTCAGGGCTACCAGCGCGGCGGCGACGGGGCCCACCACGATGCCGTAGGTCGGCAGGCCGAAGTAGATCAGCAGGATCTGGATCAGCAGGGGCGTGCCGCGGAAGATGGACACATAAGCGAAGGCGAACCAGCGCAGCGGACGCAGGCTCGAGATGCGCGCCAGGGCGATCAGCATACCCAGCACGCATCCGCCTATGAAGGACGTCAGTCCAAGGAATAAAGTCATCAGCAACGCCGGCCCCAACAGGGGCGCGGCGCGCTGGAAGAGTTCCCACATGGTTATCCCCTTGTGTCGTGGGTGTTTGGAGTCATCGCGTCATGACGCGTGCTGGCCATAGGCGCGCAGCGCACCTGCCAGGTCCTGCCGCAGCGCTTCCCGGTTCTCCAGGCCGATGGAAAGCCGCACCACGGGCTGGTCCGTGCGCGCATACACGCGGCCGGCTTGCAGAGGGGCGGGGTAATACGCCGCCAGGCTATGCGTGCCGCCCCAACTGGCGCCGATGGAGAAATGCGCCAGCGCGTCGAAAAAAGCGTGATGCGCGCGCTCGCCTGCGGGCTGCAGGATCATGGAGAACAAGCAGCCGTTGGTGCGCATGTCCCGCTTCCATCGCGCGTGGCCCGGATCGGATACCAATGGCGGATACAACAGCTCGCGCACCTGCGGCTGGCCGGCCAGCCAGCGGGCGAGGTCCAGGGTGGCGGCGCTCTGGGCAGCCAGGCGGACCTCCAATGTCTCCATGCCGCGCATAACGAGAAACGCATCGTCGGGACTGACCTGCAGGCCCATGATGCTCTGGGTTTCGCGCAGTACTTCGTAATGTTGGCGATCGTTCATGCTGATCGCGCCGACCAGCAGATCGGAATGGCCGCCGAGGAACTTGGTTGCCGCTTCGACGCAGAAGTCCACGCCATGTTCCAGTGGGCGGAATCCCAATGGGCTGGCCCAGGTGTTGTCCATCATGGTCAGCACGCCACGCCGGCGGGCCAGGGCGGCGATGGCTGGTATGTCCGGCATTTCCATCGTCACGGTTCCCGGCGCCTCCATGCAGATCATGCGCGTGTTTGGCTTGAGGAGTGCCTCGATCTCCGACCCGATGTCCGGCTTGTAGAACTCGACATCGACGCCCATGCGGGCCAGGTAATTCTGTGCGTAGGTCTTCAGCGCGCCGTAGCACGCCGCGGACACCAGCAGATGGTCGCCGCCCCGGACGAAGCCCGTCACGCATGCCATCAGCGCCGCTTGCCCGCTGGGTGTCACGACACAGTGCCGGCCGTGCTCCAGCGCCGCGATGCGCCGTTCCAGTTCGCGAGCGGTGGGCGTGCCGGTGATGCCATAACTGAAACCGTCCGGCTGGCGCGATTTGCGATTGGCGAAGTCCTGGAAGGTGTCGAATACCACGGTCGATCCGCGCATCACCGGGGGGGACAGGCTACGATAAGGCTCATTAGGCTGGTTTATGGTTTTCATTGAAGCTATTGGGCAAACAGGTGGATAAGCAGACCGGGAGCAGTTTCGGCCATCGCGCCTATTCGTTCAATATGGTGATTCGTTTAGCTCTATAAGTGAGGCTTATAGGATGGATATGCGTGAGATCCAGGTCTTCCGCGCCGTCATGCGCGCCGGAACGACCAGCAAAGCCGCTCACTTGCTGGGCGTTTCGCAGCCGGCGGTAAGCCAGGCCATACGGCGGCTGGAAGAGGCGGCGGAGCTGCGCCTGTTCGAGCGGGTGCGCGGCCGGCTGGTGCCCACCCAGGAGGCGAGCGCCCTGATCGAAGAGGTCGACCGCTGTTTTTCCGGCTTCGAGATGATCGAGCACCGCATACGCAGCCTGAAGTCGTTCGGCCTGGGGCGGCTTGCCGTGGGGTCGCTGCCCGCGCTGGGGACCGGCTTCATGCCGCGCGCCATCGCCCATTTCCAACTGGCCACGCGGCGTGTCCAGTTATCGTTCCAGATCCTCAGCTCGCGCGAGGTCTACCAGCGCGTGCTGGCCGGCCAGCTGGACTTCGGCTTGATGGCCGACGAACTGGATGTGTCGGGATTGGAACATTCCGAATTCCTGCGCATGCCCGGCGTAATCGCCATGGCCGCCGCGCATCCGCTGGTGCGCAAGCCCGTCATCGAGCCGGCCGATCTCTGCGCCCACCCCTTTATCGCGCTCAATCCGGAAGATGCCAATCGCCGCCGGCTGGAAGCGATGCTGCACGAACAGGGGTGCAAGGTCAGCCCCATCCTGGAGACGCCTTACTCCAACACGATCTGCGAACTGGCGATGCACGGGCTGGGCATGGGGATGGTGCATCCACTGATGGGGCTCGATTACGTCGGGCGGGGTATCGTCCTGCGGCCGTTTGCCCTGGAGGCCCCGTTCCGCACCCTGCTGGTGTTTCGGCCGGGGAATCCGCTGTCGGAAAACGCGAAGGCTCTGCTGCGCAGCATGCGGATTCAGCTGGAGGCGGATCTGGCGCAACTGGGGCCGATGCTCAAGTCCGCGGCGAGCGCGTGACCTCGCGGATCACGCCGCCTTCTCGTCACTCTCCCAGCCCTCCCGCAACGCCGCGGCAAAGCCCTCGTCGACGCGGGAGTAGGGGCGGGCGCTGGTGGAGACGCGCGGCAGGGCGCTCCAGGCGATGGTCTCGCCGGCCCGTTCCAGGCGTTCAACCAGATCACGATCCTCGTGGCACGCCAGCGCGCGGAAACCGCCGGCCCGCACGTAGGCATCGCTGGCGACGCCCAGGTTGGCGCCGTGGATGTGCCGGTGCCCATCGTGATCGCGATAGGCCGATTGGAAATGCCACTTGGCCTCGTGCGCATGCCGGCCATGTCCCGTCCAATCCGCCACGCTGACCGTTCCGCATACCGCGGCGGCCTGCAGCGACAATTGATCCGCCAGCCAGGACGCCGATACGGTGGTGTCGGCATCCGTGAAGGCCAGCCATCGGGCGCCCGCCGCGATCAGGTAATCCGCGCCGGCCGCACGCGCCTGGCCGACGTTGCGGCAGGCCACGCGCAATTGCGCCACCCGCGATGGGCCGGCATATTCGGCGGTGCGATCCGTGCAGCTGTCGAGTACCAGGGCGGCCACCACCCTTTCACCCTTCAAGCCCGGGTGCATGCAGGCCTTGCGGATGGAGGCCAGGCAGGCCTGTACGGTGTCCTCCTCGTTATGGGCGGGTATGCAAACGCCTATCATGCGGTTTCCTTATTGGGTTTTCGCCAAATGTCGAGTTGGAAGCGCTCGTCCCGGTAAGCGATGACGCGCGTCAGTTCGCCCATGTCGTCGACACGGGCATGGAGCTCGGATGTGGGCTGCTGGCGGTCGTCGAAATCCTTGGTGTAGTGGCACATGACCCATTCGCCGCCGGGCGCGAGCGCGTCATGGCATCGCTGAAGGAAAGCCGCGAGCCCGGCGTCCGGGATGTAATAGGCGAGCTCCGATACAACAACCAGCTCGCAGCTTTCGCCCGGCCGCAACGGCCATTCGTCCGGCAGTTGCGCGACATGCGTGCGTACATGTGCAATACCCGCCTGCCGCAAGGCACGGACGCACAATGCGATCGCCGTTTCCGCGCCGTCGATGGCCACCAGCGCGTCGCATCGCGGTGCCAGGCAGCGCGTCATCTCGCCGTTGCCGCATCCGAGCTCCAGTATCCGTCCGTAGTGCTGTCTGGGAAGGGCGGCGAGCAGCACGGCGCGCTTGCGCTGTTCGTACCAGGATGCCCGTACCTGCCAGGGATCGGCGCATTGCCTGTACAGCGAGTCGAACCGGTTCATTCGAATATCACCTCGAAGGGGCGGTCCACCCTTTGCAGCATGGTCGGTGTCAACACCGGCGGCTTGCCGGTGGACGAGTCGGCCTCCAGCTGCGTACGAAAGCACTGCACCGCGCGCCGTTTCAGGCCGAGTGTCTCGTCGCCCAGGCGGACGGCGCGCGCGCGCTCGGTGGGAAACGCGCCGGTTTCGGGATCCATCCAATGCCAGGCCCATATCGGCACTTCCAGGAAACGCGCGCCTCGCGCGCGCGCGGCGCGAAAGGCGGCACGCGACGCGGATTCGTGATCGGGATGGCCGTCCCATTGCCACGGCGCGATCACGGTGTCGCGCGGGTGGATCGAGGCGGCCAGACGGTCCGCGATGTCGTCCTCGAACGCCTCCACGCTGCCGTCGGCCACTTCGAGCCGATGGCGGCTGGCTCCGGGCGCGATCAATGCCAATGCGGCGCTGCTTTCGCGTATCCGCTCGCGAGCAAGCCGGGCGGGTTGCCATGTGCGCGAGTCCGGATGGCTCCGTTCGCCATCGGTGACGGCCCATATGCTCAGCGGCACGCCGGCCAGCCAGGCCTTTCGCATGATCCCGCCGCAACCCAGGATCTCGTCGTCCGGATGCGGGGCGACGATGTGCAAGGTTCCCGCCGGCTGCACCAGGCCAAGCGGATCGATGGGGCGCGGGGGATTCCGGTCCAGCCAGGATTGCCAACGCGCTTCGGATGTCCCGGTGCCGCGAATGACCCGGTCGATCAAAGCGTCCATGGCGCGGTCTCCGAGGCCTCGATCAATGCGCGGCCATGTGCCGCCAGGTCGCGTTCGCCATGGCTTTGGCGCAGGTAGATCGGCAGGTCGGCCAGCAGGCCGGCCAACGTGGGATCTTTGCAGAAGGGGGAGGGACCCAGCGCGCGCGGCGCCCGTTCCAGCACAGCATGCGCCGCATCCTCCACCGCCAGACGGGCCCGCCACACCGCGCGCGCATGAGGCTGCCCGGGGTCGGCGTCGATGGCCGCGGCACAGGCACGCATCTGCGAGGCGGCCTGTGCCAGCTTGATATCGATCGCGCCCAGGTGGGCGAGGGTGTGCGCATCGTCCGGGCGGCGACGGGCCCCCAGCCGCACCGCGTCGGCGATGGCGGCGCAGGCGCCATACCAACAGGCCGCGACGCCGGCCGCGCCATGCAGGAAACCGGGCCGCTGGACATAGGCTTCCGGCGCGCCGACCAGGACCGCCGGAACGTTATCGAACTCCACATCGACGCTTGCGGTGGGGCCCATGCCGACAGCGTGCCAGCCCTCGCCAAGCCGTACACCGGGGGCATCCATGTCGACCGCCGCCAGGCAGGGCTGCCCCCGCGGGTTCCACACGCTGACCAGCGCGCGTGTCACGCTGGCCGCGCCGGAACACCATGGCTTGATTCCGGACACGCGCGCGCGGCAGGGAACCTCGGTGTCGTCGACGGCTGCCGTCACGCGCATGCCGGGCGGCTCGGCGCACCATACCGCCCAGATGTCCCGCGGCTGGACCTCGCTCCACAGGTTCAGTTCATGCAGGATGGCGACGGCATCCAGATGCCCCTCGACCAGCTTGACCAGCGGCAGGCTGCTGGCAGCGATGTCGGCCAGGACACGCCAGCGTGCCAACGTGCGTCCGCTTCCCGGTGTCGGTACCGTGTGCGTCAGGCCACCGGCGATGTCCTGGAATATCGAGCCGATTTCCGCGGCGTCGCGGGTGCGGCCGGCGGCGGCGCACAACGTCCCGAAACGCCCCAGAGGATCCGGGGTCGTGCCGGGACGCAGGCATTCCAATAGTGATTTCGAAGCAGTTTCCATGCGTGCCATCGCCAAACAGGGTCAATGCGATGGCGGGAAACAGCAACAGTCATGCCCGGGCAGGCGCCAGCCGGAAGTCGTACTCCGCCGTCCAGAACGGCGCCTTCATCTCGCGGCCATCCGGCGCGAGGCCGGGGGCATGCGGCTGGAATTCGACGATCAGGCTGTCGCGCACGCCGAAAACGACGTCGGATTCGATGTACGGGCTATTGGCGACGAAGATATGCGTGGTGATCTCCGCGTGGCCCGGCGCCGAGACCTTGAAGTGGATATGGCCTGGCCGGTTGGGGTGTTGGCCGAAACCCTGGACCATCCTGCCGACGGGGCCGTCCATGGGAATAGGGTAGTAGCTCGGCCGGATGGACCAGAAGGCATAGCGGCCCTGCGCGTCGGTGCGTAAACGCGCGCGCGCCAGCATTTCGTTCTGGCCCGCGACCTGCATGTCGTAGACGCCTTCGCCGTCGCCGGACCAGATATCGAGCAGGACGCCCGCCAGGGGCTGCCCGGCGGTGTCCGTGACCCGGCCGTGGTAATACGCGGGCTCGCCGCGCACGCCCTCGGCGATATTGCTGCCCAGTTCGCGCTCGGGCGCGCCTTCCCAGTAGTACGGGCCCTGGACGGTGGCCTCCGTGGCGGGCGTGGCGGCGACTCCCTCGGGCAACGAGGCCGAGGCCCGCGCCTGGGCCAGCATGACGACCTGCATGGACGCCCCCAGGGTATCGGACAAAAGAATGAATTCCTGGCGCTTGTCGGTACAGGTCTGGCCCGTGGCCGTCAGGAATTCGATGGCCGCCATCCACTCCTCGGGCGTCAGGTCCACTTCGCGGATGAACTCATGCAGTTTGGTGACGAGCGTCGTCATCAACAGCCGGAAACGCGGGTCGGGTGAATTGGCGACCCGTTCGAGGACGGTCCGGGTCAGTTGCAGGGGATCGGGCTGTTGCATGGATGTCTCCGTCGTCCGGTTCTTGTATGAGGTTCAGGGATGGCGGCGCGTCGCGGGGCGGCCATCCAGCGCGCGCGCATCGGGTAGCCGAGGCTGCGCGCGCCGCCGCCTATGGTAATCCCGGATATCGGATTTCCCGTCGCCGCCGCGACGGAATAATTCGTTTTTGCCGCCACGCCTGCGTTCCTATACTTCCCCACGAACCGCAACCAAGGGAAAACGCATTCATGGAAATGCAAGTCGAACGCACACGGGATCTTGCCGAAGGCGAGGAAGTCACCATACTCGACACGTCTGCGCCGGGCCGTCCGCCGATACGCGACACGCCGCTCGAGGGGCCCATCGTCTGGGAGCGCGATACGCTGGCGCCGGATGATGGCATCATCCATATCGGCGACGATAGCCTGGCCGAAATCGAAGCCTTCGTCGAGTCCTTGCGCCGCAATCCGCTGCCCACCCTGCTGCTGACGCCCGCGGATTTCGACATGCCGCACTGCATGGCCATGATGCGGCGCGCCCGCGAAATACTGCAGCATGGCGTCGGCTTCGTGATCCTGGACAAGGTGCCGGTGCAGCGGTATTCGCAAGAGGAAAACCGCGCCATCTACTGGATGCTGGGGCAAATGGTGGCCCGGCCGGTGGCGCAGAGTTTCGACGGCAAGATGATCTACGACGTGAAGGACCAGGGCCGTGCCTACAGCACTTCGGTGCGCGGCGACACGACCAGCAAGGACCAGAATTTCCACACCGACAACAACTACAACCTGTGCCCGCCGCACTATGTGGCCTTGTTCTGCCTGCATCCGGCCATGGCGGGCGGCATCAATAGCATCGTCAGTTTCTATTCGGTCTACAACGAGATGCTGAAGCGGCATCCCATCGAACTCGTCGAGCGCCTGTATCAACCGTTCCTGGCAAACCGTCAGCGCGAACACTATCCGGGCGACCCGATGGTGCTGAGCCGTCCGCTGTTCACCTATGACGGAGAATGGCTGAACTGCAAGCTGTCGCGCCATCAGACCCTCAGCGGCTATCACCTCGCGGGACAGGAGCTGGATCCGCTGGGTTTCGAAGCCTTGGACGCGCTGGAATCCATCATGCGCGAAGAACGCTGGAACCGCGAGTTCTTCTTCGAACGCGGCCAGATTCAGATCGTCGACAATCGCCGTTGCGGACATCGCCGCACGGGGTTCGTGGATTATCCAGAACCGGAACGCAAGCGGCACCTGCTGCGGCTGTGGCTGCGCGACGAAGGGCGCCGCTCATATCACGGTTGATGATTGGACCGCCATAAAAAGCTGTATAGAAGCACCAGCGGCGAAGGCGAGGGGACATGGACACCGGCCTTCCGGATAACGACACAAGGGGTATTCCATGGACATTTCCTGCGCGATGCGTGGCATCGGCACGCGCCTGCTGGCGGCGTTGTCATTGATTCTTCCGTTGGGATGGGCGGGGACGGCGCACGCCGGCGCCTATCCCGAGCGGCCCATCAAGATCGTCGTTCCGTTCACGCCGGGCGGCACGTCCGACGTGCTGGCGCGCACGCTGGCCGAACAAATGACCCTGGACCTGGGCCAGCCCGTTGTCGTGGAAAACCGCCCGGGTGCCGGCGGCGCGCTGGGTACCGGCGTCGTGGCGCGCAGCGCGCCGGACGGCTACACGCTGCTGATGGGGTCGAGCTCGGCGCTGGCGGTGAATCCCGCCTTGCAGAATGACCTGCCGTACGACGCCGCACGCAGCTTCGTGCCGATCTCGCTGGTGGCGGGCATCCAGAACATCCTGCTGGTCAATCCATCGCTGCCCGTCAAAAACGTGCGGGAGCTGATCGCCTACGGCAAGACGCACAAACTGTTCTATGGCAGCGCGGGCACGGGTTCGTCGCCGCATATGTCGGCCGAGCTGTTCCAATCCATGGCCGGCATCGAGATGACCCATGTGCCATTCAAGGGCGGACCGCAAGCGGTGAGCGAAGTGGTGGCGGGGCGCGTGGATCTGGTCTTCGACAATATGCCGACCGCCGCGACAATGGTGAAGTCCGGGCAGTTGCGCGGCCTGGCCGTGACCGGCGCGCATGGGTCTCCCATGGTTCCCCAGATTCCGACGGTGGCTTCGCAGGGCCTGCCGGGATACGATGTGACGGTCTGGTATGGCCTGGTAGCGCCCACGGGCACGCCGCAGGCCATCGTCGATATCCTCAGCAAGGAAACTGCCAAGATCCTGGCGCGGGACGATATCCGGAAAAAGCTGACCGGCATCGGCACCGAGCCGCAAAGCATGACGCCGGCGGCTTTTGGCAAGTTCATGGCGGGCGAGCGTGCCAAGTGGGCGCAGGTCATCCAGAAGACGGGCATCAAAACCGCCGCGCGTTGATGCAAGCAGGGCGACGCTGCTCAGCCGCGCATCCTTCCCGATGACGACGGCACGGCCTCTGAGTGTTCAGGCCGGCGGCATCGCTTCCCGCGGGAAGTCGCTGACCTCGGCCGCGAGCAGCGCCACGGCCGTGACCAGCGGGCTGGTATTGCCGCGCTGGTGCACGGCGACGAATTCCAGTCGAGGGAAGGCGGGCGACGTGTCCAGCACGGTCAACAGCCCGGCCAACACCTCGTTCCGATGCGAGGCACGGTGCAGCAGCCCCACGCCCAGGCCCGCCGCGATCAGCTTGGCCGCCACCCCCATGTCGCTACAGGAGATCAAGGGGTTGTATTCCACTCCCGCCGCGCCGAACCACTGCGCGATCGCGGGGTAGTGCGGCGAGGCCTGCGACAGGCCGACGATGGGATATTGCGCCAGATCCGCGGGCGTCAACGTGCTTTCGACCGGCAAATCCAGTTCCGGCGAAGCCATCCATACGAATTCGTCATGGCCAAGCGACACCGCTTCCAGCGTGGGATCGGTGATGGGCGCGCCGGCAAAGGCGATGTCCAGCTCGCCGGATCGCACCATTTGCAGCAAGGGGGCCGTCAAGCCAAGCCGGATCTCGAAGCGGACGCGCGGATAGCGCGCGCGGATGGCGGCGATCAGCCGCGGCAGCCAGGTGTGGGCAATGCGCCCGGCCACGCCCATGCGCAATAACCCGGCGATGGCCTCCGGTTCGCCCAGATGGAAACTGATGCGCTCGGACAGGGCGATGATCTGCTTCGCCCAGGGAAGGATTTCCTCGCCCTTGGCCGTCAATTGCAGGCCGTGGTGCGAGCGGTCGAACAACTCGACGCCCCAGGTGGTCTCCAGCTCGCGTATGCGCGTCGAAATGGTCGATTGCGTCGCGTGCAGGGCCTTGGCCGCGGCGGCGAAGCTGCCGAGCTGCGCCACGCGCGCGAATGAAACGAGTTGCCGGATGTTCATTCACGCAGTGTGGCGCG